>DASSJE010000478.1:0-18862 GCA_035691365.1 Terriglobia bacterium
TTTACCACATCGGCTGCGATGAAACCTTCGAGCTGGGCAGGGGGCACTCGCAAGCCTTGGTCGCCCAGGAAGGCTACGGCAAAGTTTACGTGGACAATCTCGCACGCGTCTCCAAGCTGGTGGAGAGCTACAACAAGCAGGTGATGTTCTGGGGCGACATCGCCACTGAGCATCCGGAAATGATTTCCAGCCTGCCCAGGAACCTCATCGTCGCCAGTTGGGAATATTTCCCCCACCCCAACTACGACAAGTGGCTGGATCCTTTTGTGAAAGCGGGGCTGAAAATATTCGTATGTCCATGGGTTGGCAACACAGATCTGATAATGCCTGACTGTGAGCGCGCGGCTGCCAATATTAACACCTTTATTTGGAACGGGAAAAAGAAAGGGGCCATTGGAACAATCGTCACGGTTTGGAACGACGACGGCGAAACGCTCTACGGCCTGAATTGGTGGAGCATCGTTTACGGGGCAGCCTGCTCCTGGGAGCTCGGACAGACGAGCGTGAAGGACTTCAATCAGAAGTACGATTGGGATTTTTACCAGAACACTGATCACAGATTCGCGGATGCCATTGAAAGGCTCAGCCACGTCAATGAAGTCATAAGCGCCAGAGGGCTCGGACAGGTATACGGCCAGGATTACGGCGGCACCAACAATCAGTTGTTCTGGCACAATCCCTTTGCCTCTACTGGCCAAGCTGACGTAACAAAAGCGCTGCCGGTGGCGCCGGAAGTGCGGCGGTTGGCAGAAGATGCATATAACGTCTTTGCGAACAGCACGAGCCGGGCCCGACGGAATGCTGACACCCTTGAATATCTTGAGTTCGCAGCACTAAAGCTGGATGCTTTGGGAATGCGTTATGAGTTGATGCAGGAAATCGCAAAGCGCTACGCGGAGAGAGACCTCTCTGACATCAGTTCGACGGACGGCCGCCTGCAAGACCTGCGCGACTATACGACCCGGCTGACAGATATGTACCGCACGTTGTGGCTGAATGAGAACCTGCCCACGTGGTTACCCAACATCCTCCAACTCTATCAGCGCAATAGCGACCTGTGGCAAGCAAAAATCCAGCAGTTCGACGAAATTCGCTCAAATCATAGAACAGGCAAATCCGAATTGCCGTCCGCTGATTCGTTAGGTCTGATGCCGGCAGGCGCGACAGCAAAGAAATGAATCGGGAACGAGGTCATCCCCGGCTGCGCGGTGTTGCGGCCTCGCATGCCATCATGGATGGCCCGGTGACACGCGAGGCTGCGGCACAGATTACTGTTCATGCCGAAGATTAATTGCGATACTGTGTCTGCAAGAAACCAACTGTTTGGCGGATCGATTTGCCGGAGAACGCCGGCCGTTTGGCCGCGTTCTCCTGAATTCATAGTGCCGGTCGGCTGCCGAGTGGAAGTTCCGCTTGCTGGTGGCGTGACGGTAAAACTAACGAATAGATGGTAGGTTAAGGATGAAGATAACCGCAATTGAGAAGATCAAAGTAGTCGTTCCCTCAAAACCAGACACGGTGAACAGCCCGGAAGCAATAGACCCGATGCATATGCTTGTGCTTGAAGGGAAGCCTGCCTGGAATATCCAGTTTGATGAAATTTATAAATATATTTATCGCGTTAAGACGGATGAAGGAATCGAAGGATTAGGGGAGAGCTATCGCGGGGTCAATCCTCAGATTGTGGACGGCATTATCCAGGGCCTGATCGGTTCCGATCCCATGAAGATGAATTTGCGTGACCTGCCCATACCCTGGTCGCGCGAATATGACGGGTTCGAGGCAGCCATATTCGATCTGGTTGGCAAGAAGTTGGGAATTCCCGCCTGCAAACTTTTAGGTGGTTCTTACCGCGACTGGATCGAAGTGGATTATTGGACAGGCCGGCGCAGCACCGCGGACGCCATCCGCAAAGCAAAGGAAGCTGGCCGGGCGGGATTTCGTGGGATCAAGTTCAAGTGCAACCTGCAGGACGATCTGGGGGCCTGGGCCGAAGGAGTGCTTGAAGCTTGTGGACCCAATTTCCATATGGTTTTGGATCCCAACACGCGGTTTGACCGGCCCGCCGAGGTGATGAGGTTCAGCCAGCGTCTGGAGAGGGCAGGCAACGTTGAATGCCTGGAAGACCCAGTCCCGCGTTGGAACCTGCGTTGGTATCGCTTGCTGCGGGAAAAGACTTTACTTCCCATCGCCTTGCACGTTGTGCTGCCCTATATGGAATTAGGCCAGATGATGCAGGACACAATCCGGGCAATCCAACTCGAGGCCGTGGACTACTTCAATTTCAATGCCGGCCTGGCGAATTTTATCCGAATGGCGGATGTGGCGGATGCTGCAGGAATCCCTTGCTGGCATGGGAGCGAGGTTGACCTGGGCATCCTTGAAGCAAGTTATTTGCACGCATGCGCGGCGGCGCGGAACTGTACGAAAAGGAGTGACATCTTTGGCGAATTGGTGCGCGAAGACGATCTGATCGTAGAAAAGCTCGAGATCAGTGGCGGCCGGGCCTGTGTTCCACAAAAGCCGGGACTGGGCGTCGAGCTTGACCTGAAGGCAGTCGAAAAATACCGCGTACCCTGAAATCCCCGTCCCCTGAGAATTTCGCATCCAGGCCGAAGGACCTGATATCATTTTGCTTCCGCGATATTCCTGATCGGTTTCTTCGGCGCAAGATTAAATAAAGGTTCTGCGTAGTTCGTACTCACTGGCCCGGTTATCCTGCAAGAATCCCTCCTGATTGATTTTTACCTTTTCTTGAACCCCGACAGACAAACCGTGCGTGGCGCGAAGGCCCGTGGTGGCAATGAAGCCTTTGTGATCCGTTCTGATTCGGTCGGAATGACGACTCCCTTGTCGAAATACCGGCTGAGCACATCGACGCGGAAAACATTCTCTTCCAGCATGGCTGGCGGGCGGACACTCGTGAGCCTTTGAGTTCAGTCAATTACAGCGCGCTCAATCTTAGCCTTCAACCCGGCATCGTGCTTGCTTTGGTCAATTCAGGAAATGGGAAGATCGTCACTTTTCCAAATGATCTTCCACAGCAGTGGTTCGGAGGGAATGAGCCGATGTACGAATTCATATCGATTTTCTGCCGCGTCTTCATTGCGCTCCTTTTTCTCGGGTACCTGGCACTTGCGGTCGCGATTGTCTGGGGATTGGTGGGACTGCCGGTCCGCAAAATGAAGCCCACGAATCAGGTTGAGCGCGGTCGTTTCCGCGATGGCCGGTCCAGATTTCGTTGCTCTAAGAGGAAGGTTGTATCTCGAGAATTCTTTATTCATGAGCCAGCCGGCGGGCCGTGCTCGTCACGGATGGATGGTGAGCTTAAGTAGTGTTTCGGCCGCTCAGGTCAACCACTTCGACCGCTTGGGCCAATTGAGGGCATCAGAATGAAGCAGTATTCACGATATTTCTGCGGACTTATCCTGGCAGCGAGCCTGGGGCTCGCGATATATCTCGTAACACGTGCCGGCGTATCCTTGATCCTGGAGAAGTTTCAACTTTTGAGCTGGGGGTTTATTGTACTCATCCTGCTCGCCGGCGTGCGTCAGGGCATCCGATCTTTCGCCTGGCAAATTTGCCTGAACAAGGAAGATAGTCGCACCGGCTTTCTCCGATTGTTCGGATTAAGGCTCGCTGGTAACGCGATCGCTGACGTCACTCCGTCAGGGTTCCTGCTGGGAGAAAGCGTCAAGGTTTGGGCTTGCCCTGATCATACGCAAAGAGAGGCAAGCGCTGCATCAATCGCGGTCGAGGACCTCATCTACGGTCTCGCATCAACTTTATTCATCTCCGGGGGCGCCGCGTTGATGCTGCTCGATGCCATCGTCCCAGCACGCTTTCAACTGCTGACCGCCGGCGCAACGGCCTTATCGTTGCTGTCAGTTGCTGGTATTGCATTGATTATTGTTAAGCAGAAGCCCTGGCTTACAGCCGCGTTTCGCCGCCTGACGAAACTCTGTTCTCGATGGGATTGCGCGAACAAGCTTGAGAAACAAATCAGTGATTTCGAAACGAACGTTCACCAGTTTTTCCGAACCCGGAGAAAGGCCTTTCTTTGTGTATTCGTGCTCGAGTGCCTGGTCCATGTGATCGGCATGGGAGAGGTGTTCCTGATCCTGATTGCGACAGTAGGTCATGCGTCAATCCTGACAGCGTACCTGGTCGAGGCAGCCAATCGCCTGATCCAACTGGCATTCTTTATACCTTTGGGTTTGGGTGCACAGGAGGGGGCGGCCGGCGCGGCGCTGAAAGGGCTCGGTTACAGTTTGAGTGAGGGCGTCTCTCTCGCAGTTATTCGGAAAGGCCAGACTGTTTTCTGGGATGCGTTAGGACTCCTGCTGGCAGCCAGATGGTTTATTTCGAGCTCGAAACGCAATCGATCACAGGAAGTTTACGAGGGGGCTGTGGAACCCCTGGCTGTAAACGCGGATGAATTCGGCCTGACGAATAGCGTCAGCTAAGGGATCGTCGCGCCGCACGGGGGACGGCATAATCACCAGCACACCATTAACGGGAGTCGGGAGAGCCCTCAAGAAGCCACTAACGCTCGCCCGGAAGCACCTGGACCTCCGGATTTGGGTTGCCGGAAGGAACGAGCGAAATGCTGTCTCATCTTTCTTCCAGACTCGAGGATGCCTCCCTGCCAGTCAGACAGCTTTGATTCTCTGTGCCTGCTGGAGGGGCAAAATGGAAAACCATGCGTGCCGGCCGATTCACGCTGTTCAGATCCCTGGCCCTTTGGCAACGGGTTGATTGGTGGGAATCGCCCTTGTTGTTCACGGCCTTTTTAATAGCTCTTTTGCGACCGCGGCAACCCGGTCCGGCTCGAAGCCGAATTTCCGTTGCAGTTCCTTGAGCGGCGCAGAGGCGCCGAATGTTTTCATGCCGATCACAACGCCGAAATCGCCCACGTATCGTTCCCATCCGAGCGTCGAGGCCTGCTCGATAGCAACGCGGGCCTTGACGCCCCGTGGCAACACACTCTCGCGGTACTCCTTCGGCTGCTGTTCAAAAATTTCCCACGACGGCATCGAGACGACTCGCGAGCGAATACCCTCCGCCAGCAACGCTTCGTGAGCGTCCACTGCCAGACTGACTTCGCTGCCCGAGGCGATCAGGACCACCTCCGGATTGCCTCCGGCGGCATCGGCCAGCACGTAAGCGCCGCGCGAGAGCCCCGAGGCCGGCGCATACCTGCTTCGGTCAAGAGTGGGCAGTGGCTGGCGCGAAAGGGCCAGCACGGCTGGCTTGTGGCGAAGCTGCAGGATATAGCGATAGGCTTCAACCACTTCGTTTGCATCCGCCGGCCGAAGCACCAGCAGCCCCGGG
The DNA here is from genome assembly GCA_035691365.1 of Terriglobia bacterium. Classification (GTDB taxonomy): domain Bacteria; phylum Acidobacteriota; class Terriglobia; order UBA7540; family UBA7540; genus SCRD01. Next base: position 5,335 of record DASSJE010000478.1, read on the forward strand.
ATGGCGCGCAATGATATCAGTTGTTCAACTGGCTGGTGCGTTGGCCCGTCCTCGCCGTCACCCATGGCGTCATGCGTAAAGACGAAAAGTGTGGGCAACTCCATCAATGCCGAAAGCCGGATGGCCGGCCGCGCGTAATCGCTGAAGATAAAGAAGGTCGCCCCGAATGGCCGTAACTTTGAGAGTGCGAGCCCGTTCAAGGTTGCCCCCATGGCGTGCTCCCGGATTCCGAAGTGCAGGACCTTCCCGCCCAGAGTCTCAGCCTGCAAATCTTCTGCGCCCGCGTAGGTCAGCAGGGTCTTGTTTGATGGCCCCAGGTCGGCCGATCCTCCAAGAAACCACGGAATATTTTGTGCCAGCACATTCAATACCTTGCCTGAGGCGTCACGGCCCGCAATGCCCTTGGCGTCGGCAGAAAAGACAGGCAAGTTGCGGTCCCATCCAGCCGGGAGTTCACGCCGCTCGATCTTATCGATCTCAATCGCCAGGTCCGGATATGCAGACTTGTAGGATTGGAAGAGCTCATTCCATTCTTCCCGGGCCGTTGCGCCATGCGCCCCGATTCCTGCGGCGAAGTGTTCATAAACACCCTCGGGAACCAGGAACTTCGCGTCCTCGGGCCAGCCGTAGCTGCGCTTGGCAAGCCGGATTTCCTCCTCGCCCAGCGGCTCGCCGTGCGCAGCGGCGGTATCCTGCTTGTGGGGCGCGCCGTACCCGATGTGACTGTCGAGGATGATGAATGTCGGCCGGCCATTCGTTTTACGGAATACATCAAGTGCCCGCTCAATGCGATCAACGTCATTGGCGTCGCCAACCCGCAGCACATTCCATCCATAGCCCAGAAACCGGGCCGCAACATCTTCAGTGAAGGCAATCCGCGTGTTGCCTTCAATCGTGATGTGGTTGTTGTCGTATATCCAGCAGAGGTTATCGAGGCCCAGGTGAGCCGCCAGCGACGCTGCTTCAGAACCAACCCCTTCCATCAGGCAGCCATCACCGCAAACCGCGTAGATGTTGTAATCGAACATCTTGAATTCGGGACGGTTGTAACGGGCCGCAAGCCACTTTTGACCGATGGCCATGCCGACGCTGGTGGCAATGCCCTGGCCCAGCGGACCGGTTGTGGTCTCAACACCCGAGACCCAGTGATATTCGGGATGGCCGGGCGCATGGCTATCAAGCTGGCGAAAGCGGCGGATATCATCGAGGGTTACCGAGGGGTGCCCGAGGTTTTCATACTCGGCATTTACCGCCTGGGTCTTTGTTAGGTGCAGCACTGACCACAACAGCATCGATGCATGGCCGTTCGAAAGCACAAAGCGGTCGCGGTTGGGCCAGATGGGGTCCTGGGGATCGAAACGCATGACGCGGTTCCACAGGGTGTAGACCAGCGGGGCAAGGGCCATGGGAGTGCCGGGATGGCCTGACTTCGCTTGCTGCACGGCATCCATTGAAAGGGTGCGGATGGTGTTGATGCAGAGCTGATCCAGTTGTGTTTCGGTCATGGGCTGCGCGGCTTGCGAAGCAGACATAATTTTTCTCCATTCAGCGGAATTGCTGTCGCCAGTCGCTTTCCTGAGCGCGTATTAAATACCCGGGCACTAATTTGCTAATTCCTGTTGCGATATGCCACAGCCTTTTTCTGCCGGCTAAAAAAGTTCAGGAAGTCTGCGCGGTGACGCGAAAATCCTCCTGATCGGCGGTGGCGGGGTTGTGCCAGCCACCTGGAGGCAAAACCCTCTGATCCACCTCCTTTGGGCCCCACGAACCTTTGTCGTATTCGAAGACCGGGGTATCCGCCTTCAGTACCGGGTCAACGATCCGCCATGCTTCTTCCACATAGTCCTCCCGGGCAAAGTGGCCGGGATCGCCCGCCATGGCATCTCCCAGCACGCGCTCGTAGGCTTCCATTTCCTCGGGACAAGGATGGCGGCTGGCCACCATCTCCACCATTTCACCTTTCATGGCTTCGGTCGGGCCCATCACCGTGGTGCCTACGGCAATCGTCATCTCAGGACTGATCCGAAAACGCAGATGGTTTCGATCAAGATCACTTTCCGGGATCACTGCAGGAGGCTTTCGAAAGCGCCCGATTACCTCCGTGCAGGTCACAGGAAGGCTCTTGCCGGCGCGAATGTAAAACGGCACTCCCTTCCAGCGCCACGAATCGATCTCAAGACACAGGGCGGCAAATGTCTCCACCTTTGAATCCGGAGCGACTCCCTTTTCCTGACGATATCCGCGGAACTGCCCTCGCACCATGTTCCCGGGCTCGAGCGCCGGTATGGCTTTCAACACTTTTGCTTTTTCGTCCCGAAGGGTCTCACTGTCCGTGCGCACGGGAGGCTCCATGGCCAGGTTGCACAGGACCTGAAAAAGGTGGTTCTGGATCACGTCGCGAATAGCGCCGGTCTGGTCGTAGAAAGCCCCGCGCCCTTCAACCCCGAAGTTTTCCGCCATGGTAATCTGCACGCTCTCGATGTAGTTCCGGTTCCAGAACGGCTCCATAAAAGCATTCGCAAACCGGAAGATCACCACATTGTTCACCGGCCGTTTGCCCAGATAATGGTCAATACGAAAGATGCTGGATTCCGGAAAGACCGAGTGCAACACACGGTTCAGCTCCTGTGCCGAGGCAAGGTCATGGCCAAAGGGCTTCTCCACAATCACGCGGGCCCCTTCGCATCCCGACCCCGACGTGCAGCCGGTCTCTGCCAACTGCTTTACGACGGTTTCAAAAAGCACTGGCGGAATGGCAAGGTAATGCGCCGGACGTTGAGCGAAACCCAGGGACTTTCGTATCCCCTCAAACGTCGCCGGGTCCCGGTAGTCGCCATCAACATAATGGAGAAGACCGCTCAATTTCTCGAAGGCGTCAGAATCGACTCCTCCGTGTTTCTCCAGGCTGTCGTGAGCCCGCGCCTTGAGCTGGTCAAGATTCCAGCCCGCCTTGGCCACGCCGATTACCGGCACGTTCAGGTGGCCCCGCTTGACCATGGCCTGCAGGGCAGGAAAGATCTTCTTATAGGCCAGATCGCCCGTGGCTCCAAAGAAGACCAACGCATCTGAATGAGTGTTCGCCATCAACAAGCTCCTTAAGTCGAGGTTATTTGCCGGTAGCTTTTTCCAGATGGCCGCCAAATCCGAATCGCATGGCGGAGAGCAGCCTGTCCTGGTAATCCGCTTCTCCACGCGAGGTGAAGCGCTCGTAGAGTGCAGTAGAGAGGACCGGAGCCGGCACGGCTTCATCGATAGCCGCCTTGATCGTCCAGCGGCCCTCGCCGGAATCCGAAACCCTGCCTGCGAATTGCGAGAGGGCAGGATCTTTCACCAGCGCGGCCGCCGTGAGATCCAGCAGCCAGGAGGCAATCACACTGCCCCGCCGCCACACTTCCGTGACATCGCGCAGATTGAGGTCGTATCGATAATGCTCCGGGTCACGCAGCGGAGTGGTTTCGGCATCGATTTCGCCCTGCTTTTTGCCTATGTTGGCGCTTCGCAGGATGCCCAACCCTTCGGCATAAGCGGCCATGATGCCGTACTCGATGCCGTTGTGGACCATCTTCACAAAATGGCCTGCGCCGTTCGGTCCGCACTGCAGGTAGCCCTGTTCGGCCGTGCAGTCGAGTTTCTCGCGCCCGGGCGTGCGCACGATATTGCCGGGGCCCGGCGCCAAAGCTGAGAAGATCGGATCAAGGTGCTTAACAACATCCTTTTCGCCTCCGATCATCATGCAGTATCCGCGTTCCAGTCCCCAGACGCCGCCGCTGGTACCTACATCGACATAGTGAATACGCTTTTCCGCCAGCGCTTTGGCGCGGCGAATATCGTCCACATAATAGGAGTTGCCGCCATCGATCAGGATGTCGCCCGGCTCAAGGTCCGGCAGCAGGCTCGAGATCGTCTCATCAACTGCCGCGGCGGGCACCATCAGCCAGAGGGCCCGCGGCTTCTGGAGCTTTGAGATGAGGTTGTGCAGCGAGGTACTGCCTACGGCCTTTTCCTGCGCCAATTCATTGACAGTTTTTGGATATCTGTCAAAGACAACACAGCTATGGCCCGCTTTCAGCAGCCGCCGCACCATGTTGGCTCCCATTCTTCCAAGACCAATCATTCCCAGTTGCATCGCCATTCTCCTTATCGATTCGAAAATTTCCGGTCGCGCCGACGGTTTGCTCGCATCCTCACCTTGAAGCCCGGTAACGGCGGATCAAATTGTTGGTGGAACTGTCGTGGGCAAGTGATGACTCCGCCCCGCTCTCGAGTTCCGGAATGATCCGCTTGGCCAGTACTTTCCCCAGTTCCACGCCCCACTGGTCAAATGAGTTGATACTCCAGACCGTCCCCTGCGTAAAGACGCTATGCTCATAGAGCGCAACCAGTTTGCCCAGTGTTTCAGGCGTCAGCCGCTCCGCCAGGATGGTGTTTGACGGCCGGTTGCCCTCAAAGACCCGATGGGGAACCAGCCGGTCCGGCGTGCCCTCGGCTTTCACCTGTTCGGGCGTCTTGCCAAATGCCAGGGCCTCGCTCTGCGCAAAGACATTGGCCATCAGCAGATCATGGTGGCGCCCCAGCGGGTTGAGCGCCTGGCCGAAGGCAATAAAGTCACAGGGAATCAGCCTCGTCCCCTGGTGGATCAGTTGATAGAAGGAGTGCTGGCCGTTGGTTCCCGGCTCGCCCCAATAGACCGACCCGGTCGCATAATTAACCGCTTTCCCTTTGAGAGTTACTTGCTTGCCGTTGCTCTCCATGGTCAGTTGCTGCAGGTAGGCCGGGAACCGCTTCAGGTACTGCTCATACGGCAGCACCGCAACCGTCTGGGCGCCAAAAAAGTCGTTGTACCAGACGGCCAGCAGCCCCATCAGCACCGGCAGATTACGCTCAAACGGCGCCGTGCGGAAGTGCTCGTCCATTTGATGAAAGCCGTTCAACATTGCCCGGAAATTTTCCGGGCCAATTGCCAGCATGGTCGAAAGCCCGATGGCCGAATCCATCGAGTAGCGCCCGCCGACCCAGTCCCAGAAGCCGAACATGTTGGCGGTATCGATCCCGAATTTTTCCACCTCGCCTGCATTCGTCGAAACTGCCGCAAAGTGCCTGGCCACCGACTTCGCGTCGGCTCCCATGCCGCCCACCGACCAGTCGCGGGCCGAGTGAGCGTTGGTCATGGTTTCGAGCGTCGTAAAAGTTTTTGAAGACACAATGAAGAGAGTTTCCGCCGGGTCGAGGTCACGGACCGCTTCGGCAAAGTCCGTGCCGTCCACGTTTGAAACAAACCGGAACGTCATCGAGCGGTCGCTGTAATGTTTCAGCGCCTCATAAGCCATCACGGGCCCCAGGTCCGATCCCCCAATGCCGATGTTGATGACGTTATATATACGCTTCCCGGTGTGGCCTTTCCATTCGCCGCTGCGGACGCGATTCGAAAATTCCGCCATCTTGTCGAGCACCGCGCGCACGTCGGGCACTACATCCTTGCCGTCCACCTTGATGGTTGTTCCCTCTGGCGCGCGCAGGGCCACGTGCAGGACCGCCCGCTTCTCCGTGATGTTGATCTTTTCGCCCTGGAACATGGCGTCGATCCGCGGCCGCAGACCGGATTCCTCCGCGAGATCGAGAAGAAGCTTCAGCGTTGCATCGGTGATGCGGTTTTTAGAATAATCCAGAAAGATGCCTGCCGCTTCAGTCGTCAGCCGCTCGCCCCGGCCTGGATCATTCGCGAAAAGGTCGCGCAGGTGCAAGCCCCGTACCTGTTTAAAGTGGGCCTGAAGCGCCTTCCAGGCCTGACGCCTGGTTAAGGATGTTCTGGCGGCTGTTCCTGGACGTGTTGTCATTACGATGTCCCTTTCTTTTTCCTGAGTTTCTTCACTACGCGCGTTTGAGAGGGGAAACGCCCGCCAGCGTCTTCCCACAAGCGGAACCCGCCCACAAATGCGTTGGAGTTGTCACCTTTCCGGCAACCGGGCGGTAGCTTTTTCAACTTTTTGACGTTGCCCCCTCCCAGGACAATATCGTCCGGCTCGAGAGCGGTGACGAGGCGCTCCACCACATCCGCTACGTGTGCCCGCCATTTCTTCTTGCCCCATTTCTCCAGTCCTCGAAGCCCCACATAGTCTTCATAGGTTGCCTTCTTATAAGGAAGGTGGCCCAGTTCCATGGGTTCAACGGTTCCATCCACCACCAAGGCGGAGCCAAGGCCGGTTCCCAAGCCCAGAAACAGCAGCTTTCCGCCCTTGTAACTTCCCAGGGCCTGCATGGCGGCATCATTGATCAGTTTTACGGGGCGCCTGAATGCATTTTCAAACGAAAATCCAACCCAGCCACGCCCCAGGTTGTGTGGCTCGGAGACCGGCCGGTTATGCACGACCACTCCCGGGTAGCCGATCGTTAAGGCATCATATTTCCAGTCCGCCGTGAGCTTCTTCACCCCGGCAACCATGCGCCGGGGCGTCATCTCGGGGCCGGATGAAAATTCACGATGCTCGGTTTGTCCGGTGGCCAGGACTTTGACGTGTGTCCCGCCGATGTCGACAACCAGAACGTTCACGCAACGACCTCTTTCAATGCGGCGCTCCTGGACGCGATCACATCCATCAGATCGGTCCACGACTGGACAAAGGATTTCGCCCCCTCATCCTGAAGCTGCGTTGCCAGGGCATCCGCATCAATACCCGCCCTGGCGAACTCTGCCGACACCTTTTCGCATTCGCCGCCGTCGGCTGAGAGAACCTTGCACACTTCCCCATGATCAGCAAAGGCCTTCAGGGTATTCTCCGGCATCGTGTTTACTGTGAAAGGCGCAGCGAGCGACTTGACATATAAAATGTCCGACGCCTTTGGATCTTTGGTGCCGGTGCTGGCCCAGAGAAGCCGTTGAGGCCGCGCGCCGAAGTTGAAGGCTCGTTGCCAGCGGGGCGTGTCCAAAAGTTCTCGATAAGCCTTGTACGTTTGCTGAGCGATGGCAATGCCGAGTTGGTTGCCCAGCGATTCCGGGGACATGCCCGTTACCGCAACGTCCCAGCGGCTGATAAATACAGAAGCCACAGAACCGACATCAGGATTAAATCCGGCTTCGATGCGCCGCTCGACTCCGCGCAGATAGGCCTCGGCAGCTTCCTGATACTGCTCGCGTGAGAACAGCAAGGTGACGTTAATCGGGATGCCCTCAAAAATGGCTTCCTCGATAGCAGGCAGACCTTCCTTCGTGCCGGGAATTTTGATGAACAGATTCGGCCTTCCCGCTCGCGCGTGGAGCTCCTTCGCGGCAGCCAGGGTGCTGGCGGAATCATGCGCCAATAGGGGAGAAACTTCCAGCGAAACCCATCCGTCGACGCCGTCTGTGCGGTCATGCACAGGTCGGAAAAGGTCGGCGGCGCGGGTTATATCTTCCAGTGCGAGTTCAAAGAAGAGATCTTCGCTGGACTTCCCTTTGCCCAGCCGGTCACGGATGGCAGCATCGTAAGCTGTGCTGTTCTTGATAGCGTGATCAAAGATGGTCGGGTTGGACGTGAGGCCCGTAATCGAAAATTCGTTGATATAGTGGTCGAGCGCTCCGCTATCCAGCAGTTCACGCGTGATGTTGTCCAGCCACAGGCTCTGGCCCAGATTGTGAAGTAATTGCGTTGCATTCATCGGTTCACCTCTTTAGCATGCATTGACTGTGTGTGCAGCCCCGCCATTGCGTAGTTTATCCCTTGCAGACCGGTCTGTCGCCGATATCAAACCACTTGAGACCACAGTCGATATTAATTGCAGCGGACCCCTTTCTCAGATTGACGTTCAATCCCTATTGGATCATTCATAAAAGCAAATGGTTGCAATTCAGCGCGATCGAAACAGGTTGTCCACGCTGAAGGGAACTTCTGTGAAGGTTGCCAGAAGAAAAGCGCCGCCAGCCGCCGAGAAAACAGAATAATTCAGAGGGGCCTTCATTCCCAGAGCTATTGTCATGGCCAGCGCGAAGATGCAGAGGAGAATTCCACTTAGTAATGCAGTCATCCGTGTCTTCCAACCGAGAACGAGGAGAAGCCCCAATACGGTTTCAGCGGCGGTGGCAACAATGGCAACGGCCGGAATCGCCATCGCCGGCAGAAACCAATTGAGTTTGGCAGTGTAGCTCACGAAACGCCCATAATTTCCCCACGCAATGTTGGGTTGTCCATAAACGCCCCAGAGCCCGAACCGGTCTGCGACGGCAGACAGGAAGGAGATCCCAAGTGCAAGTCGCAGGAATATGGTGCTGAATGTCTCCAATCTTTTTAATTGTTGATTCATCATCGGGCCTCCTGGTTGTTATGGCTTTTTGCTAACCAGATCTCGCCAAAAACCAGTCGGAAATACTCGCCTCCGTTAACGTATCCGTGTCTCGAGACGGAGTCAAAATCAGCGGTCGACGCGGCGGCCAGGAATTCGGGAACAGGTGCTTCATCCGCGAGCAACGGCTGGATGTTCTTTTCAACCTTGAAGTTTCGCAAATTTCCCGCAAGGTACATCTTATGTCATTACGTGCTTTCCGGGGTTGCCTCCGCTGGCCAGTTGCCTGAGTCTCGCCCGGGCCCTTGAGACGCGTGCCTTCACGGCACTCTCAGTTATGCCTAAACGTCCTGCGGTTTCACGAATGCTCAAGCCTTCAACTAATTTCAGTTGAAATGTTTTTCGCACAGAAGGCGAGAGTCGCCTCGATAATTGGCTTAAACGCCCTTCAAGTTCCTCCCTTTGGCAAGCCACTTCCGGCGTAGGCCGGAAATCGGATAGAGTCTCAGAGGGTAGACGCTCGTCATCTTGCCGTTCTCTCGAATCCAACGAGATATGCAGCGACCGCGGTCGGCTGCGCAATTTCATGCGTATAGAATTGATCACAATCGTGGTCAGCCAGGTGGACATACGAGCCCGACCCTTGAATTGCGTCAAATGTGTGTAAGCGGATAAGAAAGCATCCTGAACTGCATCTTCCGCGTCAGCCACGTTTCCCAGCCTGCGAATTGCTATTCCATGAAAGTAGGGAAGCCTGCGAAGCACAAGGTTTGTCAATTCCTGCGTTCGTCCTTGATCTGGATTGCCCGCTAATTCACATATTCGATTGATTCCCGACCTTGCGATTTTCATATAGTCTCCGTTCAACCCGCACACAGCTTGCACGTCAGCTACCACGACATGAATTTGGGTCTCTTTCGATAACGGGAGGACAGATTCTCTTAGCTATATATCCGGCGCGGGTCGAATCTGCCGGTGTCGCTTGAGAACGGGCCTGTTGTCGACTATCCGACACCAAGTTGCTTTCGATGACATCATGCCGTCACAACTGAAGCGAAGAACAAGTTTGGCTTTTCAAGAAATCGCCCCATTGGGAAATCGCCCGCGGGCCCAGCCGGCGCTTGCACCGAATGTCGTATGGCCCGACCACGACCGCGAAATGTCACAACGTTTGTTCCGGCCGCGCAGTCGTGGCACGAGCATTGCAACCAGGAGCCACTGAAGAACTCACAAGGAGGCGATATGGGTACTGAATATGTGTTTCTTTGTGGCGTCATGTGGTGTAATTACGGCCATGTGGAAGCGGGTAGAGAACTCGCCCGATTGACTGGATCGTTGGACCCCGATATCAGGGCTCTTGCCGGGGCTATGCTGACGAAGGGGATTGCGGAGTTCAAAGAGCAACGATCTCGCTGCGTCGTTCGGTGAGCGATTGGAAAGAAACGGCGCCTGCGATGACCAGGCGGGAAGCACTGCATGTCTTAATCAGGTTCACATCCGCGCGAACTTTCTTCAACGAGTGCCAGAAAAAAATGCATTAAGCACATCATCTCTAAGACAGAATATTAGCCACTTCCAAACCTGCTGATATTCAGGCAAGAGTCGACTCCCCCAAGCTGTAGACCATTTGGATCCCAGTCGTTACATCTTTGAGGCCTTTTGATCGAAGATGATTGTCTAAGCTCCGGATTCGGAAGGCGCCATAAAGTGTGTTGATCCATCACGAAAATTACAACAGGCGGCCCCGCAAGAGTAAGTTTATTGTAAGGATCTAACCATAAGAGTAAACTTGTTAGGCGAAACCTTTCCAGGGTTTGGGTTCGGGGCATGCCAATGGATCAGTTTTATGGGGACGGCGAGGGGCCGCTTCAGCCTGCAAATTACGAGCTCGATCCTCTTCGTGAGGGCGGGGAATTCATCCTGTGTCGGGGCCGGCACCTCAGGCAAGTGGATCCGCGATCCTTTTTCTTCCCGGTCCCTGTTCTGACACGCCCCGCACTTGAAACCCTCAAGAAAATCGAGCACGTACCCTCGTTCAGGGGAGCCCTGGACGCAGACTCGGCGGTTTGCCCACTCAGCTTATCCCGGCACAACCACCAGCCGATGCTCGTGCCTGAGGACAAAGGCGGCCAGCTTCTCGATCGCCTGATTCAAGGGCCAATGGAAGTGAAGCAGTTGTTCCGTTTGACCATCGGTCTCGCAGCCGCACTCAGGCAGTTACATAAGCGATGTTAGATTCACTGACGCGATAGATCCGAACGGACAACCGATAGTGTGTCCGGCCATAGAGTTTGGTAAATTTCGAATGAGGCTTTCACCATGAAATCAAAATCCATTGCCCCGATTGACTTCGCTGGTTCCCAATTTGGTGACCAGCGTCATGTCTGCGCTTTCTTTCACGGGCCCGAAGAAAAATACCGCGTTCTGCTCCCATTCATCAAAGATGGATTCGATTGCGGCGACAGGGCTTTCCACGTCGTAGATCCTGATCGGCGAAAGGAACATTTTCAGCGGCTGGAATCAGTCGGCATTGATACGGCACGGGCAGAGTCCAGCGGCCAGCTCAAGGTGTACGGTTGGGACGAAGCGCATATTGATCCTGACGGCCGTTTCAACCAGCATCGGATGATTTCCCTTATAGAGGAGGAACTGAAACTCGGAGCGGCACGGGGATACACCGTCAATCGCTCGATTGGTCACATGGGATGGGCGTTGCAAGACCTGCCGGGTATCGAAGATCTCGTGGAGTATGAAGCGCGGCTGAACTATGTCCTGCCGAAGTACAAAGACCCGGTTATTTGCGTTTATGACATCACCAAATTTAGCGGCGACGTAATCATTGACATCTTGCGGACACATCCGATGGTTATTATCGGCGGCATTCTACATGAGAACCCATTTTTTGTGCCACCTGATGAGTTCTTGCGGGAACTGCGGGAAAAGCGCGCCGCCCAGACAAATTGATAAGCGGACTATAGTGCCAACGCAAACCAAGATGCAACATGCCGGAGCGGAAGTCGGGCAACTCAGGGCCTGTATCAACAATTTGATTGGTGTTGTAGCCCTTCCCGCTATTTGGAAGGGCGCTGCCCCGTCAGAGATTGGCCGCACTCTTCTTGACACGCTGCTGAGAATCCTCCACCTGGATTTTGTTTATCTGCGAGTGAAGGACCCGGCCGGAGAGTCCCCATTTGAGGCGGTCCGCACCGCTCGTTCGCCCGCAGCAGGAGTCCAGTTGGAAGAGATCAGGCAGTTGTTCAAAGGCTGGTCGGAAGATCGTCCACAGATAACGCCTCAGTTGATGCAGAAACATTTTGGAGACGGAGAATTTTCGATTCTTCAATTTCCTCTGGGCCTGGGCGGCGACGTCGGCATTCTGGTCGCCGGGTCACAGCGGGCGGATTTTCCTCTGCAGACCGAAAGACTTCTTCTAAGCGTAGCCGCAAATCAAGCGACGATAGGGCTGCAGGAGGCATGGCTCTTAAGCGAGCAGAAGCGCGTGGCTGATGAGCTCGACCGAAGGGTTGCGCAACAAACCGATGAACTCGCAGCCGCCAATAAAGAGCTGCTCAATCGTGAGCGAAGGATCCGCCGCCTTGTGGATTCGAATATCATCGGGATCGTCATCTGGGATCTTGACGGACGGCTTATCGATGCCAATGACGCGTTTCTCCGTATGGTCCGGTACGAGCGCGAGGATTTGCAGGCAGGGCTTCGATGGTTCGACATGACGCCTCCGGAATGGCAAGAGGCGCACGCTCGCTACGAGGCTGAAGAGCTCAAGGCGACGGGCATGATGCAAGCCCGTGAGAAAGAGTATTTCAGGAAGGACGGCAGCCGTGTGCCGGTGCTGATTGGGGCAGCTTGCTTCGAAGACCAGCCCACCCAAGGGGTCGCCTACATCCTCGATTTGACCGAGCAAAAGCGTGCCGAGGAAGCTCTGCGGCGCAGCCAAGCTGACTTGGCCGAAGCGCAAACACTCAGTCACACTGGAAGTTGGCGCTGGAACGTAGCCTCAGGGAAAGTCGTTTGGTCCCCAGAGTATTTTGCCATTTTGGGTTTCAATCCCGAAAAGGACCATCCTTCGTATCAGTTATATCTTGACCGCATCCATCCCGAAGATCGCCCCACGATTCGGGAGGCTCGACGAGCTGCTGCTGAAGGAAAGAAAGATTTTGAAGCCGAGTACCGGCTCCTACTCCCCGGAGGCTTGATCAAACACGTACACAGCATTGGTCATTGCTCGGTGTATCAAACCGGCGATGTTGAATATATCGGCGCTGTAATGGACATCACAGAGCGCAAGCGGGCCGAGGAGGAACGCGAACGATTGCGCCAGGCGCAACGCGTGGTTGTGGAAACAGCCAACGATGCCGTGGTTAGCGCGGACGAAAGCGGCACAATTCAGTTTGCCAACCCCGCAACCATGAGAGTCTTCGGTTATGACCCCAAAGAACTGATTGGAAAACCGCTGACCGTACTCATGCCGGAATCCATGAAGGGGTTGCACGAGAATGGATTCAGACGCTACCTGGCGACTGGCCAACGGCATCTCAACTGGCAAGGCACCGAGCTCACCGGCTTGCGCGAGAATGGACAGGAGTTTCCGGTGGAAGTCGCGTTCGGAGAACTGGCCATAAACGGGCATCGGGTGTTTACCGGCTTTATCCGCGATATCAGCGAGAGGAAGCGTGCGGAGGAAGAGCGGGAGAGGCTGCGCCAGACGCAGGCAGAACTTGCGCGCGTGAACAGGATGAGCACAATGGGAGAGTTGACGGCCTCGCTGGCACACGAAATCAAACAGCCGATCACCTCCGCTGTGACCAACGCCCAGACTTGCCTGCGGTTTCTTCGCCGCGCCCAGCCCGACGTGTCCGACGCGGAGGCGGCGGCTTCAAGACTTGTCCAGGACATAACCCGCGCCTCCGAAATCATCAGCCGGATTGGTTCTCTTTTTCAGAAAGGCGTATTACAGCGGGAGTTGGTCGATATCAATGAGCTTGCTCGAGAGATGATTGCACTCTTGCGGAGCGAGGCGGCTACAAATTCGATATCGATCCATAGCGACCTTGCAAGTGGCCTTCCTCAAATCATGGCGGACCGGGTCCAGTTGCAGCAGGTGCTCATGAATCTTATGCTGAATGGCATTGAGGCTATGAAGGGCATGGGAGGTTCAGGCAAGCTCACCATCACGTCCAGCCAAACGGAGGATCACCAACTGCTGGTTTCGGTCGCCGATACTGGCGTGGGAATTCGCCCGGAGCAGGCGCTGCAA
>DASSJE010000479.1:0-15399 GCA_035691365.1 Terriglobia bacterium
TGCACCATCCCTCGGGAACTCTCGGAATGACCCAAGGATATATCCGAATTCAAATCGATTTTGCTCACTTTCGCACCCAACTCGAATTGTTACATGTACTTGCAGGAACTTTTGAAATCAACATTGGGACAGCACTGATCCGGAATCTTGAATCGGCCTCGCCCCTGCCTTCTGCTTTCCGCCTTCTGCCAACCACCTGCTTTAATTTTCTTACGCCCCTCCGGGGCTGGGCGGCCTTATGGCGGCATGTTTTCCCATAGCTCGCGCTATGGGCTAAAGTCTTCCGCCCCCTCCGGGGGCTCAGCTCGAACGATTCATGCGGCCCCGGCATGGGCCTTCCTCTGTGCCCTCTGTGTCGCGAAACATCCACACAATACGCGTTCGGTCCCTCCGTGCCCTCTGTGGTAAAGGCTTTACTTGCCGCCGAATGTTTGCAAGCCTCTGCCACCCGCGTAGCCTCATCTTGACCCTCCCTCACCCATCTCTCATAATCACCCTTGGACAACTTTCAACTCAAAGAGGGAGGTTCCGTGCGGGAGATCCACAAAGTTGCCATTCTGGGAGCGGGAACCATGGGGGCCCGCATCGCCGCCCATCTTGCCAACGCCTCCGTCCCTTCCGTCCTGCTCGACATCGTTCCTGAAGGTGCCGATCCTGGCGACGCGAAAGCCCGCAACCGCATTGCGCAAGCCGGCCTCGACGCCGCGCTCAAGTCGCGCCCGCCGGCGTTCTTTGTTCCGGAAGCTGCCCGGCTCATCACCGTCGGAAATTTCGATGACCATCTCGCAATGGTCCGCGATTGCGACTGGATCATCGAAGCGGTCACTGAAAACCGCGAGGTCAAGCGCGCGCTTTACCAGAAAGTTCTCCAGCATCGCAAGCCCGGAACCATTTTCAGCTCGAACACTTCGGGCATCTCGATTGCGAGCCTCGCCGAGGGCATGCCGGACGACTTTCGCCGCAACTTCCTGGGCGCGCACTTCTTTAATCCGCCGCGCTACATGAAGCTGCTGGAACTGATTCCCACTCCGGAGACCGCGCCGGATGTGGTGGAAACCATCGCGAATTTCGGCGACCGCGTGCTGGGCAAAGGAATCGTCCGCGCGCACGACACGCCCAATTTTATCGGCAACCGCATCGGCGTTTTCTTCACCATGGCCGTGCTCCACCGCATGGCGCAGGACGGGTTCAGCATTGAGGAAATTGACCTGCTGACGGGGCCTTTGATGGGACTGCCCAAGTCCGCCACCTTCCGCACCACGGACATTGTGGGCCTCGACGTGATGGTCCACGTGGTCACGAACCTGGCCGAGGCGCTTCCCGGTGACGAGCGACGCGACCTGTTTGCATTTCCCGATTTTGTGCGCGATATGCACCAGCGCAAGCTGCTGGGCGACAAGACCGGCGGCGGCTTCTATAAAAAGATCAAGGCGAGCGACGGATCGAGCGAGATCCTGACGATTGACTTGAAGACCTTCGAATACCACGAACAACAAAAACCAAAATTCCCTTCCGTTGACATGGCCCGCAGCATCGAAGACACGGGCAAGCGCGTTGCGGCGCTGGCAGATTCGCCCGACCGCGTAGGCGATTTCTACCGCAAGGTGCTGGGCGATTGCTTCCACTACGCCGCCATGCGTATTCCCGAAATTTCCGATGACATCCCTTCCGTTGATAACGCCATGAAGTGGGGATTCAGTTGGGAACTGGGACCGTTTGAATTGTGGGACGCAGTGGGCGTGGAGAAAATCGTTGCCCAGTGGAAGAAAGAAAACCGGCCCGTGCCGCCGCTGGTTGAGAGCCTGCTCGCCTCCGGCGCAAAAACTTTTTATGCATCGAGCAACGGAACAAAACAAGTTTTTGACCTCGGTTCAAAGCAATCCCAGCCGGTGGAAATCCCCGCGGGCGTACTGCTGTTGCCGTCGCTCAAGGAGCAGAAAAAGGAAGTCAGGAAGAACGCCGGCGCCAGCCTCATCGACCTGGGCGATGGCGTGGCGTGCCTCGAGTTCCACTCCAAGATGAACACCATCGGCCCGGACACGATTGAGATGGTCCACCATGCTTTGCGCGCTTTGAACGGTCAATTCGATGCGCTGGTGATCGGCAATCAGGCGCCGAACTTTTGCGTGGGCGCGAACCTGATGCTGCTCCTGATGGCCATCCAGGAAGAGGAGTGGGATGACGTTCACCAGATGGTGCGCGAATTTCAGGCCGCCAACATGGCGTTGAAGTACGCTCCCAAACCTGTTGTGGCCGCGCCGTTTGGCTTGACGCTCGGGGGTGGGGTAGAAGTAACGCTCCATTGTGCGCGCATCCGCGCAGCGGCGGAAACGTATATGGGCCTGGTGGAAACCGGCGTGGGGCTGCTGCCGGCGGGCGGCGGGACCAAGGAGATGCTGGTCCGCGCGCTGGATGCCGTACCCGCCGACGAGCACGCCGATCCCTTCACCTATGTGAAGGAGGTGTTTCTCAACATCGGCATGGGAAAAGTTTCGGCGAGCGCCGAAGACGCGCGCAAGCTCGGATACCTGACCCCGCGCGATTCCATCAGCATGAACCGCGACCGCCAGATTGCTGACGCCAAACAATTGGCTCTCGACCTGGTGAAGCTGGGTTATCGCCCCGGCGTGGAACGCACCGATATTCGCGTGCCGGGGCAGAGCGCCCTCTCTATGATGAAGCTGGGCCTGTACCTGATGCGGCGGGCGGAACGCCTTTCCGATTACGACGTGATTGTGGGCACGCACATCGCGCGGGTGCTGGCGGGCGGCGAATTCACCTCGCCTCAGGCGGTTTCCGAGCAGTACCTTCTGGACCTTGAGCGTGAGGCTTTCGTCAGCCTGTGTGGCCAGAAGAAAACGCAGGAGCGCATCCAGTTTATGCTGAAGAAGGGCAAACCGTTGCGGAACTGATACCGCTGCACGCCGGCGTGCAGGACGGCATCAAATGTAAGGGCAGGGCCGCAGCCGGCGAGCTGCCAAACGCGGGAGCAGGAGCATTCGGATGAGAAGACATGCCGTCCCGGTTATCGTTCTCGGTGTCCTTTCAATTGCCATAGTCCAGGCCGCAAGGAGTTCGCAGCAGGACAAGACGCGTTGGGAGCTGAAGGGCGACTTCAGCGAGGCGTGCTCCTGCCAGGTGCCGTGCACTTGCAATTTCGGCGCAGGGCCTTCTCCACACCACTTCTGCTGGACCATGTTTTCGCTCGACATTAAGCACGGGCGCTACGGCAAGGTCAAATTGAACGGGTTGCACCTCGCCGCCGCCCATGCCGACAAGGCTGTGGTCTGGTACATTGATGAACGAGCGACGCCAAAGCAATTTGCGGCCCTCGAGGCCATTGGCCGCGGGCTGGGCTATCACGTTAAGCTTCCGAATTTCTTTAAGGCGGCGCGCATCACCCAGGTGGTAACGGACAAAGGCAACAAGGTTGAGATTGAAGGCCACGGCGGCTTCAAAGCGGATTATGTAATAGGCGGCGACGGCAAAAATCCGATCGTGGTGGAAAATATCACTGCATGGAACATTCCTCATTCCATCAAAGGCCGCACTGAATACTTGCGGTATTCAGACAGCCATGGAAACAATCTGAACTTTAAAAACACGAACTCGAACCAGGGTAAGTTTGACTGGACGGAGAAACATCGCCTTTGAATGTGAACCGGCCGGGGCAGTGCGTGAGGGTGGCCCGAGCCAGGAGGCAAGCATGAAAGAAGCTCTCATCGTTTCCATCGCGCGTACGGCGGTGGGCAAGGCGCCGCGCGGCACGCTGCGCAACACCCGGCCGGATGACATGGCCGCGGCCGTCATCAGCGAGGCCCTCAGGCGTATTCCGGGGCTTGAACCCGCCGAGATTGAAGACGTCATTCTTGGCTGTGCGATGCCGGAAGCGCAGCAGGGCAACAACGTGGCACGGATTGCATCACTGCGCGCCGGCCTGCCTGTCACCTGCTCAGCGATGACCATCAATCGCTTCTGCTCCTCGGGACTCCAGGCAATTGCACTGGCGGCGGAGCGCATCATGGCCGGCTTTGGAGACGCCATCATCGCCGGAGGCACCGAAAGCATGAGCATGGTGCCCATGGGCGGCTACCACTTTTCTCCCAATCCCTGCCTGGTGGAACAATATCCCGACTCGTATCTCAGCATGGGCTTGACGGCGGAAAACCTTGCGCGGAAATATCAGATCACCCGCGAGCAGCAGGACGCCTTTGCCCTGCGCAGCCACCAGCGCGCGCTGGCGGCAATTGATGCGGGCCGGTTCAAAGATGAGATCGCGCCGCTGGAAGTGACCGAGGTCGAGATGAACGGCGACGGCAAGCCGCAGACGCGCAAATCCATCTTTGACACCGATGAAGGCCCTCGCCGCGATACTTCGCCCGAAGCGCTGGCGAAGCTGAAGCCCGCCTTCCATGCGGCAGGAACAGTGACGCCGGGGAACGCCTCGCAGATGAGCGATGGCGCGGCGGCAGCGGTGGTGATGTCGGCTGAAAAGGCGAAAACCATCGGGGCGAAGCCGCTGGCCCGCTTTGTAGGCTATGCGACCGCCGGCACGCTGCCGGAAGAGATGGGCATGGGCCCGGTTTTCGCCATCCCGAAGGCGCTTAAGTTTGCCGGTCTCAAGCTGCAGGACATCGAGATCGTTGAGCTGAACGAAGCCTTTGCGGTGCAGGCGCTGGCCGTCATGCGCGAGGCCGGGCTCGATCCGGAAATCACCAACGTCAACGGCGGCGCCGTCGCGCTCGGGCATCCACTCGGCTGCACGGGCGCCAAGCTCACGACCACATTGCTGGGTGAAATGAAACGCCGCAAAGCTCGCTACGGCATGGCGACCATGTGCATCGGCGGTGGCATGGGCGCGGCAGGAATTTTTGAGAACCTCCAGTAGATTTCCGAGCCGCTCGGCAGGGTCTTCTTCAAGCTAATTTTGGCGCCTATGGGAGACAAAGCTTTTTCGCGACTGAACAAGCAGCCGGAGACAATCCGTCAGGTGGCTTGGGCGGGGGCCTTCCGGCGTCACAATACGAGGAATTCATGACAACCGTCAGAACAAAACAGATGATCAAAGGCGGCAGTTTTCTGATTGAGCAGCGGGCGCCCGAAGAGATCTTTACACCGGAGGATATGACGGACCAGCACCGCCTGATCGCACAGACGGCTGAAGAGTTCATGCAGAAGGAAATTGTTCCGCGCGTTCGCGAGATCGAAGAGAAAGACACGGCGTTACTGCGCGAACTTCTCAGGAAGGCTGCAGAAATCGGATTGCCCACCACCGACATTCCACAGAAATACGGCGGCCTGGAACTCGACAAGATTTCTTCCATCGTGGTGGCTGAGAAGACCGCGCGCAACGGGTCGTGGACAGCAACCATCGGCGCGCAGGCCGGCATTGGCGTTCTGCCCATCGCTTATTTCGGTACCGAAGCGCAGAAGGCCAGGTACGTGCCAAAACTTGCCAGTGCCGAGTGGGTGGGCGCTTATGCGCTCAGCGAGGAAGGCTCGGCTTCCGACGCGCTCAACTGCAAGACCCGCGCCACGCTCAGCGCTGACGGCAGGCATTACGTCCTGAATGGCTCGAAAATGTGGATTACCAATGGAGGATTTGCCGACATCTACATCGTGTTTGCAAAAGTGAACGGCGAGAGTTTCACGGCGTTTATCGTCGAGCGCGGATTTCCGGGCTTCTCGCCGGGTGCTGAAGAACACAAGATGGGCATTCGCGGCTCTTCCACGACGCCGTTGAATTTTGAGAATGTTCCGGTGCCGGTGGAAAACGTGCTGGGCGAAGTTGGCAAGGGGCATCTGATTGCCTTCAACATTCTCAACGTCGGCCGGCTGAAGCTGGGAGCGGGATGCGTGGGTGCGTCGAAATTCCTGATTGCCGAGTCGGTGGGCTGGGCGAAACAGCGCGAAGCCTTTGGACGGAAGATTGCCGATTTCGGGCTGATCAAGGAAAAGCTGGGTGAAATGGTGGCCCTCACTTACGCTACGGAAAGCCTGTCATACCGTACGGGCGGGTTGATCGACCAGATGCTCGAAGGCGTCGATCTCGGATCGCCTGATGCCAGCGGGCGGATTCTTGCGGCGCTGCGGGAGTACGCCGTGGAATGCTCCATCCTGAAAGTGATGGGAACGGAAACGCTCGATTGGATTGTGGACGAGGCTGTACAGATTTTTGGGGGCTATGGCTTCTCCAGCGAGTATGAAGTGGAGCGTGCTTATCGCGATCAGCGTGTGAACCGGATCTTCGAAGGCACCAATGAGATCAACCGGCTCCTGATAACTGACATGCTGTTGAAGCGCTCGATGAAGGGCGAAGTGGGACTGATCCCGGCCGCGCAGAAACTGCTGAATGAGGTTCTCAGCTCATCTTCAGGGGAAGCACTGGAAAACGATGAGCCGCTCGGCGATGTGGAGGCATTGCTGGAAGGCGCAAGAAAGGCCGCGCTGCTGGTAGCCGGAAGCGGCGTGCAGAAGTACCTGCAGGCGCTGGCTGAAGAGCAGGAGGTGGTTGCCGTAATCAGCAATCTGGTGATGGAGATTTACGCGATGGAAAGCGCGCTGCTGCGCACCCGCAAAAAGGTCGGCAAGTCTTCCGCTGATGCCTGCCGTACGGAAACTGACGCCACGCGAATCTTCGCCTATGAGGCGGCCGACCGAATTGAATTGGAAGCAAAGCGGGCCTTGAGCAGAATTGCTGAGGGCGATGTGCTGCGTACTCAACTCGCCATTCTGCGCCGTTTTTTGCGCCGAACATCCCCGGACGTAATCGGATTGAAGCGCCAGGTGGCAGACCGAGCCATCGAACTGGGCCGCTATCCTGTGGCTTAGCCGTTGTTCAGGCCGGCACGGCTTTTGGTGAACTCGGCCTGCGCAGGCCGAAACGCTACAGACCTTTGAGGACTTTGAGAGCTCCAACCAGATCAGAAACAGCAAGGACCAGATCGAACTGCCGTTCACCTCTGGTCGCCGTCGCGTAGCTGTAATCGATGTTGATGCGCGCCTGTGCAAGACGGTCCGCAATTTTGGCCAGGGTACCTGGTTTGTCCGCCAATGTGAGCCTGAGGACTTGCTCTTCCGTCACTCGCAAGTCCAGACTACGAAGCACTTCCCTGGCCCTTGCCGGGTTGTTGACAAGCAGCCTGACAGGGATTTCACCGCCATTGCCGTAGCAGGTGAAAGCCGTGACTTTGATTCTCGCCCTGGCCAGCGCGCCGGTGATGCGAGCGATTTGTCCGGGGGAACTGTCTACCCAGACAGAAACTTGTCTGGCCTTGGTCATCGTGGTTACCTTTCCAAACAGCCGCGATATTCTGAGGATACGCTGAAAAGCTTCCTGGTGTAAACGCCACCTGGGCGGCCTGCGTGCCTGGAACTCATTCCGAATTTTGGGTTACAGGCGCAACGCCTTGTCAACATGATTGATCCGTGCGCTAACTCGTTGTAAGTTGTCAGCCGAAGCATGAGGAGGTGATTGTGAAACCGGTTGAAGACGTTCGAGTGGTTGTCGTGGGCAGCAGCAATTTTGACGTGGTGGTCAATGCCGATCGCCCTCCACGCGAAGGAGAGAACATACTGGCGACAAACCTGAAATTCTTTCCAGGCGGCAAGGGCGCCAACCAGGCGGTTGCCGTGAAGCGCCTTGGAGCAAAGGTGACGTTCATCGGCGCGGTGGGCAAGGATATCATCGGCGACTTTCTGGCAGGCCATCTCGAGGCCAGCGGTATTGACACGCACTGGCTCCGGCGAGAAGCCGGGCGATCATCGGGATGCGCTTTCATCAGCATCTATCCCAGCGGGAACAATTCCATTGTGGTTGACCCCGGCGCCAATCGCACACTTACGCCGAAGGATATCGATCGCTCGCAGGGAGCGATTGCCGAAGCCGACGCCGTCCTCACCGTCCTCGAAATTCCCATGGAAACTGTGGAAGCTGTGTTGCGGGCAGGGCGCAAAGCCGGGAAGCTGACAGTGCTGGATGCAGGCCCGCCCCGGCAGTGTTCAATGGAGATTCTGCGGCTCGCTGATATCGTTTCGCCCAATGAGACGGAGCTCGAAGCGCTCAGCAGGCAGGCCGTCGCCGGGCGGGAATCCATCGAAGGCGCAGCCCGAAAACTTCTTGACCTGGGCGCGGAGACCGTGGTGGTGAAGATGGGCAGCGACGGCTCTATGCTGGTCACTGCAGATGGGGCGATCCACTTTCCGGCCTCAAAAATCAAGGCCGTCGATCCAACCGCAGCGGGGGACGCGTTTACTGCCGCACTGACAGTGAAGCTTGCGGCGGGCGAGAAGATTGAAGATGCCATCCGCTTCGCAAATCTGGCCGGCGCCCTGGCTGTAACTCGGCTGGGGGCCCTGCCTTCGCTTCCGACCCGGGAAGAAGTGGAAGGATTCGCCGCGGGGCAGGATGCAGCGCAGAAGCAGAGCTAAGCGGCTCCAATCAGAAACCCTTCTTGAGGATCACGTTCCCGAGAAAGCCAAGGTTCTGGCCTTCTGCGTCAACCAAGCGAAGGCTGACACGGAAAGCATTGACTGGAAGCGGCACCGTCTTATCCAACCGAACAACCTGGCGGGGGTCGACGGGCTGCAGTTCTTGCCGGCCAAGTTCCTCGCCCATATCGCTGTAGAAAACCGCTTCCAGCATGCCTGGAACAAACACACCGAACACTCCCTTCAAAGTGATCTGATTCCCCGAGACCTCCGTGTTAAGCGGCTTGCTGATGGCGCCAACCCAAACCGCTCTTACGATGGGGTTCGGCAGCCGCGTGGGCGCCCAGTGGACCGTAAATTCGTACTCCTGGCCGGGATCGAGCGTGGCGTACGGGCTAATCACTTCGGTCTCCAGGAAATAGGGAGTCTTTTGCGGATCGTCGGGAAGGGTTTGGAAAAACGGGCCACGCGAAATGTGCCCGGGGCCGTCGTTCCAGGATTCGACGGAGGCATTGTCGGGATACTCCTCGCCGGGAAAATATTTAAAAGTCTCTACCAGGCAGGCGTTTTTCTGTCCATTAACCACAGCATACCAGCCGGCATTGGAATCTGCCGCCACTTTGCCGACGCTATACTCATAGTGGATGCGCAGCAAGTGGCCGTTATCGGCCGTCTGATAGGCGGGGTTTCGAACGTCGCCATATGGATGGTAATAGCCAGAAGGAAACATGCTGTGAGGATTCAGCGGAATGTATACGTAAAGCTCGGGGTTGGGCTTGGAAGCATCGTGAGCATCCGAAGCGTCGTTCTGAATCAAGTGCCAGATGCCCCAGCGAATCTGCCGCTTGCTGATGTTGCGCATCACCTGGTCAACCTGAACGCGCGTGGTGCCGGCAAAAACATGAAACGTGCGGATGAACTGTACGCCCGACCGTGGATCGGGCGGGCTGGTCACGCGGACGGCCACTTCCTGGGGTGTATCTTTCACCACCTCAGATTTGAACCTGCTTCCGTCGAGGATGTAATAGGGAATGCTGGGCCACTCATGGTCGTTCATCCAGCCTTCCGGGGCCGGCCACACCTTGTCGCCGCCGTAGTTGGCCCAGCCTGTTTTCAAGTTGTTCTGGCTTTCCGGCAGGATTTTCCCCTCAAACTGCTTGTTCACAAAAAAGTAGCTCTGGTCACCCAATTGCAACTGTATGGCGCGGCCGCCGATTTCCGGCGTCACATAGAGTGTGATAATGCCATTCGTCAGTTGGTAAGCCTTCCAACCGTCAAACTCGGTGGATTCAAGCTTCGCCTCAAACGAAGGAACCGGTGTCGCCATGATGAGCCTGGCGGAAAACGGCCGAAGTATTGCACGGAAAAACCGGACAGGCTGTGATTGTCGGAGCGGAAAATAAAGGCCAGCGGCAAAGAGAAGAGCCAGGCAAGCCAGAATCATGATCGATCGGCGACGTTGTGTCATACGGTCCCTTTGGAATGAGAATTTCGACCTCTCAAAAGAGTTGGCCTGTACGCTAATGCCCGGGAGCAGGCTCAGCGGAGAGCGTCGAGAGCTGGTGTGCCAGGCCGCGTACGGCCGGGTAGAGGTTCCGGTAGACCTCGTAGTAGCGATCGTAGGCCTTGCTGTTTGCTTCACGCGGATACATGCATTCGCTTACCTGAATCGCCTCGCGCGCTGATTCCTCCACCGATGAATAGACTTTCGTGCCAGCGCCGGCAAGCAGCGCGGCTCCGAAGGCGGAACCCTCTGAGGTCTTCAGCGTCACCAGTTCCTTGCCGTAGACATCCGCCTGGATCTGCCGCCAGGTGAAGCTGCGTGAACCGCCGCCTGAAGCGCGAATCTGATTGACCGGAATCTCGAGCTGGCCGAAGATTTCGAGCGAATCGCGCAGGCTGAACGCCACTCCTTCAAGGATGGCGCGAATCGCATGGCCGCGAGTGTGGGATGCTGTGAGGCCAAACCACATTCCGCGCGCTTCCGCATCCAGATGGGGCGTGCGTTCGCCCATCAGGTAAGGCAGAAACAGCAGGCCGCCGGACCCGGGAGGCACCCGCTCAGCTTCCTTGATGAGAAGTTCATACACATCGGATCCCGTCTCACCTGCGTACCAGCTTTCCACCGTGCCGAAGTGGTCGCGGAACCAGCGCAGCGACAGCCCCGCGCCCTGCGTCACGCCCATCACGTGCCACTTGCCGGGCACGGCGTGGCAGAAGGTGTGGATGCGCCCGCCGGGATCGAGCTTGGGAGCGCCAGTGTAAGCAAACATCACGCCCGAACTGCCCAGCGTGCTGGAAGTGAGTCCCGGCAGCACAATGCCGTTGCCGACGGCGCTGGCAGCCTGGTCACCCGCACCGCCCACCACCGGCGTTCCGGCAACGAGGCCGGTAAGCAGCGCAGCTTCCCGAGTGACCGTGCCGGTGATTTGCGGTGACTCATAGGCCTTGGGCAAAAGTTTGGAATCAATCCCAAGCGCGGCGAGCATCTCCTTCGACCAGCGCCGGTTTGTGACGTCAAACAGCAGCGTGCCGGAAGCATCGGAAACATCGGTGGCAAACTCGCCCGTCAGGCGGTAGCGGACAAAATCCTTGGGCAGCAGGAAGTGGGCGGCGCGCTCAAAAACGGCAGGCTCGTGGTCACGTATCCAAAGTAGTTTAGGCGCCGAAAAGCCCGTAAGAGCGGGGTTTGAGGCCAGTTGGATCAACCGCTCGGATCCCACCTGTGCCGTGATCCAATCGCATTGCGACTGGCTGCGCTGGTCGCACCAGATCAGCGACGGCCGCAGCACGGCGTTTGCATAGTCCAGCAGAACCACGCCGTGCATCTGGCCGGAAAGCCCAACTGCCTTGATGTCGGAGCCCTTCAGACCGGCTTCAGCCAATGCCATCTGGACAGCAACCGTGGTTGCTTCCCACCAGTCTTCGGGGTCCTGCTCGGCCCAGCCGGGTTTCTCCATGCGCATCGGCTGATGGTCGCCGGTAGCGGCCCCGACAACAGTGCCGTCCGGTCGGATAATCACCGCCCGCGTGCCCGTCGTGCCAATGTCGATTCCCATCAGATAAGACACGGTTGTTGTCCCCGGCCCGGGCACGCCGGGTTTAAAAACTGGAAGCGTCGCTCTTCCGTTCCCCGGCTGTGCCTTCCTGACCTCTTGTTCCTCAGGATTTGATCTTTTGCCATCGTCCGGTCCTGGCCGAACGCTCCACTGCATCCAGCACCACATGGTTCTTCACGCCGTCATGGAAGTTGGGCTTCGGCATCCGGCCTTTCTCAAGGCAGGTCAGAAAATCGTGGACTGCGTGGACGAATGTGTGTTCGTAGCCGATGATGTGTCCGGGAGGCCACCACGCCCCTACATAAGGATGCGTGGCCTCCGTTGCGAGGATAGTCTTGAATCCCTGCACCGACTGGTTCTCTGTGCGGTCGTAGAACTCCAGCTCGTTCATCCGTTCCATATTGAACGCCACACTTCCCTTGCTGCCATAAACCTGGAAAGTATTGTAGTTCCTGCGGCCGCCACCGAACCTGGATGACTCAAACACACCGGCGCTGCCGTTTTTGAAGCGCGCCAGGAAGTTTGTCTCATCATCCACGGTGACCTTCCCTTTTCCCTTGCTCCCTCTTGCTCCCCAGGAACCGGAGCCAACGCCGGCCAGTGGACGGCTGGTGATGAAGGTCGACATCTGCCCTGTCACCTCGGCAATGTCGCCATTCAGGTAGGTTGCCAGGTCGGTGGCGTGGGCGCCAATGTCGCCCAGCGCCCCGCTGCCCGCAAACTTCTTCTCAAGCCGCCAAACCAGAGGGAAATCAGGGTCCATGATCCAGTCCTGGAGGTAGGCTCCATGATAATGGTAGACCTTGCCGATTCGCCCATCCTCAATCAGTTTCCTGGCAAAGGCGACTGCAGGCACCCGCCGGTAGTTAAAATTCACGTAGTGCAGAACGCCGGCCTTCTCGACAGCGCGCAGCATCTCCCTGGCTTCGCGCAGCGTATTCGCCAGCGGCTTCTCACAGATGATGTGCTTTCCCGCCCTGGCTGCGGCAATCACCATGGGATGGTGCAGGAAACTCGGTGTCGAAACGTCGACTATCTGGATGTCTTTCCGCGCGATAACCCTTTCCCAATTGTCATCAAATTCCTCCCAGCCGAACTGGCGCGCCGTCGCCGCCAGTTCCTCTTCAGAAGCTTTGCCGCAAATCACCTTCATGCGTGGGACCAGCTTTCCTGGAAAGAACCTGGTCACCTGCCGGTAGGCGTTGGAATGCGCCTTGCCCATGAACTGGTGCCCAATCAGTGCAATGTTAACTTCTGGCATTTTGATTCCTCCTCGGTCATTTTCGCTTTATGGCCAGTGTGGCTTCTCATGCCCACCACGCGCCGGCGAGTTTTTCCTTGATGACAATTTCGTTCAGGAAAGTGGCGGCTTTTGCGAGGCCTTCTTCCACGGACATCAGGCTGTCTTCGTGCTCGATAGAGAGAACGTCGTTGTAGCCGATCATCTGGAGCGTGGAAACGAAGTCGCCCCAGAAATCGCGTCCGTGGCCGTAGCCGACAGTGCGGAACAGCCAGGAGCGGTTTTTCTCGTCAGTATAGGGCTTGGTATCGAGCACGCCATTCACCTTGTAATTGACATCGTAGAGCCGGGTGTCTTTAGCGTGGACGTAAAAGACCGCCTTGCCCAGTTTTCGGGCCGCGGCGCAGGGATCGACGCCCTGCCAGAACATGTGGCTGGGGTCGAGATTAGCGCCGATAGCCGGGCCTGACTCATTCCGCAGCCGGAGCATGGATTCAGGCGAATAGGCCACGAAGCCAGGGTGCATTTCAATAGCGATGCGGACGCCGTGGTCGGCTGCGAACCCGGCGTGCTTTTTCCAGTATGGAACCACCTTCTTTTCCCACTGCCATTTCAGGATGTCCTGATAGTCAGGCGGCCAGGCACAGGTGACCCAGTTGGGATTTTTCGAATTTTCGCAATCTCCTGGGCAGCCTGAAAAATCGATGACGCGATTCACGCCCAGCTTTTCAGCCAGCAGGATGGTCTTTCGGCTGACTTCTGCGGCGGCGGTGGCGATCTTCTTGACCGGATGCAGGGCGTTCCCGTGGCAACTCAGGGCGCTGATGGTGATACCCTGGTCGTCGAGTTTTTGCTTAAATTCTTTCAGCTTGGCAGGATTGTTCAGAAGGTCGAGCTTCAGGTGCGCATCTCCCGGGTAGTTCCCTGTGCCAAGCTCGATGGTACTGATCCCCAGCGGCTTGATTTTGTCGATGACTTGCTGCAGCTTCAATTTGGAAAAAAGGACGGTGAATAGACCAACTTTCATGGGCGTCCTCCGTTTGTCGGCTCCGGCTCCTGCGAATGATGGTGAAATCCTGGGCCTGGCCGTGGCCGAACTTGGGATTTGTTTTCAGGCAAAAGAAAGGATTAAATCTATCGGCCAGGACGGCTAACGTCAACTGTAAAATGGGGCGGCTGATCTTGAGGACCGGCGGGTTTTGGAGGATAATACAGGTGAGCAAGGAAAAGATAAGCCGGCGATTTTTCTCCATTGACAGGCGGGGAAATGTTAGATAGACTACGAAATTGCTCTGACAGTTGAATGTGCTTCAGAGTGAACGGTGGCGCAAGCCATTGTAACGCCCTCGAACGGGTGGCCGGATCCTCGTCCGGTAAAACTGTTCTTTGACAATTGAGTTGAGCAAGCCACGTCAATGCATGAGGTCTTTCGAGACCGAATGCGAGCTGAGCGATTTGCTCCGCCCCGACGAGGGGTGGAACAATTTCTCCCTCTGTAACCCGGAGGGGGAAGCTCCAAAAATTAGCATACGGAGGATCTTCGGGTCTTTCGTATGCGAGCCGATTTCAAACGAGAGTTTGATCCTGGCTCAGAATCAACGCTGGCGGCGTGCCTAACACATGCAAGTCGAACCAGAAAGTGTGGCTGTAGCAATACAGTCGCACCTGTAAAGTGGCGAACGGGTGAGTAACACGTAGCTAACCTACCCTCGAGCGGGGAATAACCCGGGGAAACCTGAGCTAATACCGCATAACATTCCGGTGACTTAAGCCATCGGGATCAAAGGCCCGCAAGGGTCACTTGAGGAGGGGGCTGCGGCCGATTAGCTAGTTGGTGGGGTAATGGCCCACCAAGGCGATGATCGGTAGCCGGCCTGAGAGGGCGCACGGTCACACTGGCACTGAAATACGGGCCAGACTCCTACGGGAGGCAGCAGTGGGGAATTTTGCACAATGCCCGAAAGGGTGATGCAGCAACGCCGCGTGAGGGATGAAGGCCTTCGGGTCGTAAACCTCTTTCGATCGGGAAAAACGGGCGGGTGAAGAACCCGCTCTGATGGTACCGGATGAAGAAGCCCCGGCCAACTACGTGCCAGCAGCCGCGGTAATACGTAGGGGGCAAGCGTTGTTCGGAATTACTGGGCGTAAAGGGCGTGTAGGCGGTGCGGTAAGTTGGGCGTGAAATCCCCGGGCTTAACTCGGGGCGGTCGTTCAAAACTGCCGTGCTGGAGTGTGGGAGAGGGAAGTGGAATTCCCGGTGTAGCGGTGAAATGCGTAGATATCGGGAAGAACACCTGTGGCGAAGGCGGCTTCCTGGCCCACAACTGACGCTGAGGCGCGAAAGCTAGGGGAGCAAACAGGATTAGATACCCTGGTAGTCCTAGCCCTAAACGATGAGCACTTGGTGTGACCCTTCACGGGGTCGTGCCGGAGTTAACGCGTTAAGTGCTCCGCCTGGGGAGTACGGTCGCAAGGCTGAAACTCAAAGGAATTGACGGGGGCCCGCACAAGCGGTGGAGCATGTGGTTTAATTCGACGCAACGCGAAGAACCTTACCTGGGCTTGAACTGTCGTGGACCGGTTCAGAGATGAACCTTTCCCGCAAGGGACTGCGGCAGAGGTGCTGCATGGCTGTCGTCAGCTCGTGTCGTGAGATGTTGGGTTAAGTCC
>DASSJE010000480.1:0-2452 GCA_035691365.1 Terriglobia bacterium
ACCACAAAGGGCCAGATTGTTTGAAGGTTCAATTCCGGTTTTATCTCTGTGGGCGGTGCACTTCCCTTTAGAGCTCGCACATCCTCATCGTTCGGGCCACAATACAATGCCAGATGGCAAGACCCGGGCATGCGACGCTCCGGTCAGATCCCCGGGTTCTTGAACTTCACCGGCGGCGCAACCCTTTCCGGCCCATTTACTGCCTGCAGAAAACCGAAGTCGCATCCTTTGTCCGCCTGAAGGATATGGTCCAGAAACATCCGGCCGTAACCTCGTGCGTAATGCGGCGCGGGAGGAGTCCACGCCTTCAAGCGTTTCTTTAATTCCGTATTGGATACTTTTAATTCCAGACGTCTTTCAGGAACATCCAATTCAATCAAGTCGCCGTCTTTCACCACTGCCAAAGGCCCTCCTGCAGCGGCTTCAGGCGCAACGTGGACCACCATCGTGCCGTAGCTCGTGCCGCTGATGCGCGCATCACTGAGGCGCACAATATCGCGGACGCCGGCCTTCAGAAGCTTCTGGGGAATTGGCAGGTGGCCCCACTCGGGCATGCCCGGCCCGCCCTTCGGCCCCGCGCCCTTGAGCACCAGAACACTCGATTCATCGACGTCCAGGCTCGGATCGTCAAGCCGTTTGATCAGATCGAGATTATTCTCAAACACCACCGCGCGCCCCTTGTGCTTTGCGAAATGCGGAGAGATGGCCGACTGCTTGATCACCGCCCCGTCCGGCGCCAGGTTGCCGCGCAGGATGGCCGTGCCGCCCTCGCGCCGCAGAGGCTCATCAAGCGACTTGATGACCTCCCGGTTAAAGGTGGCCGCCTGGGCCAGATTTTCCGCCAACGTCTTCCCCGTGGCGGTCACATGCTTGCCATGCAGCAGCGGCAGGATTTCCTTCATCAGCGCCGCGATGCCGCCCGCATAGCTGAAATCTTCCATCAGGTACCGGCCCGACGGCCGGACGTTTGCCACCACGGGAGTCGATCGTGAAAGCTCGTCAAACTTTTCAAGCGGGAGGTCGATGCCCAGCCGCCCGGCAATCGCTACCAGGTGCACGATGGCGTTGGTCGAGCCGCCGATGGCCATGTCCACACGGATGGCGTTTTCAACGGCCTGCCGCGTCATAATGCGGGTGGGCCGAAGGTCCTCATGGACCATCTCCACAATGCGCGCACCGCTCTTTTCCGCAATCGCAAGCCGGCGCGAATCTGAAGCGGGAATGTCCGCCGAGCCCGGCAGCATCATGCCCAATCCTTCCGCCACGCAGGCCATGGTGGATGCCGTGCCCATCACCGTGCAGTGGCCCGCGCTGCGCGAGACGCAAGATTCCACTTCGCACCACTCCTCTTCGCTCAGCCGGCCGGCGCGAACTTCTTCCCAAAGCCGGCGAACGTCGGTTCCCGACCCCAGTTCCTGGCCGCGCCACATCCCGCGCAGCATCGGCCCGCCGGTCACCATGATGGCGGGAATGTCCGCGCTGGCCGCGCCCATCAGTTGCGCTGGAGTCGTCTTGTCGCAGCCGGCCAGGAGCACAACGCCGTCAAGCGGGTAAGAGGTAATGCACTCCTCGACGTCCATGGCCATCAGATTGCGATAAAGCATGGTGGTTGGCTTCATCAGCATTTCGCCCAGCGAAATGGTCGGGAACTCCAGTGGGAACCCGCCTGCGGCCCACACCCCGCGCTTCACCGCCTCCGCCACCTGTCGCAGGTGCGCGTTGCAGTTGTTCAATTCGCTCCAGGAATTGCAGATGCCGATCACGGGCTTTCCCTGAAACACGCTCTCGCTGAAACCCTCGGCCCGCAGCCAGGCCCGGTGGCCCACCCCCCATCGGTCTTTCCCGCCAAACCAGGCGCTGCTTCGAAGTGTCTTGCGGTCCTTTTTTCCGGTTGCCTTCATCTGATTTTTCCTTCCCGCTCAAGCCGTTTTGGTATTGGGTTGCAACTAACTTCGCGGTTATTATGATACAGCAACAGAATAATGCGAAAGTAATGAGCCAGGCGCGGGCGCGAGCCCGCATACCTTTCTTCACAGGGAGTGCGGAGGACTGAGACGTGGATAGCATAAGCCCAAGAGGAAAGCTGAACAGAAGAGATTTTCTGGGAATGTCAGCTATTGCTGGCGGACTGGAAGCATTGAGCCCGTTGTTCCGGCGTGCTGCGCAGAACACGACAGGAGCATCCCCAAATGGCGGGGCGCACACCTTCGGCTGGCGCGGCGAGCAATTCCTGCTGGACGGCAAACCCTTCCAGATCCTTTCCGGCGAGATGCACTATGCGCGCATCCCCCGCGAGTATTGGCGCGACCGTCTGAAGAAATTGAAGTCCATGGGCCTGAACACCGTGTCCACTTACATGTTCTGGAACTTCCATGAGTCGCAACCCGGTGAGTTTAATTTCAAGGGACGGCACGACGCGGCAGCGTTCATCCGCATGGCCCAGGAAGAAGGT
>DASSJE010000481.1:0-6782 GCA_035691365.1 Terriglobia bacterium
TGCTCTTACGTTTTTCTAATTTTCTTTGCATTTGAGGCGGATGGGGTATATATATTTCTACGTAATTGAGCGGTTACATGGCGGCATGCCCATCGCCAGGAATTCGATGGAAACTCTTAACGCAGCCGTTTAGGATGCCTAAAAAGACCAGTAAACCCGGGAGCATTCATCTTCGCATTATTGAAGCCATGAAGCGCTTCCCGGAAGGGATTTCTGGCGGTCGAATTAGAGAAGAGCTTGAAAAGGACGGCCTACGGTCCGAGGATCAGACACATCTCGACCGGCGGAAGAGGGAATTGAAAAAGTGGTTTGTAATAGAAAGGATAAAATCCACTGCCACGGTGGATGGGAAAAAGCGAAGCGTCACCCTGTACAAGTACAGAAGCGCGAGGCGGCTTGTCGCGGATGAGGGGCAGGTCAGTCTAAGGGATCGGGCCGAGGTCATCCATTCAGCGCGGGGCCGCTGCCAGATGTGCGGTAGAACTATCTCGACGCACAATATTGCGCTGGTGGTGGATCACAAGAAACCTCGAAACTGGGGTGGCACGAACGACAGAGAAAACTTATGGGCGATCTGTGAGGAGTGTAACTCCGGTAAAAAGGCGTTTTTCTCCTCTCTCGGGGCAGACTCCGGGACGATGAGGAAAGTATTGGCGCACAAAAGCGTTCACGTCCGGATTGGCGAGTTGCTCAAGGCGGCTGGTGTGGGCCGACCTACCCCTTCTTCGCTATTGATGATCGTCGCTGACCAGGACGACTGGCAAAAACGTCTTAGGGAGCTCAGATACCCCGTCATTGGTTGGGACATCGAAACACGCCTATATAAAGCGCCATCGGGGAAGAAGCAAGCGGACTACATTCTCAGGAGCTACAAACCTTGGCCGGAGGATCCTACAGGAAAAATTAGACAGTTCGAGAGAGAGCGGGAGCAACGGAACAAGAACGATGTGGATTAGCGCGCTAGGAATCGTTCCAACCTCGCGGACAGGCGGTTGGAGTTTTTAACTTGGCACTCCCAGACGATGAGAACGCGCCAACCGAGGGCGCGGAGCTTCTGAAGGTTTTCAGTGTCACGTTGCCGATTTCTGCGCAGTTTCGCGAGCCAGTAGGCCATCCGGGATTTTGGAATGTGAGCGTCGATACAACCTTCGTGCTGGTGCCAGAAACACCCCCGGACATCGATTATTTTGCCTAACCTTGGGAGGATGATGTCCGGCTTACCTGGAAGGTTGCCAGAATGCAGCCGGAAACGATAGCCCTTGGCGTGGACTAAACGTCGCACCGTCATTTCCGGCGCCGTTCCCTTGCTTCGGATGCGGCGCATGTTTTCACTGCGCCGCTTGGCGGAGATATTGTCTACCACGGTCGAACACGAGCGCTAGCCCGCGACCTGCACAAGCTTGCGGCCGGCAGTCAGACAGGCCCGGAGGTTCTCAGCTACCGCGCACGCGAAGGGGGGCGGAAAAGCGTTGCCCACCTGGCGGTAGGCTTGGGTCTTTGAACCAGCGAACTGCCAGAAATCAGGGAAGCCTTGGAGCCTAGCTACCATCCGGACAGTGAGACGCGGCATCCCAACGAAATTCCGTCCCGGCGCTTCGTCCGCAATGCCCAACCCGTCCACTCCAAGAGCCGCCCAACTCCGCCTGGCTCTCGTGGGCCCTAGATCGGGGCCGCCGTGCTTTAGGGAGCCCCCTACAATCGTGGGCGCGATTTCGTCGGCACGATCTCTCCACGCTGTAGCGCCCTTCCAGCCGTTCGCGGCCATAAGGTCGTACAAAATTTTCCCGACCGAGTTGATCGGTCTTCGCGACACTTCAGGCCACGAGAAATGTTCCGCGTACTGTCTGCGTACGGCGATGAAGACCACCCTCGGCCGCAGTTGCGGAACTCCGAAGTCAGACGCGTTCATGAGCTGCCAACCAGTCTGATATCCGAGCTTCTTGAGCTGTCCGGCTATATGTTCACGGTAGTCCGTGAACACGGCTTCAAGGATGCCCCGGACGTTTTCAATCATCACTGCCTTAGGTCGAAGCTGGTCCACGAGGCGGATCATGGCCGGGAAAAGGTTGCGCTCGTCTTTCGTACCGAGCTGCTTTCCCGCAACTGAGAAGGGCGGGCAGGGGAGTCCTCCCGCGATGATGTCCACCCCAGCAAACTCCGCCGCCTCGAACTCGTTCAGATCCTTCTCAACCACTTTCCAGTGCGGCCGGTTCAGCCTCAGGGTCGCGCACGCATTCTTGTCGATCTCTACCAGCCCGGCGTGATCTATCTTAGCCTGCTCAAATCCGAGTGCCTGCCCTCCTGCGCCCGCGCAAAGCTCCAATGCAACCAATCCGCTTGCGCCGCGGCGGACTGCATGAGCGCGACGAACGGTTCTTCTAAGCCACGGGTTTTCGTATTTCCCTGCCAGTCCGGGCAGCAGTGTCCATTGCGTGGGTACAAATTGTGCCTTCATAAATCTCTTCGCGGCCCCCAATAACTTATTCGGCGTATGATATCACTTCCATGAAAAAATTTCGCAAGCACCACGGACCTCAACATCGGAGGCCCACGCTACCCAATCAAGGTCCCGCTGCAGCTCCGGTGCCGTGCCTAGTAATGCCGCCCGCTACTATCCCGGGCCGGAGGGATAAGCGGGCAGGTCCGGCGGGCGGGGCGGCAGCTTTTTCGGGTGCTCCTGGATTTCCTTCATCAGGTACTGGATGGCCCGTTCCAGTTGCGGGTCGTGCCCTTTGACGACGAGATCCGGACGGTTGTCCACCTCGATATCGGGCGCCACGCCGTGGTTCTCGACAGTCCATTGACTCTGCAAATTGTAGAGTGAGAATTCCGGCCGCGTGAAGTATCCGCCGTCGATTTCAGGAATGTAGCCGCGGATGCCGCGCACGCCGCCCCAGGTGCGTTCGCCGATGACGGGGCCCAGCTTGTACTTCTTGAAGAAGTAGGTAAAGAAGTCGCCGTCGGATGCGCTGTAGCGATTGCTCAGGTCAGCCATATAGCCGTTGAAGACATTGGCGGGGATGGTGTCGCTGGCAAAGTTTCGGGCCGACTCCATGGCGGCCAGAATGCGGCGCAGGTGTTCCAGGATGATCTGGTCCACAAATCCCCCGCCGTTGTACCGCACGTCGAAGATCATGCCTTCCTTGCGGATCTGGGGGAAGTATTGCCGGACAAATTCATTCAGCCCCACATCTTCCATATCGGGCAGGTAAACGTACCCCACTTTGCCATCGGTTGCCTTGTCCACTTTCTCGCGATTGGTCTCAATCCAGTTGAGTTCCCGCAGCTTGAATTCGCTGTTGATGGGCTTCACCCGCACGTCCCAGGCGCCGTCGGTGGAGGGTTTGTTGTTGATGGTGAGGGTGACGTCCTGGCCGGCCGTATTCACGAACGGCTTGTAGGGATTTTCCGGCAGCTGCAGCGGCTTGCCGTTCACGGCCAGCAAGTAGTCGCCTTCCTTCACCTTCACACCCGGTTCGGTGAGCGGTGAGCGCACGGCCGGGTCCCAGTTCTGCCCCGGATATATTTTCTTGAAGCGATAGTAGCCGCTCGCCGAGTCGGCTTCAAAATCCACGCCCAGCAGGCCAACGTCCACCGGCTGGAGGTTGGGGAAGTCGCCGCCGCCTACGTAGGTGTGTGAATTGGAGAGCTCGCTGATCATTTCGCCGATCACGTAGTTCAGGTCAAAGCGGTCGGCCACGTAAGGCAGCAGCGCCGCATATCTGTCTCTCATTGCTGCCCAGTCCACGCCGTTCATCGATTTTGAGTAGAAGTAGTCGCGTTCCTGCCGCCAGGCATCGTAAAAAATCTCTTTCCATTCCGCCGGCGGGTCCACATCCATCTTCATGGTCGCCAGATTAAGCGCGCCTTCACCCACATTGTGCGGCTTTGCCGGGGGTTGGGCGTCGACAATGCCGTAGGTGTGAGTGCTTCCGCCTTCTTCAAACAGGGATTCTGCGGCGCCCGCGCTGGGCGCCTTGGGCGCGGAATATAGCAGCTTCTTGCCGTCGAACGACAGGGTGTAGTTGTCCGCGCCTTCCATCAGAACGCTGTCCTTGCGCTTCTCCATGTCAAAAACATGAATGGCCGGCGGGCCGCCGGGAATGGGGCCGCTCAGTCCCATGGTGGGCGTGGACACGTAGAAGACGTCGTCCTTGTTTGCCTGGAGATTCTGATAATTGCCGGGCGGAATCGGCAGGCCCACAACGCGGCCTTCTATTCCCTCGAGATCAATCTTGAAGTTCTTCAGAATTTCTTCCTCGGATTTCTCCGTCTTCTTTGCTCCTGGTTTTGATTTGTCCTCCGGTTTGGGCTTTTCGGCAGTGACTTCATCGCTGCGGGGAGCAAAGGGCGAGGGCAGGTCGGCGCGCAGCGTGACGGCATAAATTCCCGTCGCCTTGGGATTAGCAAACTCCATATCGTAGACGCCCAGCACCTCGTTGTAGGTACGATTGGAGAGGAAGTAGAGATATTTGCCGCCGCGGTCGAACGCCGGGTTCCAGCTATCAGTAAAGCTGGTGGTTACCGGAGTGATTTTGCTGTCCGCCAGGGAATAGAGATAAATCGCCCGGTACTGGTTGCTGTTCATATTGGCGTAGGCCACCCACTTGCTGTCCGGCGACCAGACGTAATCCGTAATATCAAAATACTTGCCCTGGGTAATCAGCACGGGCTTCTTGTCGTGGATGTCCACGTAATACAGGTGCACAGTGGAGTCGGCATAGAGCAGCTTGGAGCTGTCCGGCGACCAGACGGGCGGCAGAAGAAAGACCTTGTTGCCTGTGGTGATTTGCAGTTCCTCGCCCGGCTGTTTCTGCGGCCTGATGTAGAGCTGGTTTTCGCCCGTACGGTCTGATATGTAAGCCACCCACGTGCCATCGGGCGACCAGGCGGCATCCCGTTCCTGGATGCCCGGCGTCTGGGTCAGATTGCGGATGCTGCCGTGCTCGGCCGGCACGGTGAAAACGTCGCCGCGCGCCGTGAACAGCGCCCGCTTGGCGTCCGGTGAAAGATCGAAGGCAGTGATCAGCTTGCTGACGTTTTCCCAGCGGCTCCGCATCTGGCCGAAGTCGCCGGGCAGGTAGAAGGCCAGCTTTTTGGCTTTGAGGGTTTTCAAGTCGAATAGATAAAGGTAGCCGCCGTTCTCAAAAATGATGGAGTCCGGCCCCAGGCTGGGCCACATCACGTCAAAATCGGTGAAGTGGGTGAGCTGGGTGATTTTCTTGTTTCCCAGGTCGTAGCTGTAAAGGTTCAACCGCTTGTCGGTGCCGCGGTCGGAGGTGAAGTAGATCGTGTTGCCGTGCCACATGGGGAACGTGTCGGTCCCTGGGTAATGCGTCAACTGCTCGATGGTGTTGGCCTTCAGGTCGTAGAGCCACAGGTCCTGCGCCATGCCGCCCGTGTAGCGCTTCCAGGTGCGGAAATTGCGGAAGATGCGGTTGTAAACGATTTTGTCTCCGTCGGGCGAAAAGGTAGTGAGCCCGCCTTTGGGCAGCGGAAAGCGTACAGGAAGTCCGCCATCAATGCTGACGGTGTAAAGCTGGCCAAACCAGGTGTTGAAAGTCGAGCGGCGGGAAAGGAAAAGGATGCGCTTGCTGTCGGGATACCAGCTGATGACTTCGTTGTTCGGGCCCATGCGCTCCGGAATGCTGGCAACGTCGGGCAGATAAGTCAACTGCCGCGGCTGGCCTCCCTCGCTGGGGATCACGTAGACGTTGAAATTGCCGTCGTATTGAGCCGTGAAGGCGATCCATTTGCCGTCGGGAGAAAACTTGGGGAAGAGTTCCAGGCCGGGGCTGGTGGTGATACGCCGGGCGGTGCCTCCGGAAGTGGTCGCCAGCCAAAGGTCGCCGGCGTAGCTGAAGACAACCTTGTCCTTATAAACGTCAGGAAAACGCATCAGGCGGCCTTCAGGCATCTGCTGCCCAAAGCAGACTGAAGTGAATCCCATAAGCGCAACAACAAACCAGCCGCGTAAAAATCGCATGAAGATAACCCTCCCGCTGCTATGACCCTTGCCTGAAATGCAAACAGCCATTGTAATCCCATGCAGAGGCAAAAGAGCAATTAGATGCAAAACTGACAGGAAGGTGGTTTCGGCAAGAGTGCCGGGAGGATGCCTGGGCCAAGCAGGACACGGGTCGTTTCATCCGTGGTGTTACTTTAGACCACGAATTCGAGGTTTACCGAGCCGGATGTAGAACCCAAACATAGGCCCGTAGACATTAATCCCGTAGTTTGGGACCTTGGGTTCGGACAAGTACAAATTTGAGACGTGCATATAGTTGATTCCGGCAGAAAACGCAAATCGTGAGTTAAAGTCGTACCTGACTCCGCTACCCATCATGAGGGTAAAAGTAAAGTCTTGTCCCTGGGCGAAGAGCACCCCGAGCGGTCCTTTGGCGTCAATATTTCCCAGGCCGAGGTGCCCGTCAAAATAGGGCACAAATCTCCAGTTGCGCTGGATGAAATTACGGCGCATCCCCATGTCGTAGGCAAAGTAACGCGTTTCCGGACCCCTGGGAATCGCAGTAAAAGCCCCGCTGAGCATCAATTCCCAATTGCCGCGCAAGATCCCGTGGCCTCCAATGTCATCCATATGCCACCGGAGAGAGGCAAGGTTCGGGACCAGCGTATATTTAAGCGGAGTCATGGTATAGTTGTCGCCCAGGAAACAATCGAAAACGAAGGGAATGTTAATCGGGAGCCATCCCGTTTCTTCAGAAAACTCCAGCTTGTTCCTATAAAAGATGTTCGTGTTGAAATCAGTCCCGGTATGTACG
>DASSJE010000482.1:0-12291 GCA_035691365.1 Terriglobia bacterium
CTGAGCGACGTTTACGCCATGGGTGGGCGCCCGGTGTCAGCGCTTTCGATTGTGGGTTTCCCCAACACGGGCCGCGATCTGGATATGCTGGAAAAGATCCTTCAGGGCGGGCTGGCCAAGATGCAGGAAGCAGGCTGCACAGTGATCGGCGGACACTCGATCGGCGACGAGGAAATCAAGTTCGGGTACGCGGTCACCGGAGTGGTGGACCCCAAGCGCGTGCTGGCCAATCGGGGCGCGAAGCCCGGCGACCGCCTGGTGCTGACTAAGCGTCTCGGCACCGGGATCATCTCGACGGCATTGAAAAACCAGAAAGCAAGCGAAGCCTCGGTCAACGCCTCGATCGAGTCGATGCAGACGCTGAACCGGGCAGGGAGCGAGGTGGCGCATGAATTCGATGTCCACGCCGCCACGGACATCACCGGCTTCGGGTTGCTGGGCCACCTGCGTGCCATGGCGGCCGCCAGCGGCGTGAGCATGGTGGTCGAGCATAAAGAGCTCGAATTCCTTCCCGGCGCGCTCGATTATTCCCGCCAGGGCTACCTTCCCGGCGGTTTGAAAAATAACATCAAATTTATAGGCGGTTGCGTGGAGTTTGACCCTCAAATCCCGCAGGAAATCCGCAATCTGCTATTCGATCCCCAGACCAGCGGCGGCCTGCTTCTAGTAGTGGGCGAGAAGGACGCCGCGGCGCTGGTCACGGAACTGGGCAGGCGCGGTGTGCCGGCCCGGCAGGTGGGCAAAGTGGTGGAAAAAACCAGCCCGCTGCTGCGGGTGCAATGAACCGCCACATAGAATTGCGCGGGCCCAAATCTCAGGCTAAGATGAGCCCATGAAGAAGCCCTCCATGCAAGTGAAGTTTGCGCTGGGAATCATCCTGGTCGGGGGATTTGCGCTCGGGGCCGAATACGTCCTGGTAAAGTGGTATCCGTATTATCGGGGCTACGAGGCCAAAAAGGTCCTCGATCCCCTTCCTTACCAGAACGCAGCGCTGGGAATTGACATGAAGATTTCCGCCGGTATCTACGGCAAAGTTGATGATTTCCCCGGCGGCGTCAGGATATACCGTTCCCACCTTTTCAGCCGCGGGCCGGCATTGATTATCACCTCGCAGTCCAATCCCAACAACGCGGAAGAATTCTCGCCGCAGCTTCTCGCCAAATGGGAAACCACCGGAACGTACCAGAACATCCCGGATTACCGCTTCGAGCATATGAAGATCCAGGGCCGCGACGCTGCGATGATCTGGCAATCCGCGGAACACACCAAGGTGCTGCCGGCCATCAGTTTTGATGTGCCCAGCTCAGAAAATCCGGAGCTGGTGACCGCCCACATCATTTCACCCGACCATATCGTTGAGGCCAACTGCCGCCCCGGTTCGAGCAATCCCAAGCTGTTCCTCCAGGCCTGCGAAGAAAGCATCAAGTCCATCAAGGTGAGCGGGCCGCCACCCCAGGAAAAACCAGAACCGGGCGTGCTGGAACTGAAAAACGTCAAGCCGATTAAGTAAGGACCGAGCGCCTTCCGGCCAAAGAATCTTCAATACTCCCTCCGCGACTTTGGGAATTTCTGCTAGACTGTCCAACTCTAAAGTTCCGCGCATATAGGAGTGTGATTTTCCGATGCCAAATTGGAATGCCATTAAAGGGAGCCTGGCCACCCCCCAGGGCTTTCGCGCCGCTGCAGCCGCGGCTGGAATCAAAAAGGCCCCGGGCGCGCTGGACCTGGCGTTGATTGTTTGCGATGTGCCCGGATCAAGCGCCGCCGGCGTCTTCACCACCAACCGGGCGGCGGCCGCGCCGGTGCTGCTGTGCCGGCAGAATATGAAGAAGAACCGCGGCAGAGCGCGGGCTATCATCGCCAACTCCGGCAACGCCAATGCCTGCACCGGGCGCGCGGGGTTCGCTGTGGCTGAGCAGACGGCTAGAGCTGTGGCACAATTGCTGGGCGTCGAGCCGCACGAGGTCATTGTCTCTTCCACCGGCGTGATCGGAACACCTTTGAACCTGGACCTGATTCTGAAACAGCTTCCAACCCTGAAGGAAATTTTATCCGTCGAGTGCGCGCCGGAAGTTCCGCGAGCACTCATGACCACGGACAACTTTCCCAAATCCGCCGTCCTGCAATCGAAGATCGGGGGCAAGACCGTAACGCTGGCAGGTGTGGCCAAGGGCGCCGGAATGATCCATCCGAATATGGCCACCATGTTGTCTTACATCACCACGGACGCCGCCGTTGCGCCCGCCGCGCTTCAGAAGATGCTGCGCGCCGCCGTGGATGATTCCTTTAACCGGATTACGGTGGATGGCGACACTTCAACCAATGACAGCGTGGTCGCCCTGGCCAGCGGCCTTTCCGGCGCGGCCATCCGTCCAGGCACGCCCGCCGCAAAAAAATTCCTTCAGGGGCTCACCGAACTTTGCCAGACGCTCGCCCGGATGATCGTCAAGGACGGCGAAGGCGCGACCAAAATCGCGCGGATTGAAGCGCGCGGAGCGCGGAACGCTTCCGATGCCGAACGCGTGGCCCGCGCGGTGGCCAATTCGCCGCTGGTGAAAACGGCGCTGGCCGGAGGCGATCCCAACTGGGGCCGCATTGTCTGCGCCGCAGGTTACTCCGGCGCCGCCATCGACGCATCCAGGGTGGATGTTCGGGTCAACGGCCTCTACCTCTGCCGCCGCGGCGTCCATGCAGGGTTTGACGAAGCGGCCGCGAAAGAAGTGCTCGACAACAGCGAACTCGTTATTCGGATTGACCTCCATCGGGGCAAATCCGACGCCTGGGTCTGGACCTGCGACTTTACACACGACTACATCCGGATCAACGCGTCACGATCCTAGCGCGGGAACGGTTCCCGCGCCCCTGCGCAGCCTGCCAGCGATTCGACGCGCGGGGCGGAGCATTCAATGGCCGGCAGTAACTTCCCGCCCACAAAGAGCCTGAACACTTCTGCTATAATGCAGGCTTAAAACGCGCACCCCAGACGCAACCTGCGGTGGAAGCGATATAGTTGGCAAGCCCGCCGGGGCGGGACCTCAATCCATGTCAGGAATTATCGGTTACATCGGCAACAAGCGCGTCGTTCCAGTGCTGCTGGAAGGGCTTCAGCGCCTCCAATACCGCGGATATGACTCCGCCGGCCTGGCGGTGATGAAGGATGGCAACCTGGCCATTCGCCGTACGATGGGAAAGCTGCGCAACCTGGAAGAAGTGATCCGCCTGAACCCCGTCGACGGCACTTACGGCATCGGCCACACCCGCTGGGCCACTCACGGCGCGCCGACGGAAGAAAACGCCCACCCTCACCGCGACTGCCACGGCACGGTTGTGGTTGTTCACAACGGCATCATTGAAAACTACATGGAGCTGAAGCAGGAGCTGGTGGAAGAGGGTCACGTCTTCACCACGGAAACCGATACCGAGGTGATCGCGCACCTGATTGAAAAATATCTCGACAGGCCTTCGCCGTCCTCGGGGAAGGTCACTCTGGATGATGCCGTGCGAGCCGCCGTCGAACGCCTGGCCGGCGTTTTCGCCCTGGCCATCATGTCCACCAGGGATTTGAACAAGATTGTTGCCGTCCGCCAGGGTCCGCCGGCGGTGATCGGCCTCGGCAAGAACGAATACCTGGTGGCCAGTGATGTTCCCGCCATTCTTTATCACACCCGCGATCTTTTCTTCCTTGCCGACGGCGACATTGCGGTGCTCACACCGAACGGCGTAAAACTGATGGACTTCCACGGGGAGCCCGTCACCCGCAGGGTGCAGCACATCAGCTGGGACCCGATCCTGGCCGAGAAGGGCGGCTTCAAGCACTACACCCTGAAGGAGATTTACGAGCAGCCGCGCGCCGTCCGCGACACTGCGCTGGGCCGTGTTTCTCCGGAGACGGGCCAGATTTTCCTGGATGAAATGGAGATCACCGAGGACGAATTCCGCGCCTTCCGGGAAATCAAGGTTGTAGCCGCCGGCACGTCGCGCCACGCCGGTCTGGCGGGGAAAATGATGTTTGAGCGCCTGGCGCGCGTGCCCACGGAAGTGGATTACGCCTCGGAGTTTCGCTACCGTGATCCGCTGGTGGATTCCCGCACCCTGACGGTGCTGATCACCCAGTCGGGCGAAACGGCAGACACCATTGCCGGGCAGCGCGAGGCTCAGGCCAAAGGCTCCAAGACGCTTGCCATCTGCAACGTGCTGGGCAGCATGGTGTCCCGCGAATCCAACGGCACCATCTACACCCACGCGGGTCCGGAAATCGGCGTGGGTTCCACCAAAACTTTTACTTCGCAACTGATCGGGCTTTACCTGTTCGCGGTTTACCTGGGCCAGCTTCGCGGGCTGATTCCTCCGGCCGTGTCGAAAGGGCTTCTCGGCCAGCTGGCCACGCTCCCGCGGCAGCTGGAGACCGTCCTGCAAAAGGACGAGGAATACGAAGAATTGGCCCGCCACTTCGATCGTGCTTCAGATTTTCTGTTCCTGGGCCGGGGCGTGCACTTTCCGGTGGCGCTGGAAGGCGCGCTGAAGATGAAGAAGGTTTCTTACATCCACGCGGAAGCCTATCCGGCGGGCGAGTTGAAGCACGGCCCCATCGCGCTCATCACGGAAGGCTTGCCCGTGGTGGTAATAGCCACCTGCGACAACAATTCTGCGGACTCGAAGCTTCGCTATGAGCGCACCGTTTCAAACATCAAAGAAGCCAAAGCCCGCGGGGCCGTCATCGTTGCCCTGGTCACCGAGGGTGACCGGGAAGTGCAGGCCATGGCCGACCATCTGATTACGCTTCCGCAGACCAATGAATATCTCTCCGCGGTCCTTGAGGTCATCCCGCTGCAACTGCTGGCTTATCACATTGCGGTGCTGCGTGGATGCGACGTCGATCAGCCGAGAAACCTGGCAAAGTCCGTAACCGTGGAATAGAGCGCCAGAAGTTCAAAGTTTAAAATCCACCTACCCGGTTCCACATCCTGGGGTGAGGCATAGTCCGGTCCGGCTGATGAAGCAAAGAAATCGAATATTCAGTTCCCGGCAACCCAGCCGGGCGTCTTCCTGTCGGAAAAACATCCAGGCTGCGCCAGCCCGGGCTGTTTGCGGCCGCGTCATGTGGCGCAGTGTGGCGCTGGGGCTGGCGTCTCTGCTGGCGGTAAGAATGGCGTTTGCCCAATCGTCCTTACCCGCTGAGGTTTCCGGAGCACGTCCCACCGTCACGATCCCCCGCGTCAGTGTTGCGCCCAAACTTTCTGATTTTCTGGGGATGAAGCCCGACGCCGCGATGGCTGGCAAGCTGCTGCACATCCACGGATTTATCCAGCGCACCCCCAGAGACGATGTCGCTCCAAACCAGCGGACAGACGTTTATCTGGGCTACGACAGCAACTATCTCTATGCTATCTTCGTCGCTTTCGACGAGGAGCCGAGCAAAGTGCGGGCCCACATGACGGTGCGCGATCATCTCACGGGCGACGAACGTCTCGACCTGTTTCTCGATACCTTTCACGACCATCGCCACGCCTACGTCTTCACCGTCAATCCTTTCGGGCTGCAGCAGGATGGCACCTATGATGAAAATGCAAGTACTAACTATGACAGCTCCTTCGACACGGTGTGGAAATCGAATGGCCGCAGGACCAGCCGCGGCTTTGTGGTATGGGAAGCAATTCCCTTCAAGAGTCTACGCTTTCCGGCGACTCAAAAACAGACCTGGGGGATTCTTTTCATTCGCTGGATACCGCGAAACAACGGCTCCGACACGTGGCCGCGCGTATCCACGCGCATTCAGGGCCGGTTGGGACAGGAAGCCACGCTGGAAGGCATCAATTCGATCTCACGCGGGCACAACGTGCAGTTTATTCCTTATGCCTATGAGCGCTCCTATCGCGCGCTTGACACTCGTGATCCCAGCAATCCCCAGTTCACTTCACGCAGCTTCGATCCGCGGACCGGCCTGGACGGCAAGGCCGTCCTCAAAGACAGCCTGGTGCTGGACGCAACCGTGAATCCCGACTTCAGCCAGGTGGAATCGGACCAGCCTCAGGTGACCGTCAACCAGCGATTTGCCGTAAACTTCCCGGAGAAAAGGCCGTTCTTTCTGGAGAACGCGAACTTCTTTCAGACGCCGCTCAACCTATTTTTCTCTCGCGACATCGCCGACCCACAATTCGGCGTCCGGCTGACCGGGAAGGTCGGGCACTATGCCATCGGAACGCTCCTTGCGGATGACCAGTCGCCGGGCGAGATCGTTCCTTCCGATAGCCCATTGGCGGGCGCGCGCGCTCACTTCTCCGTGGTCCGCATCAACCGTGACGTCGGCAAGCAATCGACCGTGGGAATGATTTATACCGACCGCGAATTCGCAGGGACCTACAACCGCGTGGGAGGCATCGACGGGCACTTTAAGTTCAATCCCAACCTCACCCTGGATTGGCAGGGGGTCGCAAGCAGCACCACCCTGCCCGGTGGTCTGCACAGCTCCGGCCCGGCCTACAAGGTGCACCTGCAGCGCATCGGTTACAAATTCTATTACAACCTCAACTATGAGGACCTCAGTCCCAGGTTCAACACTGAAACAGGATTTCTGGGCGAGGACACCGTGGAGAATTTCGTCCCTTACAGCCGTTCCATTCCGCGGCCGGCCGTACGCCCGGACTTCAG
This sequence comes from Terriglobia bacterium, assembly GCA_035691365.1. Classification (GTDB taxonomy): domain Bacteria; phylum Acidobacteriota; class Terriglobia; order UBA7540; family UBA7540; genus SCRD01. Next base: position 6,649 of record DASSJE010000482.1, read on the forward strand.
AAGCCTCGGCCAGTTCATCACCTATCGCTTCCGGCCCGACAGCAAGACCCTGATCTCCTGGGGACCCGCTCTTTACGTTGATCCGGTCTGGGACCACGCCGGGAATGAACTTGATCAATACTATGATACGGGGTTGAGCTTTGAACTGACCGGGCAGACCTACTTTGAGGTCTACCAGGCGGCCGACCATGAGTTGCTGCGCCCGCGCGATTTTCCCGTCCTCCCCGCCAACCGCGTCTTCGTCCACCAGCACAAGGGAATCTACCTCGGCAGCCAGTACTATCAACCTTTCACTTTCACTGCACAGTATGAGTGGGGCACCGACGTGAATTTTGTGCCGCCCGCCGGCCACGCCCCCATGCTGGCCAATTTGACCCACGGTCAGGTGACAATGACCATCCGTCCGCTCACGAAGCTCGAGGTTGACAACACCTACATCCTCGAGCGGCTCACCAGCCGGCAGGGCGGGGCAAGTATCTTCAACAATCACATCCTTCGCTCCAAATGGAACTGGCAATTCAGTCCGCGTTTGGGCGTGCGGACAATTTTCCAATACAACACCCTTCTTCCCAACCAGCGGCTGACGTCACTTCAACCGACAAAGCAATTCAACGCCGACTTCCTGGTCTCCTACGTCGTGAATCCTTGGACGGCCCTCTATGTCGGCTACAACCACGACCTGCAAAACCTGGGCTTGATTCCCCTTTCCACCGGTTCCGAGCTTATCCGTACCAACCGGTTTTTGAATGATGGACGGCAGTTCTTTGTGAAGTTCTCTTACTTCTTCGGGTTCTGATTCGGCCTGTATGCGGCCAACCCGGGCAGCGCCGCCCGGTCCCCGGGCGTCGACAATAGTGCCATGGCTGCGTATGCTGGTAAAATTGACGAAAGCGGAAACAGGCACAATATGAAAGTTGTCTACTCTGATCAATACGATTTGAATCTGGGAAACCACGTCTTTCCTTCCACGAAGTATCGCCTGATCAAGGAACGTCTGCTTCAGGAAAACCTGATCAGGCCCGGGGAAATTGTCGAGCCGTCTCCCGCCACGGACGACGACGTGGCCCTAGTGCACGACGCCGACTACATCTGGAAACTGAAAAACGCAAAGCTCTCCTATGTTGAAATCCTGAGGATGGAGGTTCCCTATTCTCCGGAACTCGTGCGGGCCGTCTGGCTTTCGGCGGGAGGTTCAATACTGGCAGGACGCCTGGCGCTGGAAGATGGCCTGTGCGTCAACATCGGCGGGGGATTTCATCACGCCTTCCCTGACCACGGCGAGGGCTTCTGCGTGGTCCATGACGTCGCCATCGCCATCCGCCGCCTTCAGAAGGATGGCCTTATCGAGCGTGCCATGACCGTTGATTGCGACGTCCACCAGGGCAACGGCACGGCAGCCATTTTCGGCGGCGACGACAGCGTCTACACCATTTCTCTCCACCAGGAAAATAATTATCCCTACCCCAAGCCACCCAGCAACCTGGACGTGGACCTGCAGAATGGGGTGCAGGACACGGAATACCTCGCAGCCCTCGAAGACAGCCTGGACAAAGCGCTCGGCGAATTTGATCCGCAGGTGGTTTTTTACCTGGCCGGTGCCGATCCCTACCGCGAGGACCAGTTGGGCGGGCTGAAGCTTACCCTGCAGGGGCTCGAACACCGCGACCGCATCCTGTTCGAGAAATTGAGGGCCAGAAAAATTCCGGTTGTGGTAACGCTCGCAGGTGGATACGCGCGCCACGTGGCAGACACTGTCCTTATCCACTGCAACACCGTCAAGGTGGCGATGGAATTTGCCGGTAGCGAAACAGGCCCGGCGGAGGAATAGGCCGGGGCTTCAGGCGGGCGCCTCGAGCTCAGCCGGCGATTTTGATCAGGTGAGTGTTGAGCGATCCGCTGCGATAGCCTTCCAGGTCAAGGGTCACAAAATTGAATCCCAGAGGCTTGAAGATCTCCACAAACTTTGCGGCCATTTCCGGCGTTAACGCGCGCGGCAGCTCTTCGGGAGCGATTTCCAGACGCACCAGCTTGTCATGATGCCGGACGCGGAACTGGCGAAAGCCGAGCGCCCGGAGCGCCTCTTCTCCGTTTTCCACCACGGCCAACCGTTCCGGAGTGACTTCAACCCCGTAAGCAATGCGCGACGAGAGGCAGGCCGAGGCAGGACGGTCCCAGACGGGCAAGTCAACCCGCCGCGAAAGTTCACGAATGTCGGACTTGGTAAGGCCGGCGTCGAGCAGCGGAGTCAGAACCTGATGCTTGCGGGCAGCCTGCTGGCCGGGCCGCCAGTCGCCCTGGTCATCCACGTTCAGGCCGTAGGCAACGGCGGAAAAACCCCGCCTCGCGGCAAGCTGGTCAAGCTGGCTGAAAAGCTCGTCTTTGCAGAAAAAGCAGCGGTCAGGATTGTTGGCGCGATAGTCGGGATTTGAAAGTTCCGAAGTGTTGATGAATTCGTGCGGGACATGAAAGCGTTCGACGCAGGCCTCGGCCAGGCGCCTGTCCCGCCCCGAGTAACTGGCGCTAAGCGCCGTCACGGCCAGCATGCGTTCGCCCAACGCCTGGTGCGCTGCATAGGCCAGATAGGCGGAATCGACGCCGCCGGAGTAGGCGACAATCAGGGAAGGCAGTTTTTTCAACGCGCCTTCCAGCCGTTTCTGTTTGTTCTCCAGATCGCCCAATAGAATGACCCTCAGAAAACCAGCATAGCAGTTGTACCGAAGGGTCTCAACCCACGTTGCTTCAAAAAGGTCACTGAATCAGCACACCCTGCCCGTCGTCTTCGTCAGTGTCTTCTGCACGGATGAGGCAAGCGGCGGCCAATTGGTCTTCTGTCCCAAGGTTGATCAGCTTCACACCCTGTGAAGAGCGTCCGCACTCGCGAATCTTGGCCGAATCGAGCCGCGCGATTTTACCCTGCTGGGTGATCAACATGACTTCCGAGTCCTCCGTAACGCTAAGGGAGTTGACCACCTTGCCGTTGCGTGCCGTCATCTTCACGTTGATCACGCCCTTGCCCGCGCGCGATTGCAGGCGGTATTGGGTGATGGGCGTGCGCTTGCCGAAACCTTTTTCAGTTACGGAAAGGATCAACTCCTTCTCACCCACCACTTCCACGCCAACAATATAATCGTCCTTGTCAAGACCCATGGCGCGCACGCCGCGCGCCTGGCGTCCCATGTCGCGAACGTCGCTTTCGGGAAAGCGAATGGCCATGCCTTCATGCGTGGCAAGGAAAATAGTGTCTTGTCCCGTCGTTTGCTTGGCCCCAATCAACTCATCCCCCTCATCAACATTCATGGCGATGATGCCGCGCGACATGGGGTTGGAGAAGTTGGAGAGCCGCGTCTTCTTGATGACGCCGTTGCGCGTCACCAGCGTGACGTAGCCCTCGGCCGCATAGGTTTCACCGTTCACTTCAATCTCTTTTCGGTCGTCGGGCAGCTCTTTCAGGGTCACCAGTGAAGCTACTTTTTCCCGCGGCGTCAGGTTCACCAGGTTCACAATGTGTTTCCCGCGCCCGGCAGCAGCCACATCGGGTATCTCGTAAACCTTCAGCCAGTGCACCCTGCCCGTGTTGGTAAACACCAGAATGTAACTGTGCGTGGAGGCGACAAACAGTCCTTCCACAAAATCCGCCTCGCGCGTTTTCATTCCCAGGCGCCCCTTGCCGCCGCGGGCCTGCTGGCGGTAGGTGGAAAGCGGCGTGCGCTTGAGATACTGCGAATGCGAAAGCGTGATCACCACGTCTTCAACGGCGATCAAGTCTTCGAGCCCGATTTCCGCCTGCTCGTCGATGATGGCCGTCTTGCGGTCGTCACCATATTGCTTCTGCACTTCTTTCAGCTCTTTCACAATCACGCGGCGCAGGACCTTCTCATTTCGCAGGATCTCTTCATATTCGGTAATCAACTTCTGAAGTTCGTCGTACTCCTCCTGGATCTTGTTGCGTTCGAGAGCCGTCAGGCGCTGCAACTGCAATTCCAGGATGGCCTGCGCCTGGCGCTGCGAAAAATCAAACTGCTCGATTAGGCCCGTACGCGCATCCGCCGGCGTTTTGGACGCCCGGATCAGTTTGATGATGGCGTCCAGATGCGACAGCGCCTTAAGGAACCCTTCCAGAATGTGGGCGCGTTCCTGGGCCTTGCGCAGGTCGAAGGCGGTGCGCCGCCGGACGACGCTGACCCGGTGGTCAATAAAGTGCTGGATGGCCTCCATCAGCGGCAGTTCGCGCGGCTGGCCATTCACGATGGCCAGCATGATCATGCCGAAATTCTCCTGCAGTTGCGTGTGCTTGTAGAGGTTGTTCAGGACGATCTCAGGCTGCTCGCCGCGCTTGATCTCCACCACAATCCGCATGCCTTCACGGTCACTCTCATCCCGGATGTCGGAAATGCCCTCGATCTTCTTGTCCTGCACCAGGCTGGCAATGCGCTCAATCACCCGCGCTTTGTTCACCTGGTAGGGAATTTCTGTGATGACGATCTGCTCTTTATCTTTGGTCTGGTGTTCGATGGCCGCTTTGGCGCGCATGGTGAACTGCCCGCGGCCGGTTTCGTAGGCTGACTTGATTCCCTTCCGGCCGTAGATATAGGCGCCGGTGGGAAAGTCAGGGCCGGGGACCAGTTTCAGCACCTCATCCAGCGTCGCGGTGGGTTTCTCAATCAGCAGGATGGTGGCGTTGATCACTTCGGTCAGGTTGTGTGGAGGGATCTTGGTGGCCATTCCCACCGCAATGCCGTCCGACCCGTTGATGAGCAGATTGGGAACGCGTGTGGGCAGCACCAGCGGCTCTTCCGTGGATTCGTCGAAGTTCGGAATAAAATCCACTGTGTCCTTGGCGATGTCTGCCAGCAACTCTTCGGCCAGCGCTTCGAGGCGGCACTCCGTGTACCGGTAGGCCGCCGCGGGGTCACCGTCAATCGAACCGAAATTTCCCTGTCCGTCAATCAGCGGATAGCGCAGGTTGAAATCCTGCGCCATGCGCACCAGCGCGTCATAAACGGCCGAATCGCCGTGCGGGTGGTACTTCTTGATCACTTCGCCCACCACGCCGGCGCACTTGGTGTAGCGCTTGTCGGAGGTCATTCCCTCCTTGTGCATGGCGTAGAGAATGCGCCGGTGGACGGGCTTGAGCCCATCGCGAACGTCAGGCAGCGCCCGCCCGATAATCACGCTCATGGCGTAGTCGAGATACGATTTCCGCATCTCGTCTTCAATATTCACAGGCACTTCGTTCGCTGGCCTGATCAGTTCCTGGTCACCCATAATTCAACTTTTCCTTTTTTCTTTGCTTGCCGACCTCAGCTTTTATGTCGGGTTAGATATCCAGATTCTTCACATCGAGGGCGTTTTGCTCGATGAACTCGCGGCGTGGAATGACGGCATCGCCCATCAGGACCGTAAATATTTGCTCCGCCTCGGTCCAGTCCTCGATCTTCACCTGAAGCATCGTCCGCCGTTCGGCGTCCATGGTGGTTTCCCAGAGCTGGTCGGGATTCATCTCTCCCAGCCCTTTGAACCGCTGCACGGTGAAAGCCTTCTTGCCCAGCGCCATCACGTGCTCCAGCAGGTCCTTGCGGTCTTCGATGGTCAACTGGTTTCCGTTGGTGGAAACAAGGAAGGGCGGCTTGTCAAAAGCGTGGA
>DASSJE010000483.1:0-5294 GCA_035691365.1 Terriglobia bacterium
CGAGGGTCCGGCACCTTGATGTGGCAGCGCAAAAGATTCAGGCCCAGCGCTTTGGCTTCTCGCATCTCCTTCTTCAGGAAATTCAGCGACGGCGGCGCGTAAATCGTTTCGGGATAAAAAGCCTGGTCGAGCGCGCCGCGCAGGTAAATCACTTTGCCATTCAGGTAGAACTTTCCATCGCGAGTTTCAAACGTTCGAAATCCGAAAGAGTACGAGCGCTCCTCGCCGGAACTGGTGTGAACGCGCAACTGGTAGAGCGCCGGATGGGACAGGCTCCAGAGTTCCGGGTTGGCAAGATTACCCGAAAACATATAGACGCCCGTCTGGGGGACCTTGCTTTCCGGCCCTTTCCAGGCGACTTTTCCATCCGGGCCCAGGATTTCCACCGCCACCGTGGGCACGGCGGATGGATCCGAAGGCATATTCACCAGATGGATGCTGAAAGTGAAATTCCCACCCGCACCGGCGGATATGTGGACTGCTCCCAGGTAGATTTTCGGGCGGATGCTGATTTCAACGCCTTGCCACAATCCACTCGTCTGGACGTACCAGTTCTGCTTGCCGTGGGGAATTTCAGCGTACTTGATTCCTTCCACATCGTCGGGTTTCGCGCCGGGGTCAGCGACGCGGACGGCAATCTGATTTTCACCTTCATGGAGATAGGAAGTGATGTCGAATTCAAAAGGAAGGTAGCCGCCGTCGTGCGAACCCACGCGCTGCTGGTTGACGTAAACCACCGCGCGATAATCAACCGCGCCGAACTTCAGGATTGCAACCCGCGCAGGCTGCAGTTTTTCAATATTTACCGAGCGCCAGTACCATCCGACGCCTGCATAATCGCGCAAGTCTGAAAATTCTGACTGCCACGAACCCGGAACCTGGATTGCTCTTGCATCCTTCGCGGAGGCAAGGTCCTGGACCTTAAGGTTGCCCGACGGGTCCGTGAGGAAGTTCCATTTGCCATTTAGCGAGAAGGCCGGCGCCGACGTTTCTGCGGCCTCCGAAGTGCCGGAGGCAACAGCCAAACCAGGTAAGATCAGCAGCAGGAGCAGCGCTGCGCAGATTTTCATTCGAAGCAAGGCTTGTCCTCTCCGCCAGGCATCGCGCCTGGCCCGCCAGTCCACATTGAAAACGCGCGAAGGCCCGCATCCCTTCGCGCAACCCATTGAGTTTATGCGGACACAGGGGAAGAACGCAATGTGCAGATTTTGGCCATAGGCGACCCCGGAACGGGGCAGCGCAACCTGTTGGAGGAAGCCAGCGCTGAAGGATGCAATTGCCTGTAAAATAGGCGGTCGAATGAATCTGGACTTCAAATCGGCTTTCCGCAGATTATTTGGCCCCGAACATCCCAGCGGGCCTGGCCATTTGTGGCCGCGCTGGCTCTTTCTTCGAGCCCTCGGCGTGATCTTTTTTTCCGCCTTCTACTCGCTGGCCTTTCAGATCGAGGGCCTGGTGGGCCCGAACGGCATCCTGCCCGCGCATGACTATCTCACCAAGCTCAAAGGCCATACGAATTTCTTGCGTTATTGGTACGCGCCCACGCTGCTCTGGCTGGGGAGCGGCACGTTTGCACTGCACCTTCTGGTGTGGGCAGGATTGCTGGCCTCCGTGGCGCTCTTTTTCAACATCTGGCCGCGTGGAACCACGGCGATTGCGCTGGTGGCGTACCTGTCATTCATCGCAGCCGCGCGCAATTTTGCCGATTATCAATCCGACGGCATGCTGCTGGCCACGGGTTTTGTGTCGCTCTTCTTTGCCCCGGCGGGCTTCCGTCCCGGGCTCGGAGAATCAAGTCCGCCCTCGCTCGCGGGCCTTTTCCTGCTGCAGTGGGAATGGTTTCGAATCTATTTTGAGTCAGGGGTCGCCAAGCTGGCCAGTCACGATCCCCAGTGGCAACACCTGACGGCCATGTATCAGTATTATCAGAACGGCCCGCTGCCCACTTGGATCGGCTGGTATGCACAGCAACTGCCCCATGCTTTTCAGATATTTCTGGCCCTGTTCACGCTGATCGCTGAACTTGCTATCTGCTGGCTGTTCATCTTTTCACGCCGGAGCCGCCTGGTCTGCTTCCTGATCCTGACACCGTTCCAGATCGGCATCATCCTGACGGCGAACTACGCATTTCTGAATTACCTGGTTCTCTCGATGGGCTTTTTGCTGCTCGATGATCGTAATTTCGCGAGCTGGTTTGGCTGGCTGAAATCTTCGCGAGTGGGCGTGTCTGCCAGGTTCAAATTTCTGGAATGGAAAACCCCGCGTGCGGATGCGCCTGCGCGGCGCGCATCGGCAGCGGGGCTGGCGGCATCCGGAGTTTTTCTCACCTGGATTTTTTATGCCACAACGGTGCTTCTGCTCCTGATGTTCAACCCGGCGCTTCCGCTGCCCCTGCTGCCCGTGGAAATTCTCCAGCCGTTTCGGATTGCGAACCAATACGGTCTGTTTGCCGTCATGACCAGGGCGCGATATGAGATCGAATTCCAGGGCTCACGCGACGGCGAGCACTGGATTGCCTACCCTTTCCGCTACAAACCACAGGACCCCGGCGAGGCGCCGGGAATTTATGCTCCTTACCAGCCGCGTTTCGATTGGAACCTGTGGTTCGCCTCGCTCAGCGACTTTGAACACAACCTCTGGGTGATGCAAACGGAAACTCTGCTGCTGAAGAACGATGCAAGCGTGCTTTCTCTTTTCCGTTCCAACCCCTTTCCCGGCAAGCCTCCGTTGCAGGTCCGTGCTGTGGTGTGGCAGTACTGGTTCACCGATTTCACCACAAAGCACGAGACAGGGCGGTGGTGGAACCGGACGTTTCTGGGGCTGTACGCTCCTGACATTGAGCGATCGTCAAACGGGCAGGTTCTCGTGCGGCAGTGGCCGAGAGCGCTGCCGCCGCCCCAGTAATGGGGTCTTCGCGCATTCGTTTCAGCGTGAAATAAGGTGCAGGACTGCCCGTGCGCGGATTCAGTTGAAGGTCCGCATCGGCGAGCAGCAGGCTTTCTGCACCGGCTTGGATTCCATGATCTCGACGCGCGTCAGGTCCGGGTCATAGAGATTGAGCTGCCATTTCCCATCGCGCCCTATTTCCGGTTTACTGGCTTTGTAGCCGCGGGCGGTGACGGTTTGATAGGCCTTCTGGATGTTCCTGACGCCCAGTGAAAAGTGGTTCATCACGCCCAGGGTGCGCGGGGAAGGATGATGGACGTTCAGCATAAACTCCAGCCAGTTGGTACCGTCAGGCACAACCATGTCCACCCAGTCCGTTTGGGTGTCCGTCATGCCGCCGTACCACATCAGCCGATAACCCAGAATGCTGCCGTAAAAATGCTCTGCGGGCGCCCGGTTTTCCACCGTCTCACCCGCATGGATGATCTCCTGAGAAGCGCGCTTTGAAGAGAGGAGCTTCCCGAAGCTGCGGCTTTCCACCGATCCGGGCATGTACTGGATGAACTCGACCGTGTGTCCGCTCGGATCCTGCAAACTGAAGCTCAGGTCGCCTTCGGGGTCCTTGCGTAGCTTTCCTGGCACGGCCACGCCATGGCCCGCCAGGTAACGGCGCAACCCGCGCGCATCCGGGGTGCGATAAGCAATTTGGATCAGCCGGTCCTCGGTGGGGGACGAAAGAGTGGGCGAGACTGCAATATACTGATGGTCGTTTACCTTGAAGTAGGCATAGCGCATCTCGCCCTTTGCCGTTTCTTCCAAAGGCAACTCATCAAACCCCAAAACGTGCCCAAAGAAATTGCGGGCTTCTGCCGCATCCTTGACTCTGAGTGCAATGCGGGCAATCCCCAGGATGGGCGGGCGGCCCGCAGTGGCATCTGCCTGGGGTGTTCCTCTCAAAAAGACTGCTGTGGCAGCCAGAACGATTGCCGCAGTAATGACCGCCAAAGCACGGAAAGATTTCATGACGAAGGATTATGTCGCGATGCCGGAGCAGGGTCAATAGCCTGGCGCAAAAACCTCTGGACGAATTGCGTTCACCTTTGCCATGCTGTTTTTTTGGGAAATCAAAAGTCAACCATTGGGAGTTGTGATGCGATTTTTTGTTTTATGGATTGCTTTAGGGCTCCTGACGCCCTGCACACTGGCCGCCCAGTCCTCCGTGCCGGAGACAAAAAAGCCCGCGGCCGGGTCTGCGCCCTCAGACCAGATTCAAACGGAGACAATCAAAATCCCTGAAGAGATGCAGGCGCCGCCGTCCTCTATGGCCAGCCAGCCAGGATATATGGAACCCGCCCAGACCCACCAACTGCTCACCAAATTGTGGCAGGCGGAATCGCGCGTGAAGGACCTGTCGAACCAGGTGCATCCGGAAAAACTGAATTTGCCTGCCGCCGAACTTGCCGGATTCAACAGCAACATGGACACGCTGCGGCGCAGTCTTGCCTCGCTGGAACAGAGCCGCCAGGTGTTTGACACGAGGGTGGACAGCGAATATCTGGGTTTTGAAACTTATGCCGCCATCAGCGAGGTCCTGCCGCCGCTTGAACGGCTCGCCGTATTGGTTTCCCGGCACAACAATCCGAGTCTGGAAGGAGAATTTAACCAGGCCTGGAACGATATGCTCACCCTGAGCCAGGCGCTCAGGCCCTATCTTTCTTTCCTGCTGCGGAACCATGACCAGATTTTCGCTACGATGGAAACAAATCTGGCCGGCTGTCAGAACGAACTGGGGTACAAGAACTACAAGGCTGGCGCCTCGCCCCGGTATATGCGGAATGTCCTGCCGCATTTCCGAGGGGGGCGAGCCGACAGGAAGGCCGCCGGCAGCGAGGCGGCCCCCAAGAGTAAACCCTGAAACCTTACGGAGTCACAGTCAGCGGGCTGCTCAAAGTGAAGTCAATCTTGGTTTCAGACGGGATGACTACGGGCGCGGCTTTGGTGGCCATTTGAACGCCCGTTCCTGCGCCTGCGCCAACACCCGCGCCGATGGCTGCGCCTTTGCCGCCGCCGGCGATAGCGCCAATAATGCCTCCCACTGCTGCGCCGATGCCGGCCCGTTCAGCTGTCTGCTTGCCACGGGTGCCTTTTGCAGCCTTCTGGAAAACACCGCTACTGACGTTGTAAGCCTGCCCGTTCACCGTGACGCTCACCAGTTGGAGCTGGACCTCGGACTGACCTTTAATGTGGCCGGCGTTGCGTTCGCTGGTAATCCGCAGGCGCGCCTTCGAATATCGCGGAATGACGATCTGGCCGTTGTCAGAAATGGGCGAATCCACTGTGGCCGCGATTTCGTCGCCGGCCTTGTTGACCCTCGTGTCAACGCTATCCACCAGCCGCACCGTGATCAC
>DASSJE010000484.1:0-5863 GCA_035691365.1 Terriglobia bacterium
GAAGCGGCAGAGGTTTGCAGGTAAATCTCGAAGCCGCCATGGCGAAGAAGGGGAACCGGACGCGCTCGGCGTTGAAGGTAAATAGGAACCAAGAAAATGACGCGTTAAGAAAAAGGTAGGCAGGCTGGGATACTCTGCCTACCTTTTTCGTGTCTGGAGGGTGAGAGGTCAGGATGGCGGTTTCAGTAGATACAGTTAAAAAACTGCGGGAAATGAGTGGCGCTCCGATGATGGAGTGCAAGAAAGCTTTGGATGAAGCGGGCGGCGACCTGGAGCAGGCCTTTACCGTTCTGCGCAAGCGCGGCCAGGCTGCGGCGGCCAAAAAGGCGAGCCGAACTGCATCTGAAGGTCTGGTGGGTGCTTACATCCACGCTGGAGGAAAGATCGGCGTGATTATCGAGGTTAATTGCGAGTCCGATTTCGTCGCCAGGAATGTTGATTTTCAGCAGTTGGTCCATGACCTCGCCATGCAGATTTGCGCAACGGACCCGCGTTTCATCCGCCGGGAGGACGTGACGCAGGACGTGCTCGATCGGGAGCGTGAAGTCCTGCGCGCGCAGACAGCGGAGAGTGGTAAGCCCGCTGAAGTGGTGAACCGGATTGTAGAGGGCCGACTTCGGAAGTTTTTTGAAGAGAATTGCCTCTACGAACAACACTTCATCAAGGACGGGACCGGAAACGTCACCATTGGGGAACTGATTAATTCCAGGATCGCGAAGTTCGGCGAAAACATCCTTGTGCGCAGATTTTCCCGATTCAAGGTGGGAGAATCGGTGGTCGAAGCCGAGGGTGGCGGGGCATCAAATTGAGAACTTGTACGCGAATCGGACAGAAGGACATCCCTGGGCTATGAGCGAACCTGCCTTTCAACGGATCCTCCTAAAATTGAGCGGGGAAGCGCTCATGGGCGGGCGTGGTTTTGGAGTCGATCCGGGCGTAGCATCGCGCATTGCTTCCGAAGTGCATGAAATCCAGGAGATGGGCGTCCAGGTCGCGGTGGTTGTCGGGGGCGGAAACTTCATTCGAGGGGTAGCAGCCTCGCAGCATGGAATTGACCGGGTGGTCGCCGATAATATGGGCATGCTGGCAACCATCATCAATGCTTTGGCGCTCCAGGATGCGTTGGAAAAGGCCGGCTCGCCGACGAGGGTTGTGACAGCGATAGAGGTCCGCGAAATTGCAGAGCCTTTTATCCGGCGCCGTGCCATTCGGCACCTTGAAAAGGGACGCGTTATCGTTCTGGCTGCAGGGACCGGGAATCCTTATTTCTCTACGGACACTGCTGCTGCGCTGCGTGCCATGGAAATCAGGGCTGAGGTGATCCTTAAAGCGACCAAGGTGAACGGCGTGTATGACGCAGACCCCGCCAAGGTGGCCGATGCAAAGATGATTACCCGGATCAATTATCTGGACGTCTTGTCGCGCGGGCTTGCAGTTATGGATACAACTGCGATTTCTCTTTGCATGGATAATAATTTGCCGATCATCGTTTTTAACCTGACGGTGCCGGGAAACCTGAAACGGGTGGTATTAGGAGAGAAGGTTGGTTCTCTTGTGGCAGCGTAAGATGCGGTCGAGAAGGGTTTTCCATGATCAATGAGACTATAGCGAGCGCAAAAGCCCGGATGACAAAGGCTCTGGAGGATTTGCGGGCGGAACTGGGGACGCTTCGCACGGGCAGGGCGAGCGTGGGAATTTTTGATCACCTGCGGGTCGACTACTACGGCGTGCCCACACCGCTGAGCCAGGTGTCGACGCTCGGTACGCCCGAGCCTAATCTGGTGACCCTGCAGCCCTGGGATCCGACTTTGTTGGCCGTGCTGGAAAAGGTGATTCGGACCTCTGATCTGGGCCTGAATCCGGTGAATGACGGCAAGATTTTGCGTGTGCCGATTCCACCGCTCACAGAGGAGAGACGAAGGGAACTCGTCAAGCACGTTCACAAGGTTCTTGAGAATCACCGGACGGCCATCCGAAATATTCGCCGGGACGCGAATGAGGAGCTCAAGCACCTTCTCAAGGATAAGAAGATTTCCGAGGACGAGGAGCGGCGCGCCCTCGAAAGCGTCCAAAAGCTAACCGACGAGCATGTGAGTAAGCTGGATGAGCAGGGAAAGGTGAAGGAATCTGAAATTTTGCGCGGGCATTGATTTAGATTGTTGGAAGCTTGACACATGGGCACGGTTTCGTGGTAAATTTAAAAGGTTTGAGCCAAGCTTGAATTTATATAGGGTGTGGGGGCTGCAAGGAGCAGTTGTTGTCCTGCCACACGGAGATGGAAGGATGCCCACATTTAACCAACTGGTTCGCCGCGGACGCAAGGTGGAGCGGTACAAAACCTCGAGTCCGGCGCTGCAGGGTTCGCCGCAGAAGCGGGGAGTGTGCATCCGTGTTTACACTCAAACACCGAAGAAGCCGAACTCGGCGCTGCGAAAGGTAGCGCGCGTTCGCCTGACCAATGGGTTTGAGGTGACAACTTACATCCCTGGAGTGGGGCACAATCTTCAGGAGCACTCGATCGTTTTAATCCGGGGCGGGCGCGTCAAGGATCTCCCCGGCGTGCGCTATCACGTGATTCGCGGGACGCTGGACTCCGCTGGAGTGACGGACCGGCGTCAAGGGCGGTCGAAGTATGGCGCCAAGCGCCCCAAGGCTTCCTGAGCGCCTCCTCGCGAGTGCAGGACTGTGAGGCTGGCTGGGGAATGCAGAGGAGAATGAAGAACCGATATGCCGCGTAAAGGGTACGTTGAACGACGCGAGGTCAAGCCGGATCCGCTGTATGTGAATCCTCTGGTGCAGAAGTTTGTAAACTGCATCATGTATGATGGAAAGCGGTCAACGGCGCAGCGGATCGTCTATGACGCTTTTGACATGATCAAGGAGAAGACTAACGACGATCCATTAAAGGTTTTTAAGAAGGCGCTGGAGAACGTGAAGCCGGCGCTGGAAGTGAAGAGTCGGCGCGTAGGCGGCGCAAACTATCAGGTGCCGGTTGAGGTGAATCGAAATCGGCAGACTTCACTGAGCATCCGCTGGATTATTGGTTATGCGCGTAGTCGCGGTGAGAAGTCGATGGTGGAAAAGCTTACCGGTGAACTTCTGGACGCATCGAATAACCGCGGTGGCGCTGTCAAGAAGCGGGATGACACGCACCGCATGGCGGAGGCCAATAAAGCCTTTGCTCACTACCGCTGGTAATCCCTGAGCGTCAGGGTCAACAAGGACATGGCGGGATGTGGTTCGGCCTCGAACCTCGATCCGCTTTGTGGGTGGTATCCAGCGACCCCCAATGCCAAAAGGGTTTTAAAAGGACACGATCTTCTCTTTCCTTCGGGCAGAGAAGTTTGGATCTTTGTCGTGCAATAAATTTATGCCAAGGTTAGTGCCGTTAGAGAAAATTCGGAACATCGGTATCATGGCCCACATTGATGCCGGGAAGACAACCACAACAGAGCGGATTCTGTTTTATACGGGAATCACCCACAAGATGGGTGAGGTGCATGAAGGTACCGCCGTCATGGATTGGATGGAACAGGAACAGGAGCGCGGGATCACCATCACGTCTGCTGCCACCACCTGTTTCTGGAAGGACTATCGGATCAATATTATTGATACGCCGGGACACGTGGATTTTACGGTGGAAGTTGAGAGGTCGCTTCGGGTCCTTGACGGGGCGATTGCTATTTTGGGTGCCGTGGAGGGTGTTGAGCCGCAGACTGAGGCCGTCTGGCGTCAGGCGGACAAGTATCGTGTACCCCGCATGGTTTTTGTCAATAAGATGGACCGCGTTGGCGCTGACTACGAGTCTTGTATTACCCAATTGCGCTCCAAAGTTCACGCCAATCCTATCCCCATTCAATGGCCCATTGGTTCTGAAGATAATTTCCACGGTGTGATCGATCTGGTTCAGCAGAAGGCGTTCATCTGGAAAGAAGAGACCCTGGGTGCCAAGTTCGAAATTGAAGAAATCCCCGAGAGCCTCGCGGAGGTGGCGCGGCAGCGCCGGGAACACTTGATTGAGTCCCTGGGTGAGGCTGATGACCACATTCTTGAAAAGTATGTGCACGGCGAGGATGTAACAGTCGAAGAGTTACAGGCTGCCATTCGACGGGCCACAATCGGTCAGAAAGCCGTCCCCGTGCTTTGTGGCTCAGCCTTTAAGAATAAAGGCGTGCAACCTCTGCTTGAGGCCGTTGTTGCGTATCTTCCTTCCCCTGTTGATATCCCACCCATTGAAGGCGTTAATCCCGCAAACGAAGAAGAGAAGGTTGTCCGGCCCGCCGCCGATAATGAGCCGTTTTCCGCACTGATTTTCAAGATTATGACGGACCCCTTCGTGGGCCAGCTTGCGTTTATGAGGGTTTATTCCGGATCACTCAAGAGCGGCGACAGCGTCTATAATCCGCGGCGCGACAGGCGCGAGCGCGTCGGGCGTCTTCTCAAAATGCATGCCAATAAACGCGAGGAGATCAGCGAAGTTTTGGCAGGCGATATTGCGGCCGCGGTTGGTCTGAAGAGTGTCTCAACAGGGGATACGGTGTGCGATGAATCGGCTCCTGTGGTTTTTGAGGCCATGGAGTTTCCCGCACCGGTTATTTCAGTTGCCATCGAACCCAAGACCAAGGCTGATCAGGAAAAGCTTTCCGGCTCCCTTGGCAAGCTGATGCAGGAAGATCCCACTTTCCACGTGCATTCCGATCCGGATACAGGCGAGACATTGATTTCCGGCATGGGCGAATTACACCTCGAGATCCTGGTGGACCGGCTGATGCGCGAGTTTAAGGTAAGCGCGAACGTCGGAAGGCCTCAAGTGGCCTACCGTGAGACCATTAGCAAGGCCAGCGAGGCGGAAGGGAAATATGTCCGCCAGACGGGCGGCCGCGGGCAATATGGGCATGTTGTTCTGCAGGTTGAGCCTCTGCTGCATCCCGATACGGCGGCTATTGCCGAGCTGACGAAGAAAAAATCTACCACTCGGTTCGATGCGGACCTTCAACTGCTCTTTATAGATGGAATTGTGAGTGGTGTAGTGCCCAAGGAATATATTCCGGCAGTTTACAATGGTGTACGGGAAGCGATGGAGGGTGGCGTCCTGGCAGGATTCGAGATGACCGGGATACAGGCCAAGCTCACTGATGGTTCATACCACGAAGTGGACTCATCGGAAATGGCCTTCAAGATTGCGGGTTCCATAGGATTCAAGGAGGCCGCCCGGCGCGCGCGTCCCATCTTGCTGGAGCCTGTGATGAAGGTTGAAGTGGTGGTGCCAGAGGAGTATATGGGCGATGTGCTGGGCGATCTGAATTCCCGGCGTGGGCGTGTAGAGGGCATGGAAAGGCGTGGATCAACGCAGATTATCCGCTCTACGGTTCCGCTTGCGGAAATGTTCGGGTATGCCACCGACCTCCGTTCCCGTACGCAGGGGCGTGCTTCATACTCCATGCACTTCGCTCGCTATGAGCCGGCGCCGGCATCGATCGCAGAAGAGGTCGTAGCTCGCGTCCAGGGGCGTGCAGTAGGAAAGTAGGGCAGAAACCAGAAGGGGATGTCAGAGCTTTCGAATTCCAAAAGAATGAGGCGATAGGGTATGGCGAAGGAAAAATTTGACCGATCGAAGCCGCACATGAACATCGGGACGATCGGGCACATTGATCACGGGAAGACGACGTTGACGGCGGCGATCACGAAGGTGCTGTCGAAGCACAATCCGAAGATCGCCTTCCGGGCGTTCGACACGATTGACAACGCGCCGGAGGAGAAGGCGCGGGGGATCACGATCGCGATCGCGCACGTGGAATACGAGACGGCGAACCGGCACTACGCGCACGTGGACTGCCCGGGGCACGCGGACTACATCAAGAAC
>DASSJE010000485.1:0-4421 GCA_035691365.1 Terriglobia bacterium
AGCGGCTGGCGGAAGACCATCATCAGCGAATATGGCAACGCGCGTATGGCCCGCACGGACCGTTACAAACTGATCCGGCGTTACGGCTATGGCGGAGTGCGGTTCGCGGATGAGCTTTACGACCTGATGGAAGACCCGCGCGAAACCGTGAACCGCTTCGGAGACGACTCAATGGGCAAAATCGTCGATGAGCTTACGGAGGAACTGAACCGGTTCTTCAAGAAATACACGACGCCGGGCCACAGTGGATTGGACCTGGAGCGTCAGTGGGAATGTACTCCCGACAGCCCCTGGCTTGCCGCAGCACGTCTTCACAAAGAAGGTCGCATGCCGGATGCCTTGGCGCGCCTGCTTGTCGAGAGCTGAATTCCTGCGAGGAGAGATGCCGGCCTGCTTCGCGTGAAATGGCAGGATGCTGTGCCGCTGTTTTCGGTTTTACGAGGCCGCTCCGCAACACTTCTTGTACTTTCTGCCGCTACCGCAAGGACAGGGACCGTTTCTCACCGGCTGTTTCCTGGCCGAGGCTTCCGATTCCTGCGTTTGGACCCACTCCATGACATTGGCGGGCGCCCTGCGCTGCCGGAGTTCCTCGGCCATGAATCGCATGTAAGGGTCAATGTGATGGAAAAACTTCTTGTAGCCCGCACAGAGGTAATTGAGGCCCTCTTCACCGTCGGGCGTCCGGGTAAAGCGGTGCTTGGGGCACTCCCCGTTGCAGGCAAAGCGCACTTCGCATTCCCTGCAATAACGGGGCAGCGTGTCCCGCTTGTCTAATCCGAACTTGCGCTGCCGGGGGGAATTCACCAGCGACCTGATCGGGCTCTCCATAATATTGCCCAGCTTGTTTTCGGGATACACAAAATGGTCGCAGGAATAAAGGTCGCCGTTGTGCTCTATAGCCATGGCTGATCCGCAAGTCTCGCGAAAAACGCAGAGGCTGGCGGGGTATCCCATCCAACTTTCCAGCGCTACGTCGAACATCTGGACAAAGCAGCGTCCCACATCGTTGCGGACCCACTCATCGAAAATCGCGCACAGGAATTTCCCGTACTGCAACGACTCGACCGACCACTCAGAAACCCTGGCGTCCTCCTCGGATTCGGGGCTGATCAGCACCAGGCCGTCAAGGTTTGGCGCTTTGGCAATTCTCTCCACGATGGGAATAAACTGCATAAAACCGCTGCCGTTCTCCCTCAGAAAGCGATACACCTCCAGCGGATGGTGCGAATTGTGGCGCTGGACAACCGTGAGCGTATTGAACTCCACGCCATGTTTTTTCAAATACGCCAGGCCGCGCATCACGCGCTTAAAGGTCGGCTGGCCGCCCTTGTCTACGCGATAATGATCGTGGAGTTTTTCCGGTCCGTCGATGGAAAGGCCCACCAGGAATGCATTCTCGGAAAGAAACTCGCCCCATCGGTCATCGAGCAGAACGCCGTTGGTCTGAAATGCGTTTTCAATCCGTTTCCCATCAGCGTATTTCTTCTGCAATTCAACGACTTTCTGGAAATACTCCACCCCTAGCAAAGTCGGCTCGCCTCCCTGCCAGGCAAAGGAAATCTGGGGGACATTCTGGGACTGAATGTAGCCCCGGACGTAGGTCTCGAGCACGTCCTCGGGCATGGCCCAGCTCGATTTGCCCGGATACAGATTTTCTTTTTCAAGGTAGAAACAGTAGCGGCAATCCAGATTGCAGATGGGCCCAACCGGCTTGGTCATGATATGAAAAGCCGTCAGGGATTGCTGTCCTTCTTCCGGCAGCTCAGCGATGCTACTGTGGAGTGAATGAGACATACAAGGTCAGTCTATTTCAAGCGGCACTCTCGCGCAACGTGCCTGGTTGCTGATGCCCTGGGTTATGGAAGTGAGGAGGGACTCTGGCTTGCCGCAACTCCACAAGAACGGCCCAATGCGCGGCACGTCGGCATTATGAGTCGCAGTAGCGGCCGCCAAGGGGCGGCCGCGAGCCTTGCCCTCCGCTGCGCCCTAACCGCTCGCCCTACGGGCTCCCAGGGCTTCGCTCCGGGCGAGGCCCACGAAGAAAAGACAAAACAAAAACCAAAGAAAGAGAGAAAAACACCGACACCAAAAGGGGACACTTCTAATGAGTTAACCAAGGGGGCATTTCTAAAGAGCTTTGACACAAGCTACGGCGCTGATTGACGCAAGCCGGAGCGCGTGCTATTTTCAGGTTCGCTTTCAGGCTCGCCGGCGAAAGGAATTTGCTCCCACTATGATTTCCGTCGTGATCCCCACTTATAAAGAGGCGGACTCGATTCAGGAAGTGGTCCGCCGCTCCGGCAAAGCCCTGGCGGAGTCGGGTGAAGAATATGAATTGATTGTTGTTGACGACAACAGTGGTGATGGCACCGCTGAATTTGCTGAGCAGTTGGGCGGCGAGTTCCATGTGCGCGTCCTTCGGCGCGCCGGTCGTCTGGGGCTCGCGACGGCCGTGGTGGATGGTTGGAAGATTGCGAAGGGCGACCTGCTCGGCGTGATCGATGCGGACCTTCAGCATCCGCCTGAAATTCTTGTGGCGCTGGCTGCCGCCTTACGCCAATCGGGTGCCGACCTGGCCGTGGCCAGCCGCTATATCGCGGGCGGTGGAACCTCGGACTGGGAATTCATTCGCCGCGTGATTTCGAGTGGCGCCACACACCTCGCCGCCTCCGTCCTGCCGCTGAAGCTCTCCGCTGTCAGCGATCCCATGTCAGGCATGTTCGTCGTGCGGGCAGCAGCTATTTCAGGCGCTGAACTTTCGCCGCTGGGTTACAAAATTCTGCTGGAGGTTCTGGCCAGAGGGCGAGTTGAGCACGTGGTGGAAGTGCCTTACCAGTTTGAAGAAAGGACCCGCGGGGCTTCCAAGCTTGGCGCCCGCCAGTACGCTGAATACCTGGCTCACCTTATTCGGCTGGCATTTGCCACGGGACAATTCCGTTCATGGGTTCTCTACAGCCTGGTGGGCCTGACGGGAGCTGCATTGGATATCGGCCTGATTTATTGGATGTCCGCGCATGCCGGTGGCAGCATTTTCTATGTCGTTCTTTTGGCCGTTGAGGCTGCCTTGCTGTGGAACTTCCTTTGGAACCAGAAGGGGACGTTCGCACGCAGACTCCGGAGCATCTCTGGAAAGAAAAGAAGCGCCTCGCGCTTGTGGCGTTATCAGAAAGCCTGCCTGCCTGGTGAGGTCCTGAATATTGTTCTGACGCTGGCACTGGCGTCGCAGGGCGTGCGGCTCGTGGTCTCGGCAACGGCGGGAGTCGTTCTCGACGGCGCCGTCAATCTTGCCTTCAATATTCCCACCATCTGGAAAATCTGGGGCCCGCGAGTCTCCGCGCCTATCAACCCTATTTCCGGCGGGCAAGAGCAAGCCTGAGTTCCGCGCCCGTCCTGGTCCTGCTGGCCCGGCACTTCGAAGCCTTTCCGTAACCCATCACTCACCCACCTTCCTGAATATGCCGATAAAACATCTGTTCGCAGCATGCAGAAGCTCGGCGCAACATCGATTGGTTCTTTCTCCACGCGCAATTCTCGAATCTGGATGATGGCGGCCCTGATTGCCGTTTTCATCCTCTCCCTGCCCAATCTTCAGTACCCCATCGGCCGCGACCAGGCCACCTACTGCGTGATTGCTGAGAGCCTGCTGAAGGGCAGGCATCTCTATCGCGATCTTTGGGACAACAAGCCGCCGGGAATCTTTTATCTCTACACTCGTATTGTCAAACTGCTGGGTCGCGCCGCGTGGCTGGTGGGGGCGGTGGATCGGGTTTGTGTAATTGCCGCTGCCCTTGCCACCTTCTATTTCTGCTCGCGATACCTGGGGCCGCTGGCGGGCGCGGTGGCGGCGGTGCTTTATGCCTACTGGCACAACAGCAAAGGTTATATCAACGCGGCGCAACCCGAAGTCTTTATAGTGTTGTTTGTTTTTGCCGCTTTCTTCCTGTTGGCTCGCGATGGGAGTCGGCCAAAATTGCGAAGTTTCGCGGCGGGCGTGGCGCTGGGCGCGGCTTGCTGGATCAAGTACAACTCGTTCGCCTTTCTGCCTCTTATCGTCTTTCTTCCTTATCTCGACACCAGCCGCCTGGTTCTGCCTTCGCCCCGACTGGGCCTGACTTTGCCCTGGCGAACGTGGATCGCCCGGACCGCGGTCCTGTGCGGCGGCCTTGCCACAACAGTTGCGGGAGTTCTCGGCTGGTTCTGCTTTTCCGGAGCATGGCCGGCCATGAGAGAAGTCCAGTTCCAGGTCCTGCCACGCTACGGGGCCATGATCGTCGAGCAGACTCCTCACTACTTTCTCTGGGCGCTGCGCCAGGTCAACTTCAATCTGGGATCCTGGCCGGAAGCGGGCGTCGCATTGGCCCTGCTGATGGCCTGGAGATACCGTGACTTCCATCGTTCGGCCCCAATCTTTATCGCCGCCG
>DASSJE010000486.1:0-12426 GCA_035691365.1 Terriglobia bacterium
TCATGCACCATCCCTCGGGAACTCTCGGAATGACCCAAGGATATATCCGAATTCAAATCGATTTTGCTCACTTTCGCACCCAACTCGAATTGTTACATGTACTTGCAGGAACTTTTGAAATCAACATTGGGACAGCACTGAATCCGAACCAGGAAAGTCGGGGCAAACACAAATGGCTTTATTCCATACGAAGACGCGGCGGCAAAGTCGCGGGCCGGGGCTGAGTCTGGGGCTCAAGGCAGTGTGGGTTGTCATCGCTCTTGTCGCTCTCTCCGCCGCGGGCAGCCTGAAAGCGCAATCCGAGGCGGGCCAGATCAGCGACATCACCGGCGATTATGAATTTTTGCAACCATATAACACCCTCGCCATCCTGCAGGAAGACCAGATGGTGAAAGGATACATCGACGTGCTGCAGGGAGAATCAGAATCTGACGCCGTTCTCAGTTATCCCATTACGATTGGCGAGCGCAAGGGCGACCACCTGGATTTCCGCACACAGACCATCCACGCAATGAACTACCGTTTTTCAGGGACCATCCAGCCCGGCAAAGGAAAAAGCAAAGACGATCCCGATTTCATCGAGCTGGTGGGGGAGCTGCAAACCATCCAACATAATTCTGTGACTAACCAGGATAAGGTTGACCAGCAGCAGGTGGTGTTCAAGTCCAAGGGAAAACGGCAGTGAGAATCCCTCGTAGAGGCGCCCTTTGGGGCGGCATCTGCGATCAGCTCATCAAAGCAGTTCCGGCTTTCCTCGACTTTTTCAGCAGACGCTCGCGCCGGCGAGAGAGGCGTTGCCGGCGGAAATAGGGTCCGGGAATTTCCTCGAGGCTTTGAAAGGCTGCTTCTGCATATTCCAGCGCCCTGGCGGCGTCGCGCTCGCGATGCTCGTAATGGATGGCGAGCTGCTCATAGGCCTCGACCGCGTAGCTTGACCTCAGGCCGATAATCTTCGCCCAGATTTCCACGGCATCCTGATACCGCCGTTCTCTTTTGTGCTGGGCGGCAAGCTGCCAGAGGGCCTGCGGCTCGAGGGATTCCGGCAGGCCGCTTGCAATCGCCCGCAGGCAGGTCTCGCGCGCCAACTCGTAGGCTCCGGCGCGTTCCAGAACGCGGCTCAGGCTGAACAGATCGCGGCTGTCGCAACCGGCGCCGTCGCCGGCCCTGGCAATCGCCTGGCCCGCTTCAACCGCAACCCCGGCCAGCGTCACGATGTCCAGCGCGTTGTGGAAAAACACCGGCTGCAACGCCCTCGCGCTCCTCGTGCGCAGGTAATCAAAATAGATTTGGGGGATTTCGGACCCTGGAACGTCGCCGTTCCGGGCAATACCCAGCAGTTCCCGTTCCAGATTTTTGAGCTGGCAGCTTTCGAGGCGCAGCTTCCACAAGCGCCGCGCCGGATGCAGCAGGTCAAGATGGGTCATTCGCGCAAAAGGCGATTCCATGCGGGCCAGTGTGTAGCGCGTTTCAAGCAGCGGCAGGTCGAAGGTCTTGCCGTTATACGTCACCAGCAGCTCGTAAGGCTCAAGCGCCTCGGCCAGCGCGGCGAGCGCGGCCTTCTCTTCCGTCAAGTCGCGGAGGAACAACTGGCGCACCCGGAAACCCGGCCCTTCGGCGGCGCCGATCCCGATCAGAAACGCGCACGTGCCGGTGCCGCCGGCAAGCCCCGTGGTCTCCGTATCCAGGTAAACCACCGAAGATGAGTCGGGGACGCCGGCGCCGTTCAGAAACAGTTCCAGAGGCGTCAGGTCCGCGCGGGCCACATCGCCGACGCAGAACTTCCCGTACGGCCTGCCGAAGGGAAGAAGCTGGCTGGCCAAAAAATATTCGCCCCGTTTATTGCTGCAAACCTCGCCGTCGATATAGTGCTCGACGCCGTGTGGCGCCTGCTGTGCGGCCACTCTCCGCGGCCGCTTCCCGAGCCGCTGCAGGTATTCGAGCTGGCGCTCGAGCGAGTCCTCGCGGACAGTTTTGCCGGCTGCTTTTTTTAGTTCCCGAAGTTTCTCTTCAAGGTTCATGATTGCTCAACATGAGGAAAGTTCACCCGTCATCCTGAGCGAAGCGAAGGATCCCTGCATTTATCTTCACGCAATTACGGGGATCCTTCGCTTCGCTCAGGATGACGTATCGAGAATAGTGCCAAGAATCGCCAGCGCCACTTCCTTGCCCTTTTCGCCCACTTCGCCCACCGGCCCCACGCACGACGGACATCCCGACTCGCAAGGGCAATTCAGGATGAGCCGGCGGGTGTTTTCAAGCAGGTCTGGGCTGAGGCGGAAGAGCGGTTCGCTGAACCCGATCCCGCCGGGATACTTATCGTAAAGGTAGATATTGGGTTCAAAGATTTTGGCGTAAACGGCTGGGCGGTCCTGGGCCGAAGGCGGGGCTTCAGCATCTTCCGCGATGGCCAGATTTTCGCCCACGGCAACTCCCAGGTCACGCGCGTCGCACATCATCAGCAGAGTGCCAATTGCCTGCAGCGCGTGGGCCAGGCCCTGCACGCCGTTCAGCCGGTCGTCGCGCGTGTACGGCATGGCCTCGAGCAGCAGCTGCGGCAATGTCAGCCAAAACGCCGTGGTGTGCATCTCCTGTTCGGGCAGCATCAATTCGCCGGAGCCCACGTTCTGCATGGTGTGGAACTTGATCTTTTTGAATCCCACCACCTGCGTGTTCACCTGGACCTCGCCGTGATTTCTGAAGGCTGGCCCGGCCGGCGCCGAGTCAAAATTCTCCAGGATCTTGATCCGGGTATAGGAAATAGCGTCAGTATAGTATTTCGAATCACACTGGCGCACGTAGGCCTTGCGCTCGTCATAATCCAGCCGCTCCACATGATACTGCCGGCCCTCCTGCAGGTAGATGGCCTTCTCATGCACGGTCGTGAGGGCGCTGGTAAAGTCCACTTCGCCGATAATGCGCGGCTCGCCGGTGATGTCGACAATCACGAAATTATCCGACGAGACGGACCGCAGGCTTATAGCGTCGGCGGGATAGCTTTCTGAAATCCAGTGCCAGCCCTCACTGGTCCTGTGAAGGAACCCGAGCTCTTCAAGGTGTTTGCAGAGCAGCTTGAGATCAAGATCTCCGAACTTCTCATCCTCTTTCAATGGAAGCTCAAAGGCCGCACATTTCAAATGGTTCAGCAGGATCTGCAGGTTGTCCGGATTCACATAGCCGTGCTCGGGCGAATGATCAAAGAAATAGTCGGGGTTCTGCACAATAAACTGGTCGAGCGGCGCGCTCGAGGCCACCAGCAGCGCGGCGGAACTGCCTTCGCGGCGCCCGGCCCTGCCCGCCCGCTGCCAGGTGGAAGCAATGGTTCCCGGGTAGCCCGCCATCACCGCAACGTCGAGGCTGCCGATGTCGATTCCCAGCTCGAGGGCGTTGGTGGCAATCACTCCCAGCAATCGTCCTTCGCGCAAGTCGCGCTCAATTTCGCGCCGTTCGAGCGGCAGATACCCGCCCCGGTATCCGCGCACCACTTCCGGCCCCACCGGACGCCGGGCGAAATCTTCCTTTAGGTAGGTCACCAGAATTTCCGTTGCCAGGCGCGAATTGGCGAACACAATGGTTTCGAGGCCCTGCATCATAAAGACTTTCGCCAGCCGGCGTGTCTCATTCAGGTAAGACCTGCGAATACCGAGCTGCGGGTTCACCACCGGCGGGTTGTAAAGCACAAAAAACTTTTCGGCTGCGGGCGCTCCGTTCTCGTCCACGAGCATGACGTCCTGCTCGATGATGCGCGTGGCCAGTTCGGCAGGATTGGCGATGGTGGCCGAGGTGCAGATAAATTGCGGATGGCTTCCGTAAAATTCCGCGATGCGCTTGAGCCGCCGGATGACATTGGCCAGGTGGCTGCCGAAGACGCCGCGGTAGTAGTGCAGCTCGTCGATGACAATGTAACGAAGATTCTCAAACAATCGCTCCCACTTGGTGTGGTGCGGCAGAATGCCCGTGTGGAGCATGTCCGGGTTGGTGATCACCAGGTTGGCACGGGCCCGGATGGCCTTGCGCGCGTCCTGGGGAGTGTCGCCGTCGTAAGTAAACGTACGAAGATCGTCGCCCAGCTTTTCCGTCCAGCGGTTCAGTTCCACCAACTGGTCCTGCGAGAGGGCCTTGGTCGGAAAAAGATAGAGCGCCCGCGCATCCGGATTCTCCACCAGCGCGCTCAGGATGGGCAGGTTGTAACAAAGCGTCTTGCCCGAGGCCGTGGGAGTGACCACCACGACGTTTTTGCCCTCATGGGCCAGGGTGGCGGCAGCGGCCTGGTGCGAGTAAAGGTTTGCAACGCCCTTCGATCTGAGAGCCTCCTTCACGCGCTCGGGGAGAAAATCAGGGAACAGCGCCACCTGCGCTTCCCGCGCCGGATAATGCCGCAAGGCCGTGACGCCACCTTCGCGCTGCGAACCCTTAAAGCCGCTCTCGATTTCATGGACGACGGCCTCGATGGAGGCGATGCCGCGAAACCCGCCCTGCATCTCCTGGGCCTGGGGAATCAGGTTGGTTTGTGACGGGAGTTTCATATCGCCTCGCTGCGCCAAAGCGTCGGTAGAAATCTTCGCTTTTTATTCGCTCATGCTATCATACACCCGCGCCTGCCCCAACGGTAAAGTCTGCTGAACGCGGCATTGACTTTGCCCCTCTGAATTTTAATAATATCTGGCGGGCTTCCGGCGGCAAGATGTACATTATAAGAAAAGATCACTATTTCGAGGAGCGGAATGGCAACAATTACCTCGGCCTATAAGCCAGCCCGGCCATCCAAAGACCTTTTTCTCCACGCCTACCGTGTGATGTATCTGGCCAGGAAAGTTGACGAAAAGGAAATCCAGCTCAAGCGGCAGAACCGCGCTTTCTTTCAGATTAATGGCGTCGGGCACGAAGCTGCGCAGGTGGCCACCGCCATGCACCTGAAGCCCGGCGTCGACTGGATTTACCCTTATTACCGCGACAGGGCCCTGTGCCTGCAACTGGGCATGACGGCACTGGATATTTTTCTGGGAAGTGTGGGTGCCAAGGACGATCCGAATTCGGGCGGACGGCAGATGCCTTCCCACTGGAGTTCCAGGCCGCTGCACATTGTTTCCAGTTCCAGCGCGACGGGCACTCAGGTGTTGCAGGCCGTGGGGACGGCGGAAGCGAACCGCTATTTTTCGCATGTTCCGGAAGCCGCCGAACTGGCGCCCAGTTTTCACGCGGACGAAATTGCCTTTACTTCTCTCGGTGAAGGCGCTACAAGCGAGGGCGAGTTCTGGGAATCGCTGAATTATAGCTGCCTCCGCCAGTTGCCCATGCTTTACCTGATCGAAGACAACGGCTACGCCATCTCTGTTCCCGTCGATGACCAGACTGCAGGCGGCAGCATTTCAGGGCTGGTTAAAGACTTCCCCGGCCTGCTCACCGTGGAATGCGATGGGACGGACTTTCTGGAAAGTTACGAGGCGGCGGGCAAGGCTGTTTCCTATGCCCGGAAACAAAGAAAGCCTGCCCTGATCCACGCCCACGTGGTGCGGCCTTATTCGCACTCCATGTCAGACGACGAAAGAATGTATAAGCTGCCGGAGATTCGCGAGGGTGAGGCTAAACGTGATCCGCTCCACAAGCTGGCGCACCACCTGGTGAAAACCGGCCTGGCGACAGAGGCGGAATTGAAGGCCCTGGAAGTTGAAGTGGACCGGGAGATTCGCGAGGCGGTGGACCAGGCGCTGGCCGCCCCGCCACCGGACCCTGAAACTCTGATGGACTTTGTTTATTCCCCCACCGTCGATCCCACTTCTGAACGATTTGATCATCCGGCAAAATCTCATGGCGAGCCCAAAACCATGGTGGACCTTCTCAATGCCTGCCTGAGAGACGAGATGGCGCGCGACCCGCGCGTTGTGGTCTTCGGAGAGGATGTGGCCGATTGCAGCCATGAAGAGGACCTGGACAAACTGAAAGGCAAGGGAGGCGTCTTCAAAGTGACGCACGGGCTGCAGCGCCATTTTGGGGCCGCCCGCTGCTACAACGCGCCCATCGCAGAGGCCAGCGTTCTGGGCCGGGCCATGGGAATGGCCACCCGCGGGCTCAAACCGGTTGTCGAGGTGCAGTTTCTTGACTACATCTGGCCGGCGTTTATGCAGATGCGGAATGAGATTCCAACCCTGCGCTGGCGCTCCAACAACGTCTTTTCATGCCCGCTGGTGTTGCGGGTTCCTTCAGGCGGATATCTGATGGGCGGCGCCCTTTATCACAGCCAGTCGGGCGAATCCATTTTTACGCATCTGCCTGGCTGGCGGGTGGTGATGCCGGCGACGGCGCTTGACGCCAACGGACTGCTCCGCACGGCCATCCGCTCGGATGACCCGGTGCTTTTTCTCGAACCCAAACACCTTTACCGGCAGACCTACAATCGCGCTCCCGACCCTGGCCCGGACTACATGATTCCCTTCGGCAAAGCCAAGCTCGTGAGGGAAGGCAGCGACCTGACGATCGTGACCTACGGTGCTCTGGTCAATCGCGCGCTGCAGGCCTCGAAGGAGATTGAAAAAGAAGGGATCAGCGCTGAGATTCTGGATCTCCGCTCCCTTCAACCCTATGACTGGGAGCTGATCAGCGCCTCGGTGAAAAGGACGAGCCGGGTGCTGGTGGCCTATGAAGATTGCATCTCCTGGGGCTACGGAGCGGAGATTGCCGCCCGCATCGCAGACGAACTTTTTGAGTTTCTGGACGCGCCCGTCCGCCGCCTGGCCGGCAAGGACGTTTACGTGCCTTACCATCCCATCCTGGAGGACGCCATGCTGCCGCAGGTTGCCGACGTGGTGAAAGCAGCAATGGACCTGGTGGCGTTCTAAAAAATCTGGCGGGCAGTTTTCGGCTTGGCAAAATAGCCAGGACCTCCCAGGATTAGATCAAGCAGCGGGAAGAAGAAACGCCATCGCTGCCGGCGGCTTGCTTCAGCCGACTCCCAACTCATCAATCTTTTCAAGCGGAGTTCCGCAGCGGCGGCAAATCACCGCCGCGCAGTCGCCGCAGACCAGCGGATCGTCAACTTCAATTTTGCATGCCGGGCAGTAAAATGATCCAGCATCAGGGTCTTCAAGGTTTTCCATCATTTCACCCCGAAAGTTGATTTACTTGGGAGCGTGACCGCTACACCTTTATTGTAATGGATTCACGATGCTCTGGAGAAAATCCTGTATCTCCAATTGCAGATCGTGCAGCTTGCCCGTCAGGAAGTGATCTGCATCCTGCACAAAGCGCAGCCGCTTCAGCCCTTTCAACGAGCTAAAAACCTTTTCAACAGTTTGCCGCGAACCAAAACGGTCCTGCGTGCCCTGCACTACCAGCTTGGGCTTCCGGTCATCATTGAGGAAGCTGAAATCCGTGGAATTTGCCGGCAGCCCGATCCCCACCAGGCTATTGACCCGCGGGTCCGTTGAACCCACGGCCAGAGCCACAACCGACCCGAACGAGAAGCCCATCATTGAGACGGGAACCTGCGGAAACCGCTCCGTGAGATAGTCGAGGGTGGAGCGGGCGTCGTCGCGTTCTCCAATGCCTTCAGCATATTTTCCCGCGCTGTGGCCGACGCCGCGAAAGTTAAAGCGCAGGGTGGGAATCTTCAGATTGATTGCCGCCTTGGCGGCCCTGAATACAACCTTGTTGTGCATGGAACCGCCATAAAGCGGATGCGGATGGCAAACCATGGCAAGCTGGCGCGGCTTCCACTCGGGGTTCCACTCGAGCAGCCCTTCAAGATTTCCTTCGGGCCCGGATATGGCAAGTCGTTCAATCTTCGTGGCGGCCTCCGCCAAGGCGTTCGCATTTTCTTCAATGTGCCCCAAAGACTGTCACATTAGGCGTGATGCGGCGTCCCTGTCAATACCGGGCGCCTGATGGAAGCCATTTCTTCGCGCGCGCCGCGAAAACGCGTTCAATTCACCTCGCGCGGTTGTAAACTACCCAATGGGTTTTCTGCAGCGGCGCCAGCGTCACCGGCGCCGCTCACGGAGGACATGCGTTTTGCCCGCAAGGACCACCGGTCTATGAATCTGCTTTTTGCCCTGGGAGGGAACCATTAACAGGAAGTCCGTTATTGCTGCCGTTGTTGCGGTCATTGTTTTGGCCGCAGTCATTGGCATTTACTATCACTTGTCTTACAGGCCCGCGCGCCCGATGGAAGTGGAATACGTCATCTCCCCGTCGCTGGATATGCTGGATACTCCCGCGGTTGTCCATAAAGTGGTCGCAGTGCTGAAGTATGGCGATCGGGTTGACGTTCTGAAAGTTCAGGGAAACTGGGCAAACGCCCGTGCAGGCGCCGGCATTGAAGGCTGGGTGATCACCAAAGAACTGATCCCCGCCAAGGTTTATGAAAGCGGCCAGAAGGTCCTCGAGGAGCTCAGGCAAAAGCAGCCCCAGGCGGCGGGCCACACGGTCCAGGCTGCCAACCTTCACCTGGAGCCGCAACGCGAGTCCCCAACCCTCGGCATGCTGATGCAAGGCCAGACGCTGGAGGTATTTGACCGCCGCGTCGTGCCCAGAAATCCGGACGGCAGTGGGGCGAAACCTGCGGGCCCTGCCGCCCGGGAGTCCGACGCATGGTATCTGGTCGAGGCCGGTTCCCGAGCCGGGTGGATCCTGGGCCGCATGGCCACGCTGGATATTCCGCCGGCGATTTCGCAGTACGCGGCGGATTACAATATGGTTGCGTGGTTCGTCGTGGATAAGGTGCAGGATGGAAGCGCCAGCGTCCCTCAGTACCTTGCGGCTGACCGGACAGGGACAGTCGAATTTGATTTCACTCGCGTCCGCGTATTCACCTGGTCCGTGAAGTATCATCATTACGTCACAGCATTTGTCAAGGGCGGGCTGAAGGGCAACTTCCCGATCCGGGTTGAGCACATCAATAATATTCCGTATTTTCGTCTGCGCCTTGTGGACGACAAAGGAAACAAGTTTCAAAGCGTTTACGGCATGTTCCATACCATCGTGCGGCCCGTTGGCACAGTGGAAGGATGGGAGAGCAATGCCATGCCCCAGCCGAAGGGCAGGTGAGCCGGATACCCCCGGCCGTCCGCCGATGGCCGGTTGAAAGGAAGAAATTTGGACCCGCAATCACCGATCCGCGTTCGGCCTCATGACGGTCCAGCGTTATACCGCCTGGTGCGGGCGGCCATCCGGATTGGTTTGCGGATTGTTTCTCCAGGGCTTCGGCTGCTCAACCGGGAACGGCTTGAACGCCCTGGCCCGGCCATCATCGTCATCACCCATCCGCGAAGCCTGCACGCCGCGCTGATTCTGATTTCCTCGCTCGATCGCCGGGTCCACTGCCTTCCGCCCACCGGGGAGTTGCAGGGAACCTTGGGCAAGCTGGCGGCGTGGGCGATGGGCATGCAGGCGGTCGACCTCGGCCCCGAGGAACAGGAGCGCTGGCTCAATCCTTGCCTGAACGCCCTGGCAAATCAGGAAGCCATAGCGCTTTTTGCCGGACAAGCGCCCGGGAAGGGCGCTTCCTGCGCCGCGGTCTCTGACTTTGCCGCGCGGCTCTCGATGGAAGCAATCCTGAAAGGCCCGGAACACACCTACCCCGCCATCTATCCGGTCCACTGCTTCCTCCCCACAGGACGCCGCAATGCCGCCCCGGTGATGTGCGCCGACACTCCTCTTGCGTCACGGGATTTTCTTCCCAGGGTAGCCGAAGACCTGGCTGCAGCCACCCGGCATCTCGCCGAGGCAGTCCAGAGCTCAATCGGCGCCAACATCTTCGGCCTGCCGGACCCGGAACTGGAACGCTTCGGTGAGGAAATGGAAGGCTTGTCGCGTGAATATCTCAGGGAGCAATGGTCGCAGCGGCCCAACTGGAAGCAGCGGCCGGAAGACTTCGAGCTCAGCACCTTTGCCAGAAAATGGATGGCCGACCAGAACCGTACAGATCCCGCACAACTGGTGGAGCTTCGCGAATCGGTAAGAGCTTACCGCGAAGCCCGCAGGCGATTTTCACTGGGAGGACTGATGGTCGAAACTTCCGGCGCATGGCAGGCTTCCCGTCCCTGGGTCGCGGCGGCATGGATCGAAACCGTGACCGGATTGCCGGTTGCGGTTTATGGGTTGATCAATCATTTACCGGCATTGATCGCCCTCCGGGCGGGAGGCCTGCTCAGGCACTCCAGCGAGAAGGACCCCAAAGTGGAATGGCTTTGGCGCATCTTTATTATCCTGAGTTCCTATACGGTCCAGGTTTTTCTGGTCCACTTCTGGTGGGGCCGGGCGGTTGCGGGCTATTACACTTTGACCCTGCCTGTTTCAGGCGCATATCTTTGGCGCTATCGCTGGCTTGTCCGCCGCCGGGTCCACATGCTGGCTTGGAAGGCCTTGCGCTCATTCAACTCGGCGCGTGTCGCACGCCAAAGAGAGAATACCCTCGAAAGTTTCAGCCAGGCACTCGAACGCTCCGCTCAGACTGCCGCCGTGCCGGGCGGGCGCCCGGCCGGCAATGCCCAATGAGGGGCGCTGGAAATGGACGAAGCCGTGCCAGCAATTGGCGGAACACGCTCCGGGCCAGGGGCCGGTGGTATTTTTCGCCTGGAGGAGTTAAGCTTCACCGAACTCGAGGCGCTTGACCGCAGCCGAACCGTGGTCCTCTTCACCGTCAGCCCGCTGGAAGAACACGGGCCACATCTTCCCGTGGGCACCGATCTGTTTACCGCGGACGCCATCTGCACAAAGCTGGCCGGGCGAATCATCGAGACCAGGCCCGGCTGGACCGCGCTGATCGGCCCCAGTCTTCCCTTCGGCGCATCCGCATTTGACCGCGCTGGAACGCTGCTGGCGGGCGCCCGCACGGTGCGCAACGCTACGCTGGATTACGGCAAGTCGCTGGCGCGCCATGGCTTCCGCTATCTCCTGGTCCTGAATGGACACGGCGGGCCCCGGCACATCGTGGCGCTCGAGGAAGCGGCTGCGGCAGTCTCAAGACGCTACAAAGTTCGGATGCTCTCGGTGAGCGGTCCTGTGCTCTGGAAGTTCATGCGCGGTCACTACTCCAATCGCCTGGAAGCCATCCTCGGGCGTCCGTTCACGGCGGCAGAACGGGAGGCGCTGCGCGGAGACACCCACGCCGGCATGTGGGAAACGTCGCTGCTCCTTCGGGCAAGGCCGGAACTGGTGAACCGCAATTATGCCGGCCTGCCAGCCGCCAGGTTCAGCCTGATCAACATGCTTCACAAGAACTACCCTTTGCAACTCGGAAATCGGATGGGCTATATTGGAACGCCTTCGGCCGCCTGCGCCGAGCTGGGGCTGGCTGCCGAGCGTTTGTTCCTGGAACTGGTGTGGGAACTGGTGCTGCCGGCGCTGGATCCCGCCAACAAGAAATGGCGGCAGACGTCTTTCCTGTACAAGATACCTTTCCTGCGGACAGCTTTTCCCCGCTTCGCCGCCGCCGTCACGGCCGGGCTGGCGACGTGGGCCATCTTCCACTGGTTTTACTGAATCTGAAGGAGATGCCACTTATCGCTTGACGCAAGGCGAATGAAAGGCGAACATTCAGAAAGACGGCATGAGTCAATCACTCCAATTCGACGAAATCGGCGATTGGTCGGAAATTAAGCTGGAAATTTTGAAAGAATATGCTTCGGCCTATTCCAAGAACCTTGGCGCACAAACAGACCCGTACCTGCACCATGTTTACATCGACGCCTTCGCCGGGGCGGGAATGCACATCTCAAAAAAAAGTGGAGAGTTTGTACTAGGCAGTCCTCTGAATGCGCTGAATGTCCTACCCCGGTTTCGCGAGTATCACTTAATCGACATCTTAAAAGAGCGCACTGACAACCTGAAAGAACTGATCGGGAAACGGCCGGACGTCCACATTTACTCTGGTGACTGCAACCAGATTCTCCTCAACGAGGTGTTTCCGCGCGTCCGATACGAGGATTACCGTCGAGGACTTTGCATTCTCGACCCCTACGGGCTACACCTCGATTGGAATGTAATCCAAACGGCAGGCCGGATGCGCAGCATAGACCTCTTTCTGAATTTTCCAGTCGCGGATATTAATCGAAATGTTCTTTGGCATGATCCCACGGATGTGGACTCGCAGGACATCGCACGAATGGATCGTTTTTGGGGAGACGGGTCTTGGCGCGACATTGCTTACAGCACGTCCGGAAATCTCTTCGGCTTCCCCGAGAAAGAACCAAACGAAACAGTGGCCGAGTCCTTTCGCCTCAGGCTTGGGCAAGCTGCCGGTTTCAATAGAGTTCCCAAACCTATGCCGATGCGAAACTCGAAGGGCGCAATCGTTTATTATCTTTTTTTTGCTTCGCAGAAGGGTGTGGCAGAGGATATTGCCGCAGATATTTTTGCAAAGTACCGGAGACGAGGAGAATAGCAATGTCACTTGAATCCTCAATCGAATGGACGGACGCGACGTGGAACCCG
>DASSJE010000487.1:0-5845 GCA_035691365.1 Terriglobia bacterium
GTTCCACAGGATGGTCCGCGCTGTGGTTCCCACCCCACAACTCGAAACAGGACAGTCTTTCGCCAGGGTTATCCATCATGTTCACTTGATCCCGTGGGTTTGATGAAACGACGGCTGACTGAGTTTCAGGATTTCCCCCGGGCGTGGGCAGAAAAATAGGCGTGTGCCTACTAAAAATCTCGTTTGAGTTGCAATCATTGATCTTCCCAAGCGCCTTTGTTAACCTTGGCATCCTATGTTTGCCTTGCTTTTTATTTCCGCGATTGCCAGCCTGCAGTCTTGCTTTCGGACTCGAATAGCGCTACAGATCGAGATTCTTGCTCTGCGTCACCAACTCACCGTCCTGAAGAGGTCTCAGCGCGGCCGAATTCGTCTCACCGCAGCGGATCGAGTATTTTGGGTCTGGCTCTCCCGCTTTTGGCGGAACTTGCGCTCCACATTGCTCATCGTGAAGCCGGAGACCGTGATCGCTTGGCATCGCAAAGGATTCCGACTGTACCGGGCGTGGAAAAGCAGACGCGGCATACACGGGAGGCCGGAAGTGTGTCAAGAAATTCGCGACCTCATCCGTAAGATGAGTCTGGCAAATCCGCTTTGGGGAGCACCTCGCATTCATGGAGAGCTTCTCAAACTCGGCATCGAGGTGTCCCAAGCCACCGTGGCGAAGTACATGACATGCGGGCGGAAACCGCCCTCACAGACTTGGCGTACTTTCTTGAATAACCACGCAAAACAAATAGTCTCGACAGACTTTTTCGTGGTCCCGACTATCAGTTTTCGAATCTTGTTCGTCTTTATTGTTCTGGCCCATCACCGGCGGCGGCTACTTCATTTCAATGTTACGGCACATCCCACGTCGGAATGGGCCGCCCAACAAATCGCAGAGGCATTTCCTTGGGACAGTGCTCCGCGCTATCTGCTGCATGATCGAGATTCGAACTATGGAGACTCGTTTCGTCAGCGAGTGCAAGGGATGGGGATGCGGGAAGTCCGGACGGCCGCTCGATCCCCGTGGCAAAATCCCTACGCGGAGTGCTTGGTGGGCTCGATCCG
Source organism: Terriglobia bacterium (assembly GCA_035691365.1). Classification (GTDB taxonomy): domain Bacteria; phylum Acidobacteriota; class Terriglobia; order UBA7540; family UBA7540; genus SCRD01. The sequence goes on from DASSJE010000487.1 coordinate 1,054, forward strand.
GCGCGAGTGCCTGGCCACCTGCTGGTCTTTAATGAAGCATCGTTGCGGCGGGCCTTGAACTGTTATTTCCGGTACTATGGGCGTTCCCGCACTCACCTTTCGCTGGCCAAGGACGCTCCGGAAGCGCGCGCCGCTCAGCCAGCGGAGTTGGGTCCGGTGGTCGAGTTGACGGAGGTTGGTGGACTGCATCATTGTTACGAACGACGCGCAGCCTGAAGTGCCAACTCATTTTCATCCATAGCTTCATGAAGGTGACTTACCACATATCATGAGATCATCCCCGAGCCTCAGACCGCATAGCACTGGATGCCAGCTACGTCGTTATCTCAGCCGATGCCGAGACGGGCGGTAGGTCGCCCGTAAAAGGGGGGATAAGCTCTTAACATCCCGGGGGAGCCTTAGCGACGAATCACATTCTTGGTAACGACAACCTTAGGTTTGGTATTACCGACCTTCCTCCTTAGGTGAACTCTCTCTCAGTTCACCTGGCACATGAAACACCGGTCACGTCAAGGGTTTAACCCCGGTTTCGCCCTCAGATGTCAGTGAAACTTCGGACTAATTGTCATGATCTAATGGCCCTGATGGAGAAAATCGAGCGCAAACAGCTTTCGGTTGGAGCTTGAACAATACGTCACCGTAATTCAGGATGCGATGCATTTGAGCCGAATGTCGGTGGCCCCATCTCTCTGCCCAAGAGGTACGTCACCTTTGGCTAGGGCATGCGAAGAGGCCAAGGCTGTAGCCAAACCTGCCTTACGAATGAAATCTCTTCGATTCAAGCTCTCCATAGACATCCGGCACCGTTTGAACATATATCAAGTATATTGGCAGAACTTTTACGCCCCCCTGCGGGCTAGCTTATGGGGGGCATCAAACAAGCATAGTGGGCTGCAAATTACCTATGGGGGTAGACCAATTTTTTCATTGCAGTGGCGAAGCTTTCGAGGGCCCCTGGCGCCAGCGGCGTCAGGGACCCTTGTTCGGTTAGCCCTAGAAGATCAGGTGAAGCGAGAACTGGAGCAGCCTGGGGGTGTTAGCCTGAGTTCCCATGTAGATCAACCCCGTGGAGCTGTCCGGGTAGTTGTTAGTCGGGTGGTTGAACAAGTTGAAAAAGTCCGCCTCGAAACGAACCTTGGCTCGCTCCCTAATTTTGAAGTTCTTGTACATGGCCCCGTCCATCGAAAATGCGCTGGGGCCGAGAATGCTGGCCTTCGGAGTAGTGTGGAAGAAATCACTGCTTGACGCATTATAACAGGTGCCATCCGCCAAGGTCTTGGCAATTTGACCCGTGTAGCCCCCACTACAGTTGGGGCCAAACGGGCGGACTTTCCGAGTGGCAATGTCCGGGGAGACCACAGCGCTCAGCGCGCTTGAACCTCCCTCAACGTTGGTGGCAGAAGAAGGATTAATGTTCCCGGCAAACCACATGAGTTCCGGGGCCCCATTGTACATCAACCCTATTCTCTGGCTGGAGTCGAGGGTCGGGTTACCGGTGACTACCTGGCTTTGATCTATACTCATCCAGTAGCCGTTGGTCCACGCTCCGTTGAAGGAGACTTGCCATCCGCCGACAAGCTGGTCGAGAGCCCCGTGAGCACTCCCCAGGAACTTCTTGCCCCTCCCGAAAGGAAGGTCCATCACAGTATTCCAGCCATAATGCTGGGCGGGAATGCTGGTGGAGTTGTAGTAAACAAGCCTTTGCAATTGAGTCCGGCTAAGATTGGGCTCTCCGAGGATTACCCTGTTTTCAGGCACCAATGAACCGCTGCCACCTGAGTTAACATTGGCATAGGTGCCATTGCCGGTGTCATTGCTGCTCAAGTCGCGAGTCCACACCCAGAACCACTGGGCCGTAATGCCGTTGCGGTACTTGTGCTCGACATTGATCTGGGCGGAATTTGCGTTTCCATATCCCGATTGGTCGGCTACCCCGTAAGTGAAGGCCCAGTCCGGGTTTGGGCGGAGCAAAGCCGAATTGCTGGGTGGGGCCTGGCCCGTCTGAGCGATGTAGGTAATTTGGGGCAATGGATTATTGAGGGAATACCGCGAGTCAAGGTCGGTCATGCGGTTCCCGGTGTAGTTAAGAGTTAGAGTGGTCTGGAAAGGAAGCTCCCGTTCTAGAGTAATGTTCCAGTTCTGCGCCTTGTCATTTTTCCAGTTGAGGAAATCGAACGCTTGGGTACCCTGGGCGTTGTCAGAGATCTGCACAATGCCGTTGGTGCAGACGTTAGCGCCGCTACCGAGGATGTTCGCTGCTGTCGGGGCGCTGCTGATTGTGTAGTTGTGATTGGTCCCGTAACCGCACGGACCGGGGCCAAGGTAATCATTTTCAAACCTGAGGTTGAGCGGTGGATTGCCTCTGGCCGCGCCCAAAATTTGCTGCAATGGCATCGGCCAGTAGTAGATGCCGTACGCGCCCCGGACGACCGTTTTGTCATTGATCTTGAAGGCGGCGCCCAAGCGCGGGCCGAAGTTGTTGTTGTCAGCAGCAAATAGATTGTGCGGATAACCGATCTGGCTCGCCGTGACGTATTGGAGCCCCCGGGCGGACCAGGATGGCAGCACCCCCGGCGGAATATTTGGGATGTCGGTGATAGGGCCCGGCGTAACGGTCTGGAAGCTGTTCAGGATTGTTTCAAGCGGAGGAGCGGTGATGTTGCCATACTTCTCCGAGTAAGGTGTGAACTTATCCCAGCGTACCCCTAAGCTCAACGTCAGGCGCGGCGTCACCCTCCACTTGTCGCTGATGTAGAGTCCCAGGTTCTTCTGGCGGAAGTAGAAATACCCGTGATTGAACTGGACGGACAGGTAATCTGGAAGGCCGAGCAACAAGCTGGCGAAGCCGGAACCCGTGTCAGGCGAACACTGGTTAATGCCGTCCCATTGGCACGTCCAGTCAAGCCCAAAGTTATGCGAGCCTTGCGCTTGCTGGATCGTCGTGATGTTGTTGTCCTCCCAGCCGAAGGACCCGCCGAGCTGGATAGTGTGCTTACCCTTGATCCAGGTGTAGTTATCGGCGATCGCAACGCTTGTCAGGTTCTGGTGTTGCGGGTTGTCGGCATCCCATCCGAACAAATCCGATTCATAAAAGGTGGGCCAGCCGGTGGCGCCGAAGGGGTTCGGGAATCCTAAATTGTCCGCCCAATCTGTGGAGTCAGCCGATGTGCCTTCATGGTTGGGCGTGTGCAGTACGCCCACCGTGAGTTCGTTGAGCTGGTTGCTTGAGAGCGTCCGGGCGTATTCCACCCCCACGTTGGTCACTCTATAATTACGGACTGAGGTGCCAAAGGCGTTGCCGGAATCAGCGGGGTTAGGGTTTCCGTATAGACCGCCCGCCTGCAAATAGTCATCGGTGTCCCGGCTCCAGCGGACAGACAGCCGGTCTTTGGGGCTGAGCGCCTCATCTATTTTGGCGGTCAGTTTGTTGTCCACAGTCGAGGTGGGGTAATCGTAGTTGAAGTTCGGTACCGGGTTGTAGGGGTCAAGCGGAGCTTGGGTGAGAGCCACGGCAGTCAGTGGTTTCAGGACCTTGACAAGGTTGTTGAACGTGCCGCCCGGCGCCGCGGAAGGAGGGATGATGTTTCCGGCAAACGGCTGCCTATTTCCACTCGCGTCAGTCGTAAACGGATTGTAAACCTGGACCAATTGGTCGTTGTTATTGGGATCAAGGTAGCTGCTCAGATCCCCGTTCCACATGGCCTCGGTAGGGACATAAGGCGACCATGGGCTCTCTCGCCCGACATCCCGAAGACCTTCGTACGAAAAGAAAAAGAAGGTCTTATTGTGGCCGTTGTAGAGGAGCGGAATCTGCAACGGGCCGCCGATGTTTCCGCCAAATTCGTTGCGATTGTATTTTGGGAATTTGTAATCTTGCCCCTCGCCGCGCGCCAGTGCGCGGAGTCCACCGGTGTCGTTCCGATTGGTTTCAAACAGTTCGCCGTGATACCGGTTGGTTCCGCTCTTGGTCTTCATGATGACCGACGAGGGGTCCGCGTAACGGGCGTTGCTGCCGCTGGTGTCGATGATGAACTCCTGGACGTCTTGAATGTCAGGCTGTACATTCACTATGCCGCCGCCGTAGCGGCTTCGCTCCGTGACGCCGTCGAGCGATATGCCCGTCGCGCCGGCACGCATGCCGTTGGCGCGTGGGTTGCTTCCTCCCTCAACGCCGGGCGTGAATTGAAACAAGCTGGTAATCGACCGCCCGTTGAGAGGAAGCATGTTGATGCGCTGGGCATCCAGCACATGGGAAACTTCTGTCCCTGTAGTGTCTAAGATGGGCGGAGCGCCCGTCACCTGCAAAACGGTCCTCGTGTTGCCTACATCCAGTCTGAAATCGATGGAAGCGTTCTGGCTGACCTCAAGCTGTAAGGACCGCTGCCATTGCTTAAAGCCCTGTTTTAATCCGGTAAGAGTGTAAGAACCAATCGGTAACGCGCCAATATAATACGCGCCCGAAGAATTGGTTGCTGTCCTGTAGCTGACGTTGGTCGCAGTGTTGATTGCAGTCACCGTGACGCCCGGGACGACGGCGCCTGAAGCATCGTGAACTGTGCCACTGATACTTGCCAGACCCGTCTGCCCGTAGGCCGGACCGGTGCCAACCATCAAGGCTCCGCTCAGCAACACCAGAAAGCATAATAAAGCTAGTCTCCTATAACCCATTCGCCTCTCCTCCTTTGAAGCAATTGATCCCAAGACCTGGAGCTCTTCGAAAAAGCTCCCCGCAACTGCCTCAGCCGTGGGGAGCAAGCAATCAAAGTTGCGAACCCAAAATAACGAGTTTATA
>DASSJE010000488.1:0-6430 GCA_035691365.1 Terriglobia bacterium
TGCCTGACGAAGTATGCATCGTAGGCTTCAACATACTTTTTGATGGCTTCTGAAATCTGTACCCGCAGCTTTTCCGTATTGTTGTAATCGGGCGCCTCCACCCAAAGCGGCAGACCCTTTGTCCGGATCAGATGATCGGAAGTGAGCGGCGGCGTTACCGCCAGGCGCTTCCCTTCTTCTGAATCCACAAACTGCAGCACTCCGCGGTCCGTGAGCGCCGTCAGAATCATCCGCCGCCATGGCCGGTTGCCATCTCCCGTCGCCTGGGCCAGCAGCCCGCGCACCATCGGCGCCACCTGCTCGAGGCGCGAAGCAGCCGTATCGGTCGATGTCGATACTTCGACGGTCAGCCGCCGCTTCGCCTTCTGCTCCAGATAGCACTCCGCGGCATTCACCATCTCGATGGTCCGCTCGTAGGATTCCCGCGCCGTCTCTCCCCACGTCACCAGCCCATGCTTCATCCACACCATGCCTGTGGCTTCGGGCTGATCTTCCAGAGCTTTAATCGCTTCTTTTGCCAGGTCAAACCCCGGCCGCACGTAAGGCAATACGATGATTCGTTCCCCCAGCGCTTCTCGCACCCGTTCGGCCCCATTCACCTGATTCGTTAGCGCCAGGATTGCATCGGCATGCGTGTGGTCGACGTATTTCGCCGGCAGAAAGGCGTGCACGAGAGTTTCAATCGAGGGACTCGGGGCCCGGCAATCCAGCACGTGAGTTCGGAACTCGTTTGCCATACGGTCGTCCGGCAGGCTTTCAAGCTTCCGGAGCCGCCGCAGGTAGTCGAGATCGAGCGGCGCGTACCCCTGCGGCGTGATCCCGGCCAGGTCGCACCCCGAGGCTTTCACATAAATCGCCGGGACGATTTCCCCCATCACATTCCGCAGCCGGTCCTTCACCGACGTGTTCCCGCCACCGTGCAGGACGATGTCCTGTTCCTGCCCGATCAGGTGGCTCGTGTAGGTGCGCAGGGCCATCTCCTCGCCCCACTCCGCCGCATACTCCGCCACGTACCTTGCTGCTTCCGCGTCACTCCATCGGCTCTTCAAACTTCTTCACCCTTTCGCCTCTGCCACCGCCTTTAGCATCTGCCGAGCATTCTCCCGCGCTGCCTTGCCATTGAACACGGCGCTCCCCGCCACTACCAGGTCCACACCCGTCCGCGCTATCTCAGCGATGTTGCTCTTCTTGATTCCGCCGTCCACGCAAAGCAGAATTTCCCGTCCCGACTTTCGGATCATCTCCCGCACCTGGTCTATCCGCCCGAAAGTTGCCGGCGCGAACTGCTGCCCGCTCCAGCCCGGATTCACCGCCAGCAGTAGCACCATCTCCAGCTCATCTAGCAGCGGCTCCAGCACCGCGAGCGGCATCCCCGGATTCAGCGCCACACCGCGGATAACCCCTCTTGCCGGGTCATTCGCGTTTTCCATCGCGCCCATCTCCTGCAACACCCGGTGCGGATGCGCCGAGGCATCGGGATGAATGGTCACAACGTCCGCTCCCGCTTCCACGTACTCCCGCACCTTCCCCAGGGGCTCCTGGATCATCAGGTGAACGTCCTTCAGCAGCGGTGTCTTCAAGGCTTTTACCAGCGGCGGACCCGCCGTCATCCACGGGCAATAAACTCCGTCCATCACGTCCACGTGCACCAGCTTCGCGCCTGCTTCCTCCAGCAGCCTGAGTTCCGACCCCAGGTTCAGCAGGTCCGCCGTCAGTATCCCTATGCTCAGCGATGGCGCTTCTTTGCGCAATCGTTGCAGGCTTTTCCCTTCTGCCATCACCTATCGCCCCACCGCCGTCTCGACGCCCTTCTTCTCGTGCCGCAGCGTCTGGTAGAACTCGTATGCCTGCTCGGGTTTCATCGATTCGTGCACCACCTTGCCCACCGCCTGAATCATCGCTGCGGGAGCTTCTGACTGGAAGATGTTCCGTCCCATGTCCACTCCTGCCGCTCCCTGCGAAATGGCGCTATAGGCCATCTTCAGCGCGTCGAGTTCGCCAATTTTCTTGCCGCCCGCCATCACCACCGGCACCGGGCAGGATGCCGTCACCGTCTCAAAACCTTCCGCCACATAGTAGGTCTTCACCACCTGGGCGCCCAGTTCCGCGCAGATCCGGCACGCCAACCGCAGGTACCTTGCGTCCCGCGTCATCGCCTTTCCCACGGCCGTCACGCCCAGCGTCACAATTCCATGCCGGTTGCCCGCATCCACCAGCCGCGTCAGGTTGTGAATGGTCTGCGATTCATACTCGCCTCCCACAAACACCTGCACCGCCATCGCTGCCACGTTCAGACGCACGCAGTCTTCAATGTCAACCGCAATCTGCTCGTTCGAGAGCTCCTTCAGGATGCTCGGGCCGCCACTTGCCCGCAATACCACGCCGCCCCCGAACGCCGGTGGTATCGTCGAGCGCAGCATTCCACGCGTCAGCATCAAAGCGTTCGCGTAGGGCAGCAGCGGAACAATGTTCAGGTCCACACGCTCCAGCCCCGTCGTGGGCCCCTGGAAATATCCATGATCGATCGCCAGCATCACCGTGCGCCCCGAAGCGGGATTGAAAATCCGCCCCAGGCGGTTCTGCATTCCCCAGTCCAGCGCGCCTGATCCTTTCAGGAAAAATGCCTCCTGCCGGGCCTCGACCTCCGGAAAAAAGTTCTTTGCTTCTTCCTTCCCTTCCAAATCAGCCATGGCCTATTCTCCTTCTCGTTTTTTCAATCCTCCGCCGGCGCCACACGTTACGCTAACCCAGCCCTGCCCGGAATTATCCATGGTAACAGAGTCGGCATCGCGAATCACCCGGCGTTACGCTGATTACTTCATGAAAATTCGCACATCCCCACCGAGGAGCTGACAGAGTTGCCGGGACGCGCCCATGAGCAGGCGTCTGTTCACAGGTTCTGAGGGAGTGAGGGCCAGCTACACGGCTAGACGCTCCACGCCGCAGCTCAGTCATGAATGGCCAGTACGGGGCAAGGCCCCAATTGCAGGACTCGATGCGTGGTTGATCCAAACAGTGCCAGGTCCAGGGCGTTGCGGCCGCGCACGCCCACAACGATCAGGTCGGAGTGTTCTTCCTCCGCCAGTTTGACAATCTCCTCATACGGTTTGCCCGCACGGACAACGGTCTTGATCTTACAGCAGCTCTGGGCTTCCTGAGGGAGCTTCCCTTCCATGAGATGGGTTACGCGGGCGTTCTCCGCTTCGCGTTGTTCCGCGGGTGGCAAATGCTCGAGTACGTGCAGGAGAGAGAGCTCGCTGTTGTATTCAGTCGCCAGTGAGATGGCATAATCCAGGGCGCGGTCTGAACATTCCGAAAAATCCGAGCAGGCCAGTATCTTGCGAAGATGGACCGGTTCTCCTTTGCTGGCGGGCTCGACAAAATCGTGCGCCAGCCTGCCGACCGCCAGAACCGGACATCCGGCCTTTCGCAACACTCTTTCGGTCACCGAACCCAGCGTCAACCGCTGGAACCCACGCCTGCCGTGAGTTCCCATCACGATCATGTCAACAGAGTTTTCACGCGCAAAGCAGAGAATCGACTCCGTGGCGATCCCCTCGTCCACGGTAACCACGGGTTGCACGCCTCCTTCGGTGTGGACTTTCGCAAATTCCCGCAGTTGCTCCTCGGCGTCTTCACGCAATTCCCCATAGAACTCATTGACGGAATCGGGAATGGCGTACTCGGGATAGCCGATAATCACCGGGCGCACAACGTGCAACAGGTAGAGCTGGGCCTTGTAATGGCGGGCGAGCGACAGCCCATAGCCGTAAGCCCTTTCTGAAAAGTCAGAAAAATCCGTAGGGCAAAGAATGCGCTTGATCTCTAACATAGCTCACCTCTGGCCGGGTCAGTCATCACCTACTGGAGATAGCGCTCCCGTTCCGTGCAAAGACCTTCGCGCCACCTCTTCATTCCAACCACCAGCCTGGTTACTATCTTCCCGTTCCAGGCTCAGGACATGGCACGGACCGTCAGCACCGGGCAGTCAGCGCCCGCAACAACCGGATAGGCAACGTCGCTGAGATGCTGCTTCGTCAGCGCTTCCGGACTGCGAACACCCAGCACGATAAGGTCCGCTTTCCGCTCCCTTGCAATCTTCAGGATGGTTTCCGCCGGATCGCCGCTCTCAACAAGGCAGTCCGGCTCGCACCACGGCACTGTTTCGGAAGGAAAGATTCCCTGCAACTCGTCGCGGAACGCGCGGGCCAGCAGCCGCGCGCTGGTGCGGATGGCAGCAGGAACAGCGTGCAGGACCGTCAACCGTGATCCATATTCCAGCGCTAAAGAGAGAGCAAGCGGCGCTGCGGCGAACGACTCGGCGGAAAGGTCAGTGGGATAAAGAATCTGCCGCAAAGTGACCTCTTCGGATGGCCTGTTCAGCGCGTGAGGCCCTACGGTCAGAACGGGGCATTCGGCGGTGCGCCAGATTTCCTCCGCCACCGACCCTAGCAGGAAGTGCCGGAAACCGCGCCGGCCATGCGTGGCCAGCACCAGCAGATCAATTTGATGGTTCCTTACCATCGCATTCACTTCTTCGGCCACTTCGCCGTGCCTCATCAGGACCTCGTGCGGAATTCCCTGGAGCTGGCCGGATTCCGCCAGGGTTGCCAGCCGGGTTGAGTTACTCTTGCGAAGATCCTCAACGTACGGGACCACTTCTGGCGACACCAGCGGATACACGTGCGGGACTGCCACGTGTGCCAGATAAAGCGTTGATTCATATCGCCGCGCCAGGGCAATAGCATGAGGCAGGCTGGCTTGGGAGGCAGGTGAAAAGTCTGTCGTCCAAAGGATTTTTTTCAGCTTGATGGGCTTCACTGCAATTGGCTCGTGGGTGGGGACCGCTTTGGTTGTTTCCATAGGTCCTCCTTCAAGCTCATGTCTGATTAAAGGCTAGCAATCATCGCTGGAAGGACGCAGTGACCACCATCACAGGCTTCGGCCTGTGGCGTGCGACAGCCAACCCTCGGCGGCCATGCTAGTCCTGACAGGCCGTGGAGCCGATTCGCAAAAATTTCGCGGCGGCTAGTAATCTAGCCACGGGAGCCGCCCGAGTCCCGCCTTGCAGAGCGACAGATCAGTCAGCCGACAAAGTGAATGAAATTTCCTGCTGATGAGGACGGATATACCCGTGCTGGGATTTCAACTCGAGTGGAACCGTCAGCCTGCCGACGGCGTGTTCCAGAGTTTTTTCCGGCGCGTTCGCGTAGGGATTGTAAGGATAGACGGGCCACTCCAGGCGCGCGTTCGGATCGACCTTGAGTGTCCAGCCTCCATCGCGGATCGAGCCTTGGATATCTTCCGGGCTCAGCTCAATCGGATCTTTTCCCAGCACGATCTTTTTCCCTGCACCGGTTTCGAGTGTTTGGCCAGGCTTCAACACCAGTTGCAGATTGAGGGCGGCCTCATCCGGAGGGCTGCCCTTCCCCGTGATCTCGTATCGCAGAGTGACCGAATTGCCAGTGGGAGTGGGAACGTAGAGGTCAACGAAAAACGTGTTGAAAGCAAGTGAAAGCCGGTCGACATCACTACCCATTTGCAGACGGCTGCTGAGCGGCAACGCATTGGTACTGCCGCCAAATTTCTCGAAAAGGGTTGCGAGTTCCGGCTGCCGTTTGGAATTGGCGCCCGAGACAATCAAGCCCATCTTCTGGTTAAAGACGCTAATGCTCGATTGCCGGTCAAGGTAGAACTGGTTTCTTACCGCCGGTGGCTCGATGATGCCGGAAAAAGCCACCTCCCAGGGGCCCGTCTTGTGTATTCCCGCAGGAATGCGTAACCGGTGCGAAAAGCTTTCCATCTCTTGCGGGGCGGGCGCTGTCTGTCCCCGATGGTAATAGAGGGCGTCCTGAGACAATCGGCCAAGTTCATCCATTGTCAGATGTCCTGGTTTAAAGAAGCCCGTCAGGAACTCGTCGTAACGGCGTCCATCTGGAAAATGCGAAAAGCCAAACTGCCCCCAGGCTGGGACAGACCAATAGCGATTGCGGTTGTTGATAACCTCCACCGGAGTACCATCCCCATAAGTGAAGTACTTATGAAAATCGGTCGAGCGAAGCAATGCCTTCAGAGCTGCCGGATCGTGGCTGTATTCCCAGTACAAGGCCACCTGGGTGAGCGTAACGTAGTCATAGCCCGTGGTAGGGCCCATGCGACTGAATTCACCCCAGTAGCCATCGGCAGTCTGCTCATCAGCCGAGTAGCGATGGAGGATCTTGTTGCCCAGCTCAAGCCAGCCGGCATTTCCAAAAACCTTGCCGGATAGCATCAGCAGGCTGGCCCATTGCGCATAGTGGTTGGGAGAAGTCCCGATGTACGGAGTGTTGTACCACGGGAAATCTACCATCTCTATTGCCGACTGATAGAACGGCGCGGAATTCTCGAGGATGGCCTTCTTCCAGCGCGCGCTGCGCTCAGGACCAAGTTC
>DASSJE010000489.1:0-3069 GCA_035691365.1 Terriglobia bacterium
GCGGTCTGGCTGCCCATGCCGCCGAAAGCGGAGGCGACGTCGCCGGCATTGCCGCTCTGCAGCAGCACCACAATGATGATGAAGAAGCAAACTATGATGTGAATCAGCGTGACAAATGTGACCATGAGTTAAACGGCTCGAAGAGCGCCGAGCGCCCCGCCTTTCCCATTGAAGGTGAATGGTGCGGAAGGGGGGATTTGAACCCCCACGCCTTTCGGCGCCACCCCCTCAAGATGGTGTGTCTGCCAGTTCCACCACTTCCGCACTGGACCGAAAAAAGAACGTGAGGATGGAAGTAATTATAGCAAACGGACAAACGGGGAGGGGATGAGGGGGATCCCGTCACAATGTGAAAAGCGCAAGGTCCCCTTCGGCAAGCTGAGGGCAGGCTCTTGCAAGCTCGGGTCGCGCTCCCTCGGGATGACAGCGGATCGAAATGGCCGAGGTAAACGCCCTAGCAGGTCATTACGGTGCTGTCGGCGACGGCGGCCTCGGCTTGCGCGGCTTCGCCCAGGTATTCCTCAATCCCTACGCCTACGCCGGTGGCTGCGCCGGGCAAAGTGGCTTCGATGCGCACCACCCGGCAGCGGCAACGCACGGCCACGCTGGTGTCGGCCACCGAGGGGCGAATCACGACCTCAATGTCGCTGCCCACCGCCGGGCTCAGGCTGCAGTAAAAGAACATGCCGGTCTGGCTGATGTCGCGCAGCAGCCCCACGCATTCTTGTCCATGGGCGCGCACCACGACGGGGAGCACCGCGATGCCTCTCGGCTCCAGCCGCCGGTTGGGGTAGCTGCCGAACAAAACTCCGTTGCGCCGCACCACGGTCGAATCGGCGACAGGATAGGCGTCTACTGTGTAAGTTTGTCCTGTGGTTGCCATCGGGCCTATACCATGCACGTGCTCTGCCGTTTTTTTTGCTGCTGAAAACGCGCCACTTCCTGCCGCCTGCGCGGTGGTAACCGTGTAACTGTTTCGAAGTTACCCGTATTTTGCATGGTTACCGGACGGCGTTTTTCGTGGTTACCTCTGCTCGATTCCCGCCAGCATTGCTCCGCCGAGTCTTCGCTACTGAGTGCTGACTATTGCCCTTCGGCAACTCAGTTCCCACTCAGTCCATCCAAGTAGCTTCGGGCTGTTCCATGACTACCGCCGAATTTGGGTCCTTTACCTTAGTCCTGCTGCTGCTCTTGGGCGCCGCACATCTTTGTGGCTACATATTCCAGCGCCTGCGCCAACCGCGCGTGGTTGGCGAAATTGTGGCCGGGATTTTAATTGGGCCTTCTGTTCTGGGCCATTTCGCGCCGCGCATTAGCACTTCCTTGTTTGGCGCCGCCGGCTCGGGCTCACACGCGGTTCTTTTCTTTCTCTATAACCTGGGTCTGCTGCTGCTGATGTTCCATTCCGGCGCGGAAACGCGCAACCTGTTTGGCCGAGGCGACCGCAAGGAGACCAGTTGGCTGGCGGGAGTGGGCACCGGGTTGCCTTTTCTTCTCGGCCTGCTGGCCGCGCCCTGGCTACCGCTGAATTGGCTGATGGGCCCGGCGCGCCAGCACAGCTCGCTGGTGCTGGTGATCGGCATCGCCATCGCGGTCACTTCCATCCCGGTCATTTCGCGGATCTTTTATGACCTCAGGATCCTGCACACGCGCTTCGCCCGCCTGGTGCTGGGCGTGGCCGTGCTGGAGGACATCGTGTTGTGGGCGGTGCTGGGCATCGCCACCGCGCTGGCGAAATCGGGGGCGATTCCCCGGCATGAAATTGTCAACCACGTGACCGCGACGCTTGTGTTTTTTGTGGCTGGCCTGGCCCTAATGCCGCGCCTGTTGCGGCGCATTAACACGGCGCGCTGGAACGTCCTTTCCACGGCCTCCCCCGCTGGCTACCTGGTGCTGGTGTTGGTCCTCTATTCCGCGGTGGCCTCCGCTTTTGACGTGAGCCTGGTCTTTGCGGCGTTTCTTGCGGGCTTTGCGGTGGGAGCGGACCAGCTCCTGCCTGCCGATGCGCTCGCCTCGTTAGGACGGGTTTCTTTTGCAGTGTTTATTCCCATTTATTTCGCGATCGTCGGCTATCGCCTGGATCTGGGCAAAGATTTTTCCCTCTCTATGCTGGCTCTGTTCGTGGTGGGCGGCTGTGTGATCAAGCTGATTTCCGCGGGAATGGGGGCGCGCCTGGCGCGTTTTCGTGGGCTGGACGCCATCAATTTGGCGGTGGCGCTCAACGCGCGCGGCGGGCCGGGAATTGTGCTGGCCAGCGTGGCTTACGATGCCGGCATCATCAACGGGGCCTTCTCCACCACGCTAGTGCTGATGGCCATCATCACTTCTCAGGCGGCGGGCGTCTGGCTGGAATACGTGTTGCGCAAGGGCTGGCTGCTGCTGAGCGGGCACCCCGAGGAGGCGGCTCTGGCGGCCGAGCCCATCATGCCTAACGAACTCGCTGCGTGAAGTGTAGAGTACCCAGCAGCTGGCTCCGGCCTTCAGCCACCCTAATGTTGCGGCAATCGTCCCTCAGCCTCTTTCTTTCGCCCGGGCTTGCCCGGATTTGTAATGTTACGGGCAATTCCGTGTAAACTCCCGTCGCATGCAAGCAAAGTGCTCATTGCTTGATAACTGGACCAATCTCGTGAACACAGCGAACGTCCGTTCCCGGACACAAATTTCGTAAACGAACAGTGCCGGGTTTTCGTTTGCATGAGATCGCCTTTACTTTCAAATTAATGGCACGGCAACGAACTTGCTTTCCGTGGGATGCGGGTACTACTTATCGTGCTTACGAGGGGACATGCCGATGAAGAAGTTCACGGTGGCACTTTCATGCGTGGTGCTAGCGGCGCTGGTGTTTGCTGCGCCTCATCCTGAAGATAACAAGCCGCAGTACACGAGCAGCGGGGAGCTTGTGCAACCCGAACACTACCGCGAGTGGGTGTTTCTGTCGTCAGGCTTCGGCATGAACTACAGCCCCGCGCCGGGCAGCCATGACATGTTCTCCAATGTCTTCGTTCCGGGGTGGGCATACCGCGAATTTGCGCAATCTGGGCACTGGCCGGACAAGACTGTATTCGTTGT
>DASSJE010000490.1:0-4373 GCA_035691365.1 Terriglobia bacterium
TGACGCCCTGCCCGGCGCCGCGGCCGGCAAGTCCTTCCGGCCTACGGCCTCCAGGCCTTGCCGCCGGCAAAGCCCATACCCCTCCTCCCAACCACCCCTGGAAGAGGAAGTTTCTATCTGGCTAAAGACCGGAACTTTCTACTTTGCGTTGACAGCCAATTCGGCCGGCGCTGATTCAGGACCTGAATCCCATGGATTTGCGGCCCTTTACGGCACGACTGAAAGTCGTGCCCTTTCCCCCAAACCCTGGCCAGCGAATAAATTCGCGCCCTTTACAAAAGAAGTGGCCGGGTAATTTGTAATTGGTAATTCGTAATTGCTTTCCATCACTCAATCATTCAATGACACAATTCATAATTGTTATCGTAATCGCCAATGGCAGCGTAATGCCGCCCTTACTCATAGCGGAGGGCTATCATCGGATCGACTTTAGCCGCGCGGCGGGCCGGGATGTAGCAGGCCAGGAGAGCCACGGCAACCAGGATGAGCGAAACGGCGATGAATGTGAGCGGATCGGCCTGGCTTATGCCATAAAGCTGGCTTGAGATAAGATGGGCCATGGCAATCGTAAGAGGAACTCCTATCGCCAGACCTATTATCACGAGCCCGAGGGACTCACGCAGAACCATGCCCTGCACATCCTGTGGTTGCGCTCCGAGCGCCATTCGAATTCCGATTTCGCTGGCCCTTCGTGAAACCGTGTAGGCCATGACTCCATATAGCCCGACGGCGGCGAGTATCAGTGCCACAAGTCCAAAAAGGCACGAGAGTTCCGCGACAGTCCGCTCCTGTGCAAGCGAGTTATTTACCTCCTCAGCCAGTGTCGTGAAGCTGAGAATGGGGATTTGTCTTCCGACTCCTCGGATTGCTTGACGCACAGGACCGACAAAGCTGTTCGGGTTCCCAGCCGTGCGAAGCTCTATCGTCATGCCAAAAGACAGGCCCCCTCCTGGTGCCTGCGGGTACGGAAGATAAACAATGTGCTGTGGAGGCTCCCGCATACTGCCGTATTTAGCGTTGCCTACGACACCCACAATCTCAATTTCTTCGCCTCCGGGCCCTGTCAAACTTAAGTGCCTGCCGATGGCGGACCTTTCTCCAAAATAAAACCGGGCCATTGCTTCGTTAATAATTGCAACCTTGGGGGCGCCCGCATTATCTCTTGCGGTAAAATCACGCCCTTGGAGCAGCGGTATCTCCAGAGTGCGAAAGAAATCGGGTGCAATCAAATTCCAGGGAACAGTCGCATTTTCGCTGGGCCGCACAACATGGCCTCGAACGTACACCCCCGTGCGCCACTGGCTCCGGCTTATCGGGCGAACAGCAGATAAGCTCACAGAGCGAATGCCGGGAAGCGGCGCAATAACGTCCGTTATTTGACTATAAAGGTTCGTAAGTCGTTCGCCTCTGTACCCGATTAACTCCGGATCAATTGAAGCAATAAGGACGTTCTTTTGGTTGAAGCCGGGATTCACATTGCGCAGTTTCAGCAGGCTGCGCACCAGCATTCCGGCAGCAGCCAACAGCACGAGGGAAAGGGCCACCTCACCTACGACAATCGAATTGCTAAGATTCGACCTTGACGGTCGTCCTCCCGCCCCGCCGACGCCTCGACCACCTGCCTTCAATGCCTCGTTTAGGTCCACCCGCGAGGCTCTCAATGCGGGTGCACTGCCGAACAGAATAGCAGTGAACAGCATCGTGCAGGCATAGAAGACCAACATAGTTCGGCCGGGATTGAGATTAAGAGTCAAGGGTGTCACGCCGGCAAAAGGCAGGGCCAAAAGAAACTCTTCGCCGTAGTGGGCGAGAACAAGTCCCGCCAGGCTCCCGAGAATGGCAAGCAACACGCTTTCAGTGAACAGTTGCCTGATGAGCCTCGCGCGACCGGCTCCGAGCGCTGCTCGCAGGGCTATCTCCTTTTGCCGCGTGCTCGCGCGTGTGAGCAGCAGGCTGGCCACATTGGCACAGGCGATGAGCAGGACGAGACCAACCAAACCCATCAGAATGAGGAGTGGCTTTGCTACGAGATCGCGCAAAGCCGATAATCCTCGGCTGGCTGGAACGAGCGAAATGCGCTGCCCCGCAAGTTCCTGCCTTATCTGAGGAGTGATTCTTGCGCCCGCCTCTGCCATCGCAGTCTGGTGATAAGCGACGTTCAGGTCCGCCGTCGCCTCCGCCGTAGTCACGCCATTCTTCAAGCGACCGAGGATCCGGAAGAACCAGCCGCGCGGGTCATTAAGGAGCGCCCTCCCGTCCATTACCTGCGCCTGCATCATCATGGGAACCCAGATGTCTGGAGACGCGCCCACTGAGATTCCATCGAAATTGGGCCCAGTGATGCCGATAATTGTAAACAGCGAGCCATTGAGCGTAATAAATTTGCCAACTGCTGATGGATCAAGCCCAAACTGTCGTTTCCAGTACCGATAGCTGATTATTGCGACGGGATCTCCGCCAGGAACGCGGTCTTCTTCAGGCGTGAATGGCCGTCCGGCAACAGTCCGCACACCGAGCATCGAGAAAAAATTCCCGGAAACCAGTTGACCCGCGGCCAACCCAGGTTTTCCATCAACAGATGTGGCCAAATCGAGGTTGCAAAATGCATACATCGCTTGGAACGCATGGGCATTGGACCGAATCTGATCGAAGAGTGGGTACGGAAGAGCGTCGGTTACCACGTGCGGTGATTCCCATCTGAAGAGAAAAAGTTGCTCAGGTTTTCGGACCGGCAGGGACTTGATTAATATGGTGTCAATCAGCGAAAAGATAGCCGTGTTCGTGCCAATGCCGAGGGCGAGGGTGAGGACGGCGGCGACAGTGAAGCCAGGGTTGCGGCGGAGTTGGCGGAGGCCGTAGCGGAGGTCCTGGGCGAGCGTTTCGAGGAAGCGAAATGTCCACAGGTCGCGGCTGGTTTCTTTGGTCTGGGTGGGGTTGCCGAAGGCCCGGCGGGCGGCGTAACGAGCTTCTTCAGGCGGCATGCCCTGCTCCTCCAGCTTCTGCTGGTGCATGGCCAGGTGGAATTGCAGCTCTTCGTCCAGGTCGCGCTCAAGCTGACCGCGACGAAACAAAGCCCCGATACGAAGACCAATCTTTGTCATCCACTCAGGGAGCACGGACCCTCCACCGCTCAAAAGCGCAGGGTTAAGAGTTCTGAGTTCTGAGTTGACCCGCGATTTTTTCTTCTGCCCACGGCAGGCTGAAGCACGCACCGCCGTTCTTCAACTCAAAACTCAGAACCCTGAACTCAAAACCTTCCTGAATCTATCAATCGCCCAATCGCCAATCACTCCATCACAAAGCGCAAATGCTTCACGCCGTTTCCATCACGCGCGCAATCGCTGCCGTCATGCGGTCCCAGCGAGCCGATTCGGCATCAAGATATTTCAGTCCCCGGGGCGTCAGCCGGTAGTACTTGGCGCGGCGGTTGTTTTCCGAAGTGCCCCACCCGGAAGCCACCAGGCCGCGCAGTTCCAGCCGGTGCAGCGCCGGGTAAAGCGCGCTCTCTTCCACGCGAAGGACGTCCTGGGATTTCAGATGTATAGATTCAGCAATCGCATAGCCGTGGGCGCGGCCGCGGGCCAGCGTGCGCAGGATCAGCATGTCCAGGGTGCCCTGGACCAGATCGCTCGATCTTTCTTTCTTTTCTCGCATCATCCGTTGAGGGAAGTATGCACCTCGTGAAGGGCAAAAGCAACATGAATTTCTTGAAAGCTGCGGGCGCGGGAAAAGCAGCAGGCAGAAGGCAGGAGGCTGAAAGATGAAGAGTTAAGGATGAAAATGGGTGAAGCCTGATGACGGGCGGGGGCGTGGCGGGCGCTTGTCTTTCGCCCCTGCCGGGGCTGGGAAGAATTTTAACGTCAATCGCATCCCACAGCTTACGCTGTGGGCTAAAATCTTTCGGCCCTCCGGGCCCGAGCGAAGGTCTCGAATGCCGGGCTGAAGCCCGCCTCTACCCGGCACCGCGCATATATCGCAAACGGCGCGACGTGTGCGTCACACGCCATGGCGTTTTACATCCTTCATCCTCCAGAATTCACAATTTTCTCTGCGCACCTCCATCGATGTGCTGCCTGTGAATCGCCCTCCTATCGAAAACGCATCATCAGTTTGGCCACGGCTCGCAGATAGATGCGTTCAGATGCCGGGTCGAGGTGGGTAACGGCCACTTCATACCCACCTTCGGCGTACGCCTGTTGGGTGGGGAAATAGCCAATGTAGCCATTGGTATAACCCATCACATATGCATGAGTGGCAGGAGTGGCGGCCTTCACCTGCTTTCCGATGCTGCTGAACATCTCCCCAGGAAACGTCGTCCACATCATGTCGCCGATACGCACGGCGGTGGTGGGGACTTCAACCGCGGTGGCTTT
>DASSJE010000491.1:0-3478 GCA_035691365.1 Terriglobia bacterium
CCGCTGCGGCATGGGCGCTTGTCAGGGCCGGGTCTGCGGGCCGGCCACACAATTTTTGTTTCACTGGTCGCCGGATTCCGTGCGGCCACCCATTTTTCCCACCGTCTTAAAAAATCTTGCCGCTATGGCACGCAGTGAAGCACAGCCCAGCGGTGCAATGCGAGGCTCCCAATGAACTGGAATGGCGTAATGCCGGCAATTACGACTAGCTTTGACACAGACCTGAAGGTTGACCACGGGTTCGTCGCCAAGCATTGCCGCTGGCTGCTCGAGAATGGCTGCGCCGGCGTAGTTCCGCTGGGATCCCTGGGCGAAGGCGCAACCCTCTCCTTTGAAGAAAAGGTCCAGGTCGTGCGCACGTGCGTGAAAGCGGTCAGCGGGGGCGCTCCGGTCGTGGCTTCCATTTCCTCTCTGTCCACCTCGGAAGCGGTTTCGCTGGCGAAGGCGTGCGCCGATGCCGGGTGCGACGCGCTCATGGTGCTTCCACCGTACGTTTACCTGGGCGACTGGCGTGAAATGAAGACGCACGTTGCCGCCGTGTTCCGGGCCACGCCGCTCGGCTGCATGTTGTACAACAACCCGGTGGCCTATGGCACCGACTTTCTTCCCGAGCAGGTGCAGGAACTGGCCGAGGAATACGAAAACTTCGAGGCAGTCAAAGAATCCAGCACCGACGCCCGGCGGGTTGCCGCCATTCGCGCCCTGAGCGGCGATCGCCTGGAAGTGTTTGTCGGCGTCGATGATGCCATCGTCGAAGGCATTGGCGTCGGCGCCACGGGATGGATTGCCGGCCTGGCTAACGCCCTGCCGCGCGAATCCGTCGAATTATTCAATCTCGCAATCAATTGTGAGCGCGAGAAAGCTTTCGAACTGTACCGCTGGTTCCTGCCTTTGTTGCGCATGGATACAGTCCCCGAGTTCGTTCAACTCATCAAATTGGTGCAGGCGGAAGTTGGCATGGGCAATGCTCGCGTCCGCCCGCCTCGGCTAGAATTGACTGGAGAGAAACTGAAGCAGGTGCAGAAGACCATCCACGCTGCGCTGCAAGCCCGGCCGCAACTGGTGAATGGCCACGCTGTGCCGGCCAAGTAATTTGGGGGTTGACGGTGAAATTGGAAGGACGATCGCTGGTTGGATTCCGCCAAGGCTCCACTGCTCACGGTACATTTCGCGCGCATAACCCGGTTACCGGAGAAGCGCTGGAACCGCAGTTCTACTCCGCGTCGGCGGAGGAAGTGCAGCAAGCCGCCCAACTTGCCCATGAGGCGTTCGAGTCCTACAGCCGCCTGCCCGGCTACGAAAAAGGGAAGTTCCTGCGCACCATCGCGGCGAATATCGAATCCATCGGCGACGAACTCATCGAACGCTGCGCGCTCGAAACTGCTTTGCCGAAAGCCCGCCTGCAAGGCGAAACTGCGCGCACCTGCAATCAGCTCCGCCTGTTTGCGCAATTGGTCGAAGATGGGTCATGGCTCATGGCGCGCATTGACCGTGCCGATGCCGATCGCAAGCCGCTTCCCAAGCCCGACATTCGCTCGCTGCTTCGCCCGCTTGGTCCGGTTGTGGTTTTTGGCGCCAGCAATTTCCCGCTCGCATTTTCGGTTGCTGGCGGAGACACCGCATCTGCGCTGGCTGCAGGCAATCCGGTAATCGTGAAAGGACACTCCGCCCATCCCGGCACCGGCGAGATGGTTGGCCGCGCCGTACAGCAGGCGGTCCGCAGCTGCAACCTGCCGGAAGGTGTTTTCTCCTTGCTTTTTGGCGGCGGCAGCGAAATCGGCGCCGCTCTGATGAAACATCCCTACGTGAAGGCGGGGGGCTTTACCGGTTCCCGCACCGCGGGAAAGCTGCTGATGAACATCGCCGCCTCGCGTCCCGAGCCCATTCCGTTCTACGCGGAAATGAGCATCACCAATCCAGTTTTCATCCTCCCGGGCGCGCTGCGGCAGAATGCGGACAAAATCGCAACCGGCTTGCATACTTCCTTCACTCTGGGCGCGGGACAGTTCTGCACCAAGCCGGGCATGGTTTTCGTGCAAGAAGGACCCGATGCATCCACCTTTGCATCGAAGCTGCAGGAAGTCGTTGCCCAGTCCGCACCGTTTCACCTGCTCACTTCCGTGATTCGCAATTCCTATGGAACAGGAATCAGCGCGCGCCGCGCCAAGCCGGGCGTGAAAGTGATCGCCGAAGCCGAACCCGGCGGCGAACCCGGCGTTGGTGCTGCGCTCTTCGAAACTGACGCCGAAGCGTTCTTGAAAGATCCCGACCTGGCATCGGAAATCTTCGGGCCGTCCACGCTGCTGGTTCGCCATTCGCGACGCGAGCAGGTTCTGCAGATTGCGCGTGAACTCGAAGGCCATCTCACCGCGACCATTCACGGCACGGAACAAGACCTGCGCGAGTGGAGCGACCTGGTGGCCATCCTCGAAGAAAAAGTGGGCCGCCTGGTCTTCAACGGTTTCCCCACAGGCGTAGAAGTTTGCCATGCCATGGTGCACGGCGGCCCGTTCCCCGCAACCTCAGACGGGCGCTCAACCTCGGTCGGCACGCAGGCCATCTACCGCTTCTGCCGGCCAGTCTGCTTTCAAAATTTTCCGGATTCCGCTCTGCCAGACGAACTCAAAGACACCAACCCTCTAGGCATCTGGCGCCTCGTCGACGGCGAAATGAGCCGCGAATCTATCGCGCACAAACTGGAAGTCGCGGGGTAGGTGCCGATCAGTGTTGTCGTCATGATCGCCGCAGCTCTGTGATTGCCGGCGAAGTTCTTCGCCGGTTTCATCCAGGCTTTGTTCTCGCCCCAGGGTGCTATTCTTTACTCAACTGGAGGTGTGCATGGGCCGCGGTTGGCAGTGGGTTGCACTCTCCTGTTTTGCAGTCGGCTCCGCGTATTCTCAGACTGTCGCGCCCGCGGATTCCTCGAACGCCGTTTTCAAAACCAAAGTGCCGGTTGTGATTGAAGATGTGGTGGTCACTGATGGCAAAGGGGACCCAGTTCGCGGGCTGCACAAACAAGACTTCCAGATCTTCGAAGATGGTAAGCCTCAGACGATTGCGTCATTTGAGGAGCACAAGGGTGTGACTGACCAGGGTGCGCTGCCTCCTCTTCCGCAGAATGTTTTTACGAATTACCCGGTGAAAGCGCCCGCGGACTCGGTCAATGTCGTGCTACTGGACACCCTGAATACGCCTTTGAGCGATCAATCCAAAGTTCGCCTCCAAATCACGGCTTTCTTGAAATCCATTCCCGCCGGATCCCACATTGCGATTTTTGTACTTTCAGCGGGCCTTCGCATGGTGCAGGGATTCACGTCTGATGCTTCCGTCCTGCTGGCAGCGCTTAACAAAAACGGCGCAAGTCGCCCCCAGGCATCTCCTCTGCTTGCAAGCGGGCCGGCGCACAATCTTGACGCCGACATCAACGACCAACTCGCGATTTCAGGCGCCGGAATGCCAGCTGCAGGAGTGGCATCGC
>DASSJE010000492.1:0-24029 GCA_035691365.1 Terriglobia bacterium
TGGCGGCTGCTTGAAGTGAAATCCTCGACGCAGGTCAAGGAATACCATCCTTACGACGTCGGCATCCAGCAATACGTCCTGAACCGATTCGACCTGAAGACAACTCCCTGCCTCATCCACCTGAACCGCAATTACGTTTACAATGGCCGCGAGCATGAACCCGACAAGCTCTTTACGATCGAGCTGATGGAGTCCGAAGTCGCGAAGCTGCGCGAGGCGCTGCCGGCCCTGATTCGCCAGCAGCGCATGGTTCTTTCCCTTCCTGAGGCCCCCAATATTGAGCCGGGTCCTCAATGCAAGGATCCCGTCGAGTGCGAATTCTTCGACCACTGCAACCAACCACTGCCCGATGACCACGTTTCACTGCTGCCCGGCATCTCAACAGCCAGTCTCAGCCAACTGGCGGTGAAGGGGATCGGATCCATCAAAGACATTCCCGAAGATTTTCCGCTCAGCGAGCGGCAGCGGCGGGCTTGCGACTGCGGGAAGACGCAGAAGGTATGGTTCGGCAAAGGATTGCAGGAGGCCATCGCGCCCTTGAGCTATCCACTGTTCTTCATGGATTTCGAAACGCTCAATCCCGCCATCCCGCGATTTACCGGAATGAGGCCCTACGATCCCATTCCGTTCCAGTGGTCGGTCCACAAAAGAGAAGCCCCCGGCGGCCCAACCACGCACCACGAATTTCTCGCGCAAGACTGCAATGATCCCAGGTTGTCATTTCTAACCTCGCTGTTGGACCTGCTCGGCAAAGAAGGCCACGTGATCGTTTACAACCGCACATTTGAATCCCAGCGCCTGAAGGAACTGGCAATCTGGCTTCCGGACTATGCCGGCCAGGTTGCACAAATTCTGCCCAGGCTCTGGGACCTTCTGGACGTGGTGAGAAAGAACGTTTATCATCCGAAATTCAGAGGCTCATTTTCTCTGAAGCGAGTCCTCCCCGCGCTGATTCCTGACATGACGTACGACGGAATGGAAGTTTCCGAGGGCACGGAAGCGGGACTCGCGTGGGAGACGATGGTGCGCGGCCACGCGGACGAGCAGGAAAAAGCACGGCTGCGCAATGCAATCCTGGAATATTGCCGGCAGGATACGCTTGCCATGGTTTGCCTGGTGGATTTCCTGGCCCAGGCTTCTCCCAGCGCCAGGTAGATAGCAACGGTCCCTCCCGCCCGCATCCAGCTTTCCGCCCTCCCTCTTTGGAATGTAACGGTAGAATAAAATAGGGAAGCCCGGATCAATCTTCAGGTTCGCGCCAAAGGCGGAAAGCGATGGCGTCAAGGGTCCACATCGGGACGTCCGGCTGGCATTACTCGCACTGGCGGGGACCGTTTTATCGGAAAGACCTGCCTGACGGCGAAATGCTCAGCGCTTACGTCCAGCATTTCCAGACCGTCGAGATCAATAACTCTTTCTACCACCTTCCCAGCCGGCAAACCTTCAAGTCATGGCGCGACCAGACTCCATCCGGATTCACTTTTGCCGTCAAGGCCAGCCGGTACATTACCCACATGAAGAAACTCCGCGATCCGGAATCTGCAACCGGGAAATTCTTTGATCACGTTCGGGGGCTGGGCAAGAAGACCGGCCCGGTCCTGTTTCAACTGCCGCCCCACTGGCACAGCAATGCAGAACGCCTGCAGTCTTTTCTGGAAATCCTGCCGCAAGGCTACCGCCTTGCGTTCGAATTCCGCGACACTACGTGGTTCAATGCCGAAGTCGGGGATCTGCTCAGGAAGCATCATGCAGCTCTTTGTGTCTATGATCTCGCCGGGCAGCAATCCCCACGAGAATTGACAGCAAGCTTCGCCTACCTGCGCCTCCACGGCCCCGCGGAGCAAGAATATTCCGGACGTTACACCCGGCCGCAATTACGGGAATGGGTGAGCATTTGTGCAGAATGGCTGGAAAGCGGAGCCAGGCAGATCTATGTCTATTTTGACAACGATCAATCCGGCTACGCGGCGTTGAATGCAATCGAAATGCAGGAGATGACCAGTAAATCGGGATTGTGATGCACAGGTCACACAAATAGTGGAAGTCTCAGAGGTTTCAGGAAGAGACGGTGGACAGATCAGTAAAAGAGGTACTTTCGCCAGCGCTGGTCAGCCCGCCCGAGCATCCGCATGATGTGGCGGCTGGTGTGGAGCGTGAAAGGCCGCGGCTGGCGGCGCAGTTTGAGCCCCACCTCCTCGGGCAGCCGATCGCCTTTCCGGCTGTTGCACGCATGGCAGCATGCAACCAGATTGTCCCAGTCTGAGTGGCCGCCTCGTGAGCGCGGGATAATGTGATCCAGCGTCAATTGGCCGGCCGGAAAAATTTTGTAGCAGAACTGGCAAGTGTAACGATCGCGGATCAGGATGTTCTTGCGCGAAAGCGGACGCGACTGATGAGGGATCCGGCGGAACTCTGTGAGCCGGATGACAGAAGGGATGCGGAATGCCGTTCGCTCGGAGTGCAGATAGCTGCCATTCTCTTCCTCCGTGATGGCATTGCCTTTCAGGACAAGTACCATGGCGCGCCGGGCCGCTGTCACATTAATAGGCTCGTAGGTCGCGTTCAGAACGAGAACCGGCGCCTTCAGCAGGCGTTCGCTCGCCTCCGCCATGTCTTTACCCTCTCAAGGGGGCAACCCCCTCCAGCAAGAAATCATTATGTCCAGTCACGGCCAAATTCGTCAACACCTGCCGTCTGGATCCAGCGGTCGGTGTCGGGGAATTGCGGTGTAGCCCTCGCCATCGCCAAAGCGTAAACACCTGCGGCGCCGCGCTTCTTGAGCACGGCAGCGCACGCCGATAACGTGGCCCCTGTGGTCATGACGTCATCCACCAGAACCACTTGCTGGCCCTGGACGAGGTCCGGCTTTGCCACTTCAAAAGCGCCGCGCACGTTTTCCTGGCGGGCCTGGACCTTCAAGCCCGTCTGCGGCAAAGTGGCGCGGGTCCGAACCAGCAGCCGGGGATGGACCTTGACTTTCTTCGCACCCTGCATAGCCTCGACCCGTTTCCTGAGCCCCTCGGCCAGGAGCCGGGATTGATTGAAGCCGCGTTCGCGCTCGCGTGTGTGGAACAGTGGAACAGGTGCAATGAGGGGAGGTTCGCAATCAGCGAGCGGGCCCAGTTTCGACCAAGCCTGCACGAGCATTCCGCCTAATCTTTTCCCCAGCCGTTCCTGGCGGCGGAATTTCAACTGAAGGATCAGGAGGCGGAGGTTTCCCCGGAAGATCCCAAAGGTCCGGGCAAGATCAAAAAAAGGCTCACTTGCCCGGCAAGCTCCGCAGAGAACCTGGGCAGCGTCCAAAACATGTTCTGAAACAACAGGAAGCCCGCACCTTTGGCAGGATATCCCTTCCCAGCTTTCAACTTGTGACCAGCATGCGCGGCACACTCGCAGTCCGCCGGCACTGGCGACTTCATTGCCACAAATGAAACATTGGGTGGGGAAAACAACTGCGAACAGGCTGTCAGCCAGTTCTTGAAGAAGGGGGCGGCAACTTGAGATGAAAGGCAAGCCGGAAATGAAAGCGAACCTCGCTTTCCAAGGACTTCAGACCATTACAACAGGCCTTTTTCCTGCTTCTCCTGGCACTCGATACAGTGGCGCGCCCAGGGAACAGCATCCAGGCGCTTACTCTGGACGTCCTCCTGGCATTCCACACAAAGGCCGTAGGAACCCTCGTCGGCGCGCTGGAGGGCCTCCTGGATAAGCTGGAGAATGCGGCGGTTGTCATCACTCTGATGGAAAAGAAATTCCTTGGTATAAGAATTCGCAGCGCGGTCCGCAGGATCCTGTGTAATCTCGTTGTCAGCTTCGCGGCCGTCCAGGTCTGTCCTTGCAACCATGCGGCGGATTTCTTCCTGCTTGGCCAGCAACTGTTTGCGGTACCGTTCTACCTTACGCTTATCCATAACCCTCTTGTTTAAAACACCTTCGTGAGATCAAACTTCTAATTGTATCTTCGAGATTTCATATGTGTCAACTCAAGTGCAGCGCCGTCGAGCATATGCCACCCGGAAAGCCAGCAAAGAAACCAAGCGTCAATTGTTCATATATGAAGGAGCGCTCAGGCAGGATAATCGTCCTTACCGCATCACCTGGTTGTAAACAGCGCGAGCAAGCCTGTAAGCCGAATTTTGTTCCCCGGTTGTCCGGGGCGGCGATCATTCCTCTAGCCCCAGCATTGCTGATGGGGTCAAGCGACCTACCCGAGAGTCACCGGCTCGTAGCGGCGATCAACGACCGCGGTTACTAAATCAACCGCTCCCGTAGCCACTGATCGCCGCTACAAAACCTTGCGGAGCGGGCCACTCCTCCTCTCCTATTTGGTCTTGCTCCGTGCGGGGTTTGCCCTGCCCTCGACATCGCTGGCGAGGCGGTGCGCTCTTGCTTTAATCCCGCCTCAGCGGGCCGCACCTTTTCACCCTTACCCCGAGCAAACGGGGCGGTATATTTTCTGTGGCACTTTCCATGCCGGAAGCGTACGCCCCGGTCGCCCGGAGATCCCCTTCCGACCCTCGCTGTTAACGAGCGCACTACCCTGTGGAGTTCGGACTTTCCTCTCCCCCGCTCCTGCCTGTCCCTGGACCTTGCGGACCTGAGTCAGGCGCTTGAGCGGGGCAGCGATCGCCCGGCTTACCCGCGCTACATCTATGGTAATCTGCCAGTAGCGGAGGGTCAATCAACAGCTTGGAAAACTCATCCAGCCCTTGCTTCAATTCCTCGCAGGGGCCGGGAGGAGCAGAACATGCCCAAAGAGTGGTGGGAAGATTTCTTCTCGGGAGTCGTCCTGGACATCTGGAAAGAGGTTTATGACGAAGCTCATACCAGGGCCGAGGCGGATTTCATTCTAAAGGTCCTGAATGTTCCGAACGGCGCAGCCCTTCTCGACGTGCCATGCGGCGAGGGCCGCCTGGCGAGGGAACTGGCCTCACGCGGGCACAAGCTGACGGGCGTCGATTTCTCCTCGGATTTTCTTCAGGAGGCCCGATCGAGAGCAGTGGAGAAAGCACTGGACATACGCTGGGAGCAACGCGACATGCGTGACCTTCCCTGGCAGCACGAGTTTGACGGCGCATTCTGTTTTGGCGGCAGCTTTGGATATTTCGAAGATGAAGGCAACGTGGATTTTGTGCGCAGCGTATGCCGCAGTCTGAAACCCGGGGCCAGGTTCATACTGGACATTGGCGTTTCAATGGAAACTCTTCTTCCCCGGATTCAGGAGCGCAAATGGACAAGGATTGGCGATTTCCTGTTTCTGGAAGAGAACCACTATGATCACGTCCACAGCCGCTTCAATACCAATTACACTTTTGTCCGTGACGGTCAGATGGAGACACGCTCCGGCTCCCACCGAGTCTATACTTATCGTGAACTCGTGCGGCTGCTGGAATCAGCGGGACTCATTGACGTCCAATCGTCCGGGTCTCTTGCAAGTGATCCGTTCTCTCCTGGCTCCGCACAACTGTTCATGGTAGGGAAAGTGAAAGGTTAACTTGCCAATGGAAAATTACAGAGAGCATAGGTCAGGCCCGAAGTATGTCACGGCCCTTCTCTCCATTCTTTGTTGCCTTGGCGCGGGTCGCCACCACACGGTGCAAGCGCAACCCCCAGCAGCGGCTTTTGTTCCCCCGGCGCAAACGCAATCGGGACCACCAACGCGCAGAGACCAGACCAAACAGCCAGACCAGGAGAAGCAGTCCGAGTTGTTGGCGCAGGCGGACCACGTATTGCAGCAAATGAGCCACATCACCGGCTTGCCCATCAAATCTCCTGTACGGAAGAAAGTTGTGAGCCGGGAAGAGATCCGAAAAATCCTGCTGCATAACCTGCAGACCGAATACACTCCGCAGGACATCCATGTGCAGGAAGCCACCCTTGTGGCCTTTGGACTGACCCTCAGGGATTTTGACCTTCAGAAATTTTTGATCAACTTTTATACAGAGCAGGTTGCGGGCTTCTATGATCCGCAGACGAAAACGATGTACATGGCCGATTGGATTCCACCCAAGATGCAGGGCATGGTGCTGTCGCACGAACTGACGCACGCGTTGCAGGACCAGAACTTCGACCTCCTCCAATACATGAAGGCCGTCAAGAACAAGGACGATGCCGAATCCGCCCGCCAGGCAGTAGTGGAAGGCTATGCAACCGCCGCCATGTTCCAGAAGATGCTGGGCGACACGCCAATCTCGGCCATGCCCAGCTTTGACGGCGTCCTCGGCCCACTTATCCGGCAGCAGATGTCGGAATTCCCGGTCTTCTCGAAGGCCCCTTTCTTTTTCAAGCTTCAGGCGCTCTTTCCCTACATCGAGGGCGCCAGTTTTATTTCAAAGGGCCTGCGGCAAACGAACTGGCAGGGATTGAACGAGCTGTTCACTTCCCCGCCCTCGAACACCAAAGCCCTCTATCAGCCGGGCGTCTATTTCAACCATGAGGCGTTGCCGGAAGTTCAACTCTCAGAGGAGAATCCGCTCAGTTCACTTCCCAGGCTCAAGCAGTTGGATGAAAATACTATGGGTGAGCTGGGATGCAACGAACTGGTGGGACAGTTCCTGTCTGAAGATCAGGCTGCGGCCGATTGCTCCGCCTGGACGGGCGACCGTTATATTATTTACGAAGATCCTGCAACGCAAAGCTATGCGTTGCTTGCCAGAACCCGCTGGTCGAGCGCAAATTCAGCTCTCACTTTCTTCCGCGATTATC
This sequence comes from Terriglobia bacterium, assembly GCA_035691365.1. GTDB lineage: Bacteria > Acidobacteriota > Terriglobia > UBA7540 > UBA7540 > SCRD01. Next base: position 6,706 of record DASSJE010000492.1, read on the forward strand.
ATGAGATCCTCACCAAAAAATATCCGGAGTTTTCCCTTGACCCTCACTCTGACGCCGAACGCATTATTGCCCACACAGCCTCCGGCAACGTGATTCTGCTTTGCGCGGGCGATGAAGTTCGCTGGGTGGAGGGCATCCCGCCCGGTAGCGTTGACACCATGCTGAGGTGGCTTGAGGCGCTCTGAAGGCAACGCATCAGCACAAATTTACGCAGGCATGAAACATGCGTAGCGGCGGGTTTACGCCGCCGTCTCGGGAGGCCAATCCGTCGCTACTGTTCACAGAAGCCGACATTGCGGACAATTTGGGGTTGCAATCATCGGCATCATGCTCCAATCTAATAGAAGTGAATCTCACAGGAATCGCGGGGCCTCCTGATCTTCTTTTCCATTGCGGCAAGGAAGGCGCCGTAGTGTCCGTGGGCGGTTCCAACAAGGAGAATGCATGATCAAGATGACCGAAAGAGCAGCGCAGGAAGTGAAATCCATTGTTGCCAGCAAGTCGCTGCCCGAAACCACTTTCTTGCGAGTTGACGCCAAGCCGGTGGAAGGCAAGAACGAGCTGCGCCTGACGCTGAAACTCGACACAAAAGAACCGGAATCAGATGACCAGGTGGAAACCACCGCCGGGACACGGCTGGCGGTTGACGGAACTGTAGCACAAGCCCTCGGTGACCTGAACCTCGATTACAGCGAAGAGTCGGGCAACTTCATTTTCGAACGCCCTGAACCAACTGCGTAACACGAGGGTCAGGAAAGAACCTTCGCCCGTTTGACTCACATGAAGGTTCTCCCACCTGCATTCGCGACGCACCAAGATCCCAGGCAACCGCAAAGGCTCTCATCCAAATGGATGCGGACGCCGGTGCGGTTGTGCATTCTGACGCTGCCGTCGTTCGCTTATTGCCTGCCGGTCAGCCTGCGGAGGCCTGCCTCATCGACCGTCTCAATTCCCAGTGACTGCGCCTTTTCGAGTTTTGACCCGGGATCCTCGCCCACTACCACGTAATTCGTCTTCTTGCTGACGGACCCCGTTACGCGCCCACCGGCTTCCTCGATCATGCTGGTTGCTTCTTCCCGTGACAGGCTGGGCAGGCTGCCTGTCAGAACAAACTGCAGTCCTTCCAAAGGTCCGCCGCTGCGTCGTTTTTTCTGCTCAAACTGCAGCCCCGCCTTGCGCAGTTTCTCGATAACATTACGGTTGCGTTTTTCGCGGAAAAACTCAACAATACTTTGCGCCACCTTCGGACCGATTTCTTCAACCTCATAGAGGTCGTCGGGCGCAGCGTCCCGGAATTTATCCATTGAACCAAAGTGTTCCGCCAGAAGCTGGGCCGTGCGCTCTCCAACAAATCGAATCCCAATGGCGTACATCACTCGTGCCAGTTCGGCCTGCTTGCTCTTTTCGATTTCATCCAGGACATTTTGTGCTGACTTCTTCCCCATGCGCTCGAGGCCGGCGAGCTGGTCCAGCTCGAGGCTATACAGGCCGGCAACGTCAGTGACAATCTTCTTGTCCACAAGCTGATCCACTAGTGATTCCCCCAGGCCGTTGATGTTCATGGCATGCCGCGCGGCAAAGTGGAGCAGAGACTCCTTCAGTTGCGCGGGGCAGGCGGTGTTCACGCAGCGATAAGCCACTTCCCCTTCCACGCGGATGACGTCGCCGCCACAGACCGGGCATTTCTTCGGCATCCTGAATTCCCTGCCGTCTGTCGCGTGCTTCGTCACCTTCAGCACCTGCGGAATCACTTCGCCGGCACGCTGGATCAGGACCGTGTCGCCGATTTTTACTCCCAGGCGCTCCACTTCGTCCATGTTGTGCAGCGTGGCATGGCTCACCGTCACGCCGCCGACGTTTACCGGCTCGAGATCAGCCACTGGAGTCAGGGTGCCGGTGCGGCCCACCTGCGGACGAATATCTTTCACCACAGTGGTCTCCTGGTGCGCCGGATACTTGTAGGCAATCGCCCAGCGAGGTGACTTGGCCGTCATTCCCAGCTCGTCCCACAGGCCGATTTCATTCACTTTGACGACCATGCCGTCGATTTCGTAATCCAGCTCTTCCCGTTCAGGCTCCATTTTCTGGATGTAGCCGATCAGTTCGTCAAATGATTTCGCGAGCTTCCTGTAAGAATTCACTTTAAAGCCCAGGCTTCTGAGCGCATCCAGCACTTTCCAGTGTTCTTTGAGCGGCGGGCGTCCGTTCACCAGAAGGTAGTAAACAAAAATATCCAGGTTCCGTTGCGCGACGATCCTGGGATCGAGTTGACGGATGGTGCCTGCTGCGGCATTGCGGGGATTGGCAAACGGCTGCTCATCATTTTTCTCGCGCTGCTCATTGGCTTGCCGGAAAGCCTTGTGCGTCATGATCACTTCGCCGCGCACCACAAACTTCCCCGGCTGCCCGATCGCGCCGAGCTTTTTGGGATCCAACTTGAGGGGAACGGAACGGATGGTTTTCACATTTTGGGTGACGTCTTCACCTGTAACACCGTCTCCGCGTGTGAGCCCGCGCGTGAAGATGCCGTCTTCATAGGTCAGGGCCATGGAGAGACCGTCCAGCTTCAGTTCTGCGACGTAAGGAACCTGGTCGCGCCCCGAAAGCTCACGCACCCGCCGGTCAAAATCCCGCACTTCATCCACGGAATAGGTGTTGTCAAGACTTAGCATGGGCGCCGAGTGGCGAATTTTGGCAAACTCCTCCGCTGGCTGGCCCCCAACGCGCTGAGTGGGAGAGTCTGGCGTCACCAGCTCAGGGTGTTCCTTTTCCATCTCCTGGAGCCGGTGCATCAGCCCGTCGAACTTGACGTCAGAGATTTCCGGGTCCATCAGGACGTAGTAGCGGTGCTCATGGTGCCGGATTTCTTCCCTCAACTTCTCAATTTCATCCTTGATATCGACGTTCTTAGCCACAGTTGTCTCCCGCAGGATGAAAACCATGCAAATCGCAGGTCCATCCCCACCCACGCAAAACCCTGGTTTCGACCCCCTTCAGCGACCCGCAAGTGACAAAGGGTCCGGCGTTTTGCTGAAGTCATCCAAGCCAGAATGCTTGTCTCTTATCAGCATGACATACCCGTCACTTTTTTCAACCTGTCTGAAGGATTATAAGCTTTTGAGAGAAGGGGGTAGAGACGGCCAGTCTTGAACCGCCTCTACCTTTGCGTTCGGGGCAGAACGCCGGAAGGAAACGTGCTTTAATGAGGCGCGATCTTTCTAAAAACGCCCGGTCGAAAGGTCCTGCTCAATCTCCAGACCTCGCCACCAGACAGCCACAGGATAACGCCGGTGCCGGAGCTCGTCTGTGACATCCGTCACAGAGCAAGCGTGACTTTTGTCACTGCGCTTACGGTCCAGAAATGTTTAGATTTAGGCACAAATCGGTTTACTGGAAGGGGCATTGAGAGGGGCAATCATGGATTTCAACGAGACACCATTCATCGTCATCTGGGAAACCACGCAGGCGTGTGATCTGGCGTGCCTTCATTGCCGGGCCTGCGCGCAACCACTTCGCTCACGGCTGGAACTCTCGACTGAGGAGGCAAAAGGTCTCATCGACCAGGTTGCGGGGATGCAAGCGCCCTTGTTTGTTCTGACGGGCGGAGATCCTCTCAAACGGCCGGACATTTACTCGCTTGTAGAATATGGAAGCCGCAGGGGAGTTCGGATGTCGATGACGCCGAGCGCCACGCCGCTGCTTACTCGCGCGGCAATCGCCCGCCTTCGCCAATGCGGCCTGGCGAGGCTTGCCATCAGCCTGGATGGCTCCTCGGCCGAAATACACGATACATTCCGCGGCGTTTCAGGCTCATATGGCCTGACCCTGGACGCCGTCCGCTGGGCCGGCGAACTCGGGCTTCCTGTACAGATCAATACCACTATCACCCGGCGCAACTTGGCGGACTTCGACGATATGGTTGCGCTCCTGAAAACTTTCCCGATGGTCCTGTGGAGTGTGTTCTTTCTAGTACCGACAGGGCGTGGCCAGATTAAGGATTTGATAACTGCGGAGGAGTTTGAGGAAGTATTCGCCAGGCTTGCAAAGGTTTCCCGGAGTGTCGAGTTCGATATCAAGACAACCGAGGCGCAACACTACAGGCGGTACCTGGCGCAAGAACGCGCTGCAGAGCGCCGCAGGGGCACCGCCACCCCATCAGTGCCGGCCGGCAAGCCGCTGGGCGACGGAATCGGCCGCGCGCCGCGTGGGCTGAACGACGGCAAGGGCTTTGTTTTCATCTCCCATCAGGGCGAGGTCTTTCCCAGCGGATTTCTGCCCCTGGTGGCAGGCAATGTTCGGCGGCAGGCGCTCGCTGAAATCTACCGAAATTCGCCGCTTTTCAAGCAATTACGCGACACGTCAAATTTGAAGGGGAAGTGCGGTGTGTGTGAATTTCGGGAGATCTGTGGTGGCTCGCGATCACGGGCCTACGCCCTGACGGGAGACCCTTTCGCCGCAGATCCTTCCTGCGTGTACCAGCCGCGCACGGCCAAGATGTGCGTCTAATTCAGAAAGTCGGGGCGCCGGGGATTTTCCGGAGCGCGGTCAGGGCCTGCCGGCCTTGTTTCAGAAGAAGAGTCTTTTTCACCGCCGGGCGAATTCAGTGGCTCTGAACCCGCATTTTCCTTTGCGGCCTTCCGGCACTTGATCGCAGGAAGATCATCAAGGTGATGACCCTTCAATATCCGGACTCGCGAACCCTCTAACTCCAAAATGCCTTGTTCTTCAAACTCAGCTAGCAGCCTGGAAACCGTCTCGCGTGAAACTCCAATCATCTGGCCGATCTCTTCCTGCGTTAGGGGAAGTTTAAGCTCAACACCTCGGTCGGTTACCTGGCCATTTTCAGCCACCCATAGCTCCAGCAAATCAGCCAGCTTTTCCACCGCCGGTTGCGATCCGGAGGAGTAGTGAATCATATTCACTGCTTCACGAAGCTGATGGCTCAAAACCTCAACCACCGATACACAAATCTCCGGGTGTTCTTCGAGCAAAGCAAGGAAATCTTTGCGCGGAACATACAGGAATTGAGTGGGGCTCAGGGTCTCCGCAGTATACTCAGCGGACCTGGATGACATGGTGGCACTCAAGCCAAGCACTTCTCCCGACTGCACGACCCGCAGTATCAGCATCTTTCCGCCCTTCAACGAGACGAACAATTTGACACTTCCGTGAAGAAGAACAAAGATACCTTCTGGTACCTGCCCTTCATCGAGGAGCTTGGCGTGCTTGGGCAGGTTCACAATCGACTTCACGGATTCGAGCGCCTGGACAAACTCTGTAAGGGATCTGTTCCAGGGTTTTCCAGACGCGAAAACGCTGGCCTTCATTTTGGAGAACATGCTGGATTTAGGCGAATGTTTCATAGACTTTCCATGCCTAATTGATTATTTAAGAGGAAACTGACCCTCAATGATGTGACGTAAATCACTCTATAGGGTGACGTGCCTCGGGCCCCTTACCTATTCCGCAACCCCCGGACGGCCCTCCCTTACGCATGGCCAATTCATTGATTCGGAAGTAGAATAAGATCCCGTGCAAAGCTCAAGGACAAACCGAATTCAATCTCTTCGCGACGTTCCGCTGTTTGCCGATTTGACAGAGCGGGAGTTGGGGATGCTGGTCGATCGAACAATGTCCAGGCAATATCAGCCGGGCGAAATGATTTTTTCAGAAGGAGACCCCTGCGAAGGCTTGTACGTTGTTCAAACAGGGAGCGTAAAGATATTCAACATCTCCGCCAGTGGGCGGGAACAGGTGCTGCACATTGAAAAGGCCGGCAATACCCTCGCAGAGCTTCCTGTGTTCGATGGCGGGAACTACCCGGCCTCAACCGCCGCAGTAGACCTATGCACGTTGCTCTTCATCAGCAAGAAGGACTTTCGTGCGTTATGCCTGGAACGTCCTGAAATGTCATTGAAAGTCTTGAAAGTGGTCAGCCTGCGGCTGCGGCAGCTTGTGAGCATTATTGAGGAGCTCTCTTTCACGACAGTTCGCAATCGTTTGGCATCATGGCTGCTCCAGCAGGCCAGGGAGAAGGGCCAAAAGACAATCCGTGGTATCGAATTCGGACTGAGCATCAACAACCAGGAACTTGCCTTCCAGATTGGCACCGTACGAGAACTGGTATCCAGAAACCTGAGCCACTTCCAATCAGAAGGAATGCTCAAAGTTGAAGGGCGCAACGTCGTCATTCAAGATATGAGCGCCCTCGAGGCCGAGGCCTCGTCAAGATAAGCGGTGATTCCATCCAAAATTGCCGGCATGGCTGGTGATGGTGTGGGTGCACCGCATGAATCCACGCCGCAGAGCGCCATCGGTGCTCTTTTCTGCCCTGGGGCTTGACACCGTACTCGCCCGATTGCTAGCTTCGGTGGTAGATGGGATCTATCAATTGGGGATGGTGGATTGTCATGCGAACCAGGACCACGGACGTTCTAATTTTCCTCTTCTTTGCGGGCGCTCTTGCATCCGGGCAGGCGTGGGCGCAAGTTTATCAACCCACCGAATCACCCGATGCCGCGGGCCGGCTGGAGAACTCTATCTCCGTGGCGGGAAAGTATCAGAATTATATCTATGGAGTGGTGAAAACGATCGGCAAAGACCAGATCATCCTGGACAAGACGCGCTTTGGAAATGGCCAGGTATTCAAGCTGGAACCTAAGACGAGGTTTATTGACAACGGCAAACGAAGCACAAAAGCGAACCTTAAAGTGGGTGACATGGTTTGGGTGGACGCCAAAATCAAGAAAAAGTCCGACGAGAAAATCGCCAGGAAAGTGATCACCGGGGTTGGCCCCAAAACGGTTTCTCCGTAGACTATTCGGGGCATGATTTGGTTCCCTCATGGATCGCGGGCTGATCGCCGGCGGCAGGCGGTGTCCGCTGCTGCTCCACAAAGACCAGGTTAACCACTCCAACGAGAAGCCTACCTTTGAAGAAAGCTGTCTTAATCTCCAACCCATTGGCTGGGACCCGAAGCGGGCGGCGTTTCCGCGAGGTTCAAGAGGCCGTGGCGGTGTTGAGCAGCGCCGGGATCGCGGTCGAACTCCGTGCCACGTCCGGCCCCGGCGACGCCAGGCAACTGGCCCGAAAGGCTGCCAAGAACGGATGTGATTTAGTGATTGCCTGCGGCGGCGATGGCACTATCAACGAGGTATTGAATGGACTGGCCCCGGGCCATATGCCGCTTGCAGTCCTGCCCGGCGGAACCGCCAACATCGTGGCAAAGGAACTGGGATTGCCCAGGAATATTGTGAAGGCTGCCAGGCAACTCCCGTCCTGGCGCCCCTGCAGAATTCCCCTGGGACGTGCCACTTGGGAGGAATCCGGGTCGATCGGCCAACGTTTCTTCATCGCGCTGGCGGGCGTAGGCTTTGACGCCCGCATTATCAGCCAGCTCGACATGGAGAAGAAACTTCGCATGGGGTTCGTCGCGTATTGTTCGGAAGCCGTGCGCCAGGTTTTCCGCTACAGCTTTCCGAACTTCCAGGTGTCTTTGGACGGCTCCACGGTTTCTGCAACCTTTACGGTGATCCAGCGGTCCCGCCGATACGCAGGGTGGTTAAAGCTGGCGCTCCCCCACAGCATTGCTGAACCGGACTTTTCCTGCTGCATGTTTGAAGGGGCCGGGGCCGGACGCTATTTTCGGTACGCCGTGGGCATACTCGCGCAATCCCATCAGCGGCTGCCGGATGTCCGTTTTCGGAATGGCCGCAATGTCCATTGTATGAGCGACCAGGCTGGAGATCCCATTCTCTTTGAAGTCGATGGCGAATTGGCAGGACGGATCCCCGTTACCTTTGATACGGCCCCGGATGCCTTAACGCTGATGGCGCCCGAGAAATTCCTGAGTTCGATAACATAGCTGCGGGTGCGCAGGCAGCCCCAGCTTGACTCACGCCGGTGGAAATCCTGCACGTCCGGCACGCAACGGTCCTTTGGCATGGACAACCTGACCCACACGCTAACCGGCATTGCGATCAGCCAGGCGGGCTTCAATCGCAAGACGCGATTCGCCACGGTGGCCCTCATCATTGGATCAAATATTCCCGATATTGACTCCATTAGCGGCTTTTGGGGTGGCGTAACTTACCTGGAACACCATCGTGGGATAACCCATTCGATTATTGGAGTAACGGCACTGGGAATTGCTCTGGCGGCAGGAACTTATTTTTTGGGGAAAAGAGCGCGTCCTAAAACTACAGGACCACCGCTTGACGGCCGCTGGCTCCTGCTGGCGTGCTGCGTTGCCACGGGAAGCCACCTGCTGCTCGATTATACAAACTCTTATGGGATCCGTCCGTTCTTGCCCTTCAGTGCGCACTGGTATGCCTGGGGCATAGAACCCATCATCGATCCCCTGCTCTGGCTGATCCTGCTTGCAGGGCTGGCGCTTCCTGCGCTGTTCCGGCTGATAACTGAGGAAGTCGGAGCTCGCAAAACCGGGTTTCAGACCGGCGCTGTCTTTGCGCTCTGCGCCATCGTGGCCGTGTGGGGCATGCGCGACTTCAGCCATCGACGAGCCCTGAATATTCTCAATTCCGTCCGGTATCATCAGGCTGAGCCGCAAAGGCTGGGCGCGTTCCCGAGCTTTGCGAATCCATTCGAATGGACAGGCGTGGTTGAAACCTTCGGGGCGTTATACGTTCTTCCGGTCAATACACTCAGCGCAGAGATCGAACCGGCCGACGCGAGAGTCTTCCACAAACCCGAGCCATCAGCCGCGCTCAAAACAGCCCTGGAAACCCGAACGGCCAGGGTCTTTATGGATTTCGCACGGTTTCCCTGGGCGGAAGTGATACCTACAGAAAAGGGCGCAACGGTAACCGTCCGGGACCTCCGTTTCCAGCCGGCGAGCGAACGGCCAGGCGGTTTCGCGATCAAGGTAATACTTGACCAGCAGCTTCACGTTCTTTCTCAGGCGTTCGATTTCTCTGGAAGGTTCCGTTACGATTAGTCCTGGCCACGATCAGACGGCATCGGAGTGGTTGCAGAAGGTTGTCCTTCTTTGCCGCCAGGACGCCACCACCATCGATAGAGCAAGGTCGAGATCACAACTATGGCGACGAAAGCCAATGAAATCCAGATGAGGTTATTCTTGAGGAAATCTTCTCCACCCTTTCCGTAGCGGACCCCGATCCAGGCTTCCGCGCCAAACCTCAGCCCTCCCCCGAGCACCAGCGCACCCGCAAACCTTAAGGGACTGATTCGCAAGGCGCCGGATCCCAAAAGGATTGGCTTGAAAGGCAACGGAGGTGGCAGGAGGGACGCAACCAGGACCGTCAAAAAATCATTCTTCACCAGCCACTTCTTGGCACGGCTCATTTCACGCGGGGAGGGTTTTCGCTTCAGAAGGCGGGCGCCCGTCGTGCCGATGAAGTAGATGAAGAATGAACCTGCTACCGTTCCAAGCACGCACCCAGCCGTGTACAGCCAGGCACGGCCCGGGTCCTTGCTGGAGAGGTAAATAAGGAGGAAATCCTTCACCCCTGGCATTGAAAGGCCGGCAGAATCGAGAGTGGCAATGCCAACTAGCCCCCACCCACCATAGATAAGAAGCGAATGCTCAAGCTTTTCGGCCAGTGTATGCAAAAAATTCACGAGACTCGTCCCCGTTTGGCAAAGGCGAACATTCTTTTCGCAGACCGCCACCACCGCAAGATCGGTTCAACCATGCTTGAAGGGTACTTTACCAAATTGCATGAGGTTCAAAATTAAACAAGATGCATCAATCTTGTCGAACTTAATCCCGAAGGAATGCTGACGGACAATCTATTATGCAGCTTTTCGTAAGCTCTGTCTGCTTCCCTGTTGGAAGGCGTTTGGTCAGTGACATCCGACGAGGATTTGATTATTTTCAATGGTATTTCGTAAGATTTACGGAAAAGTAGTTTTTCTTAGTGATTGACACACTGCAAATCTCCGTGATATCTGTTATTCGTTTCATCTAGCTTTATGATTTTGCCCTACCGCCCGGTGGCTTGCTATGCGTCGTGATCTAATGCGCCGCTTTTTGGGGAGCGGAAAGGCGGGGAGGGCGGTCATGCGCTGCGATCCAGATTTGAATTCGTGGCCGAGAAAACGCCCGATCATATGAATCTCTCACGTCGTGATCTTCTGAAAGGCTCTGCGGTGTTAGGTCTGGGTGCTCTTTTCCGGAGCCCAATACCAGCAGCCTTTGCACGCGAGCCACACATTCAATTCCCAACAAAGCCCATCGGCCGCCTGGCGCTGACATCCTGGCCTTTCCGTGACTACATGGAAGGCCCTCATAACTCAAGTCGTGACCGAAGCAAGCCGGGAATGGATATCATCGGCTTTGCCAGGATGGCAATCGAAAAGTTCAACATCCATAACATTAATCCTCTCAGCGCCCATTTTTCTTCAACGGAACCCCGGTTTATCGATAATCTTCGCAAACAGATGGCCAGCGTGGGTTCGCATTTTGTTGATCTCGGTCTGGGCGGGGGCAAGTTCTATGATTCCGATCCGGCTGTCCGAAAGGGTTCCGTTGAAAGCAGCAAGCGATGGATTGATATCGCCGTGGCACTGGGTTCTCCCAGCGTACGTCAGCATCTAGGAGGATCCCGTGGCGCCAGGCCGGACGTCGATCTCTCCGCGCAAAGTTTGGGACAACTCGCGGATTACGGGGCCCGGAAGAACATCGTCATCAATCTTGAAAACGACAGTCTGGAGAACGAGGACCCGTTCTTCATCGTCAAGGTCATTGAAAAAGCGGACAATCCTTACCTCCGTGCCCTGCCCGATTTCGGCAACACGATGTCGAAGGGTGACCCTGCTTACAATTACCGTGGCCTGGGTGCCATGTTCAAACATGTTTTCAACATGTCACACGTAAAGGATGAAGTCGTTTCCAGCAAGGGCGCCATCTACAAAATTGACCTCGCTAAGGCATTTGGCATTGCCAAAGCCTGCGGATACCATGGTTATTTCTCAATGGAGTGGGAAACGCGGGAAGGCGATCCTTTTGAAGGCACCCAAAGGCTCGTCAAAGAAACATTGCACTATCTTTCTTAGGCAGTCACAGGGCTGAATCCTGATTGCAGAGAGTTCACGCCGGCTGTCCAGGAACTGGCCAACGAGAAAGTCGCGCCGGGTTGAGGGGTCCTTTTTTACAACTTGGATCAATATCGCGATTGCAGCAATGGGCTGCTGTCTCTGAAGGAACACGCAGCTTAGCGTCGGAGCATGGGTTCGCCGTGCAGGAAGAAGGAGGCTAGCTTTAGCTATGAAAATTGCAGGAACTATATTCCTTGTGTTGGGACTTCTTTTGTTTGCCCCAGTAACCATGCTCTGGGGCCAGGGGCAGGCAAGTACACAGATTTCGGGTGTGGTTACCGATACGACCGGCGCGGTTGTGCCCAATGCAACAATAAGGGCTGTGCAGACGAACACCGGGTTGGTGCGGGCAACCAACAGCGGAGCGGATGGAAACTATACTCTGCCGGACCTGCCGGTCGGCCCCTATCGGCTCGAAGTGCAGGCTTCAGGCTTCAATGCCTACGTCCAGTCAGGAATTGTTCTTCAGGTGAACAACAGCGTTACCATCAACGTAACGCTACACGTCGGCGAGGTCAAGCAGCAGGTCAACGTAACCGCAAACGCCAGTATGCTGCAGGCGCAGACGACTGCAGTTGGCCAGGTCATGGACGACAGACGTATCCTTGATCTGCCCCTGAATGGCCGCCAGGCGACAGATCTGATCATGCTGATGGGGGCGGCCACCAACACCGTGAACCCCACCCTGACCGACATCAAAACCAGCAAGAATTATTTTAGCTCTGACAACATTTCGGTTGCGGGCGGACAGTCCAGCGCCACGAGCTATCGCTTGGACGGCGCCACGCACATGGACAACTTTTCGAACATCAATCTTCCCTTCCCCTTTCCTGATGCCATACAGGAATTCAGCGTTCAAACCAGCAGTCTTTCGGCCCGGTGGGGCCTTCATCCTGGCGCCCAGGTTGATGTGGTAACCAAATCCGGCACCAATCAATTTCATGGGGACGCGTTTGAGTTCCTCCGCAATGGTGATCTCAATGCCCGGAACTTCTTTGCTGCAACTCAAGACACTCTGAAAAGAAATCAGTTTGGAGGAACAATAGGAGGGCCGGTCAAGAAGGACAAGCTGTTCTTCTTTTTTGGTTATCAGGGGACCCGTGTCCGAACGGCCCCACCTTCTTCTATCACCTTTGTTCCGACGCAGGCTGTCCTGAGCGGTGACTGGACCGCGCTGGAATCCTCCGCCTGCCAGTCCAGCGGGGCTGCGCGCACAATCATCGACCCCTCGACAGGTCAGCCCTTCGCCAATAATTTTGTAGATCCTACTCGCTACAATCAGGTGGCTCTGGCTCTGCTTAAGGACGTCCCTGTTTCCAATGATCCGTGCGGCAAAATCACTTATGCGATTCCGGAACCGCAGAGCGAAGATCAATATATTGGCCGCGTAGACTGGAACCAGAGCGCGAAGAACACGGTGTTTGGGCGGTACTTTTTTGCAGACTATAAGAGCCCGGCCGCTTTCGGTGGCAACTTTCTGGTGACGACCCAGCGCGGAGTTCTTGACCGCGCCCAATCGGCCACGTTCGGCGACACTTACTCGATCACTCCAAACACACTCAATTCTCTCCATCTTTCCTGGACGCGGCTGGCCATTACGCGCGGCGCGGCGCCTGACATGAAGAATCTCGCGGATTTCGGTTCGAACCTGTTTCAGGCCACGCCTAACGCTATCGACCTTGGCATCTCCGGGTACTTCGGTATCGGTTGCGGGACTTGCGCGGACGCCCTCTTCAAGAACAACGTAGCGGAAATTTCCGATGATGTGGACATGATGCGCGGCAGGCATCACATGTCAACGGGCGTGGACTGGATCCATTACCAGTATCCGTATAACAACACCGCCTACGCGAACGGCGGCTTCCAGTTCAACGGGCAGTCCACAAACGATGGGCTGCTCGACTTCATGCTGGGGAAGGCCAGTTTCTTCGATCAGGGCAACACCACCCAATACAATGGACGGCAGAACCACGTCGGTGTTTATTACAATGACTCCATCCAATTCAGCAAGCGGTTCAATCTCAACCTCGGAGTGCGGTGGGAACCCAACCTGTCGGTGACTGAAAGGGACAATTCTGTAGACCATTTCAGCATCGCCGCGTTCACCGCAGGCACCACGACGACCAAGTACGATAACGCCCCTCCAGGACTGTCTTATCCAGGAGATCCCGGTGTGCCCCGTACCTATACGAACCGCAAGTGGGGAGCGATCGAGCCACGCGTAGGAATCGTCTGGGACCCGACCGGCAGCGGCCGCCAAGTGATCCGCGCCGGCTATGGTCTTTTCTACGACACGATTCCGACCGCCTACTTTGAAGACCAGACCCAGGGCGCCCCATGGGGAAGCGTCATCAATCTGGACAGTCCGGCGGGAGGTCTGTCAGACCCCTTCCAGGGATACCCGGGTGGCAACCCATTCCCGCTGCCTTATCCACCTACCAAGAACGCGGTCTTCCCGGCGGGAAGCAGCTATTACAGCTATCCTTTGGATTCGCAGCCGATGAATGTGAATCAGTGGAACCTCAGCTATCAACTGCAATTGGCAAACAATTGGATGTTTGAGGCGAACTACATCGGAAACAAGTCCACCCACATCTGGACCGGCGCGGACATCAATCCCGGAATTTTCATTCCGGGCACGTGCGGTGGCTCACCCTGCTCAACACTCGACAATATTGACCAGAGGCGGCGCTTGTACCTTATCAATCCGGTCACTGGTTCGGTGATCTCCGACATTTACCAGTTGGACGCAGGCGCCAATGGCACCTACCATTCGCTGCTGCTCAAAATCCAGCATCGTTTCAGCGACCATTACACAATCCTGGCGAATTACACTTACTCCCACTGCATTAGTGATGGAGATTTCCAGGGCGACCTGGGTGGCTCCTTGACGCAGAATCCGTTCAATCGACGCGGGGAAAGAGGAAACTGTGGTTTTGACCTCCGCAGCATCTTCAATTTAACCGTCATAGCCCAGACACCTCGTTTCTCCAATACATGGATGAACCTGGTGGCTGGGAACTGGCAGATTTCCCCGATTGTCGCCTACCACACAGGATCATGGTTCGCTCCTTATGATGGGATCGACAATTCCATGAGCGGAGTCGGGCTGGATCGGCCTGATGCAATTGGAAATCCTTACATCCGGAACACCAACACACTCCAGTGGCTCACGCCGAGCGGCTTCGCCCTCAGCGCGCCTGGCACCTACGGCAATGCAGGTCTGGATTCGCTTACGGGGCCTGGCTATTTTGATGTCGACACAGCGGTGAGCCGCTACTTCAACATCACTGAGCGACAGCGCGTGGAGTTGCGGTTCGACTTCTTCAACATACTGAACCATACAAATTTCCAGAATCCGGACAACTATCTTACGGATTCCACTTTTGGTTTGATCCAGGGCGCCAACGATCCAAGGATCATACAGGTCGCGCTGAAGTATCGTTTCTAACGCCGAGAGGTTCTTTCGGTCCATTCCGTGCCCGTCCGGCGGTTGTCCTGCCGGACGGGTGCAGGCCCTGCCTGAAGGCTGTGGCCTGGTTTCTTTGCCTCTTTTGTACACATTCGATCCCACACCCGGCAGGATCTTTTTATGCGTCGTGGAAATTGGACAGGCTCGGGGTTAACGAGGTACAAATGGGACAACTTGCTTTAAAAATTTTATTCCAGCCTGACCCAGTTCGAACATAATACGTACGACAAATCAAGCGCTATCGTCGATGGCTGATGGTGGCGCCCATACAACAACCTGAGAGGTCAATCCATGCGCCGTAACAAGAACCAGTTTTTCTCGCTCCTGTTAACCGCAGGCGCCATTCTGCTCTCTTCCTGCGCATATGCTGCAAGCGAAAGTGTCCAACTCCAGCGCGAGGCAACTCACATCAACGTGATCATCGGTGGAAAACCTTTCACTACCTACTACTTTGATCCGGAAATCGCAAAACCCTACTTCATGCCTTTGCGCAGCGCTCAGGGCACCATCATTACTCGCGGGTTCCCCATCGGTAATAAAGTTCCTCCGGAGCACCAGCACGATCCCAACCTGGAACCTCACCAGCGCCCCATGTACTTCGGACATGGCGACGTGGACGGTGTGGACTTCTGGGGAGAAGCAATCTATCCCAAGTGGAGCGACGACACGGTGTTCGGGCGCACAGTCATGGCAAAGATCGAGGAGGCCAGTGGCGGAACGGATTCCGGCACTATCCGGGCGCTGTTTCACCTGGTCGACCCAAATGGAAGAATCCTTGCAGACGAGACCCAGGCATTCGTCTTCCGCGGCGACCAGCAGACCCGCATGATCGACTGTGTTTTTACCATCACAGCCAACCACGGAGCAGACGTCGTCATGGGCGACACCAAGGAAGGCGCCTTCGCATTACGGCTCATCAAAGCGCTTCATTCGCCGCCGGGCCACATGGTGAACTCCAACGGCGGCGTTGGTGAAAAGGAGGTCTGGGGCAAGCGCGCAAACTGGGTGGATTATTACGGAAAGGTGGGCGAAGAAGAAGTTGGGGTCGCCATCTTTGACAGCCCCAAAAGTTTTCGACATCCGACCTACTGGCACGCACGGGGCTACGGAT
The DNA here is from genome assembly GCA_035691365.1 of Terriglobia bacterium. Taxonomy (GTDB): domain Bacteria; phylum Acidobacteriota; class Terriglobia; order UBA7540; family UBA7540; genus SCRD01. The sequence goes on from DASSJE010000492.1 coordinate 22,368, forward strand.
TATTTGCCGTAAACCCGTTTGCTCTTCGGGAATTCACAGGCGATTTCAATAATGACGGAAGCTGGACCATTCCACAGAAGAAATCCCTCACGCTCCGCTATCGCGTGTTTATTCACCACGGAGATGACAAGCAAGCCCATGTCGCCGAAGCCTATCAGGAATACGCGGCAGGACAATAGGGTGTAAAATTCGCTAAACGACCAATGTTTGGCTGCGTAAGCAGGAACTTATAGGGAGGCATATATGTCAAAGGAAAGAGAAAAGTCCGAAATCAGCCGGCGCGATTTTCTTAAAACTGGGGTTGGCACGACGGCTGCGGGTTTGGCGGCATTGAACGGTTTTGGTGAAATTGTTCCGCCGAGGGTCCTGGGGGCTAACGACCGCGTGCGCGTGGCCGTGATCGGGCTGCATGGCCGCGGCAATGATCATATCCATGAGTTATCTGGTCTCAAAAACGTGGAGATCGCCGCGTTGTGCGACGTGTATGAGCCGCTGATCAACCAGCGACAGACACAGATCGAAAGGAGGGGCCGGCCGAAGCCCAAGGCTTATCAGGATTTGCGCAAGTTGTTCGACGATAAATCCATCGACGCCGTTACCATCGCCACGCCGAACCATTGGCACTCCCTGATGGGCATCTGGGCCTGCCAGGCGGGGAAAGACGTCTACGTAGAAAAGCCCTGCTCCCACAATATGTGGGAGGGCAAGCAACTGGTTCGCGCAGCGCAGAAGTACAACCGCATCGTGCAGCATGGGACGCAGATCCGTTCCGCGGTGGCCATCCGGAACGCCATGGACAAGCTTCACAACGGCTTGATCGGCGATGTCTACATGGCCCGTGGTTTGTGCTTCAAATGGAGGGATACCATCGGCCATGCCCCTCCCAGCACTCCGCCGCCGGGCCTCGATTACAACCTGTGGCAGGGGCCGGCGCCGGAGCACGTGTTCACAAAGAACCGTTTCCTCTATAACTGGCACTGGGTCTGGTGCTACGGCAACGGGGACATCGGCAATCAGGGAATCCATCAAATTGATGCCGCGCGCTGGGGCATTGGGCTGAAATTCCCCAACAAGATATCTGCCGTCGGCGGGCACTTTATGTTTGATGATGACCAGCAGACACCCAACACCCTGCACGTTGGGTTTGAATATCACATGCCCAACGGCAAACCGAAGATGATCGAATTTGAGGTCCGGCACTGGATGACAAACAACGAGGCAGGGATCGGAACGCCGTTCATGGGAACCCCGCTTCCGGAAGGTGGTGCAAACGGACCCAAGCTGGGACCCCTATCCGGCAGCCACAACACGGTCGGTGACATCTTCTATGGCTCGAAAGGCTACCTTGCGATGGGCGACGAAGATGCAGACACCTACCACACCTGGATGGGCAAGAACCAGGAACCCGGCCCGACAGAGCACCAGGGTGGCAGCCATTTCGAGAATTTCATCGACTGTGTCCGCAGCCGGCGGGCCCAGGACCTTCACGCGCCCATCGAGGAAGGGTACATTTCTGCGGGGCTGATGCAACTGGCCAATGCATCCTATCGCGTGGGCCACACTCTGGAGTTTGATCCTGAGACCGAAGAGGTGATCGGAGACAAGCAAGCTGCCCTGATTCTGCGCGACGGCGACCGCGGCTATCGCGCGCCTTTCGTAGTT
>DASSJE010000493.1:0-2670 GCA_035691365.1 Terriglobia bacterium
TTGGATGGAGTGGCATGTGCGCGATGTGGGTACGGGGAAAGATCTGCCTGATCTGATTAAGTGGGTCAAGTTCTCAGGGGCATCGTGGACGAAAGATGGGAAGGGATTTTTCTATAGCCGGTACGATGAGCCGAAGGGCGCCGGGTTGCGCGAGGCGAACTATTTTCAGAAGCTCTATTACCACAAGTTGGGGACAGACCAGGCGGAAGACAAGCTGATTTATGAGCGTCCGGATAATAAGGAGATGGGATTTGGGGGGGGAGTTACGGATGACGGGCGCTATCTGGTGATCACGGTGTGGCAGGGGACGTCGCCAAAGAACCGGCTGTATTACAAAGATCTGACGCAGGCGGATGCGCCCGTGGTGAAACTGCTGGACGATTTCGATGCGCGGTACCAGTTTGTGGATAACGATGGGCCGGTGTTCTGGATTCAGACGGATCTGGATGCGCCGCGGGGAAAGTTGATTGCGATTGATACGAGGCATCCGGAGCGGACGAACTGGAAGACGGTCGTCGCGCAGGGACCGGACAAGTTGGAAGGCGTGGGATTGGTAGACGATGTTTTTCTGCTGAGTTATTTGAAGGACGCGCGCACCGACGTTCGAGTCTATGACTTGAAAGGAAAGTTCGTGCGCAATGTGGACTTGCCGGGGATTGGGACGGCAGGGGGATTTGGAGGCAAGCGGAAGGATAAGGAGACGTTTTACAGTTTCACCAGCTTCATTTCGCCGACGACGATTTACCGATACGAGCCGGCGGCGGGAAAGAGTTCGGTGTTCCGGAAGCCGAAGGTGGATTTCGATCCTACGCAGTATGAGACCAGGCAGGTGTTCTACAACAGCAAGGACGGGACGCGGGTTCCAATGTTCATTACCGCGAAGAAGGGATTGAAGCTGGACGGGGAAAATCCTACGTTGTTGTATGCCTATGGAGGATTCGATATTTCATTGTCGCCTTTCTTTTCGGTGCCGAATCTGGTGTGGCTGGAGATGGGAGGAATCTACGCTCAGCCGAACCTGCGCGGGGGCGGCGAATATGGGGAAGATTGGCACCTAGCCGGGACACATGCGAAGAAGCAGAACGTGTTTGACGACTTTTTTGCGGCGGCGCAATGGCTGATTGCGAACAAGTACACTTCGACGCCGAAGCTGGCCATCCGCGGAGCGAGCAATGGCGGGTTGCTGATGGGAGCGTCGTTGACGCAACATCCGGAGCTGTGGGGCGCGACTTTGCCTGAGGTTGGAGTCATGGACATGCTGCGGTTTCAGAAGTTCACGATTGGGTGGGCGTGGACTTCGGATTACGGATCTTCGGACAATCCGGAGGACTTCAAGGCTTTGTACGCGTACTCGCCGCTGCATAATTTGAAGCCGGGGACGAAGTATCCGCCAACCATGATTTCGACCGCCGATCTCGATGACCGGGTGGTGCCGGGACATAGCTTCAAGTTTGCGGCGACGATGCAGGCGGACCAGGCGGGGACGGCTCCGGTGCTCATTCGAATTGAAACCAAGGCGGGGCATGGCGGGGGGAAACCGATCTCGAAAATCATCGACGAGACAGCGGATGAATGGGCGTTTGTGGCGCATAATTTGGGGATGAATGTGGGTTTGCGGTGAGGAAATTTTTGATTGTTGATTTTTGATTGTTGAATGAAAAGGCGAGAGCGGTACACGGGGGCTAAAGCCCGATCTTTTCACCTTCGGACGCGGCCCTAAAGGGCCGCTCTTCCACGAGCGCCACCGCGTCAGGCACGAAGCCCTGCTCTTTTTTGCCGCGGTTAGCGCAAGTTCATAGAAAAACGATTCTTTGCCCGATGTGGGAAGGCGGGGAGCTGAACCTGCGTTAACTGTTTGACCCGACACATCCAACGTGTTATAAATGCCCGTTTTGCTCAGGAATGCCGGAGCTGGAGTCTTATTTCTCTAGTCTCTATTTACGGGGCGTTGCAAGGGTCGAATCCTGGCGCAAAATCCGACGCGGCCAAGCTCAACACTCCTTCAGGTCTTGCGGTGGAAGCGTGTTCGGAAATTCCAGAAAAACACGTTTGTAATTCCTAAAAACCGTTTCGAATTCGGAGGACTTATTATGCGTACCTGGCTCGCCACTGCTGCGCTCGTTAGCCGCAGCGTGGCCATGAAAATCTCGGCTGTAGCTGCGCTGCTTACCGTCGGCGCGGCAACGGCTTTCGCGCAACCGGCCAGCGAAGCCGGCGGAGAGGCTTCGCTAAAGCTGCCCGATCTTTCGCGGGTCAGCTTTTTCAATGGGGCGATTGATGGGCACAAACTGCTGCTGATCGGAATCCTGTTCTGCCTGGGCGGACTGGGCTTCGGCATGTGGATCTACATGCGGCTGAAGAACTTGCCAGTGCACCGGGCGATGCGGGAGATCTCGGAATTGATTTACGAGACTTGCAAAACGTATCTGGTCACGCAAGGCAAGTTCATTCTTCTGCTGTGGGTGTTTATTGCCGTCATCATTCTGCTTTATTTCGGCGTGCTGCAGCACATGGAAGCTGCGCGGGTTGCGATTATTCTGGCATTCAGCCTGGTGGGGATCGCGGGCAGTTATGGCGTGGCGTGGTTTGGAATCCGGGTGAACACGTTTGCGAATTCGCGGACGGCATTCGCTTCCCTGCCCGGCAGGCCGTATCCCGTGTACCAGATTC
>DASSJE010000494.1:0-18537 GCA_035691365.1 Terriglobia bacterium
GAAAACAAAGGGAAAGGCTACATATGTTAGCCGAAACGAACCCGAAAACGAACCCGAGAAGTCCTTTAGAATCGCACCTGTGGAAAAAACGAACCCGAAAACGAAGCCGAGAAGTCCTTTAGAATCGCACTCGGCGAAAAACGAACCCGAAGTGAACCCGAGGGTTCCCGAGGGCCGGGAAGTTGGCTCGAGCCAGAGGTTCCCGGAGAGGCAGGGGCCGGCAAAGACGACGGCCAGCGATTCTCTTGCTGCGGCTTCCGTCCACCATGTCCTGCTCTTCAAATGGACGGCCCTTTGTCGGTGGCCAGGGCCTTGACCGCCTGTTCCTTCTTTGAGTTCAGTTCCATGATTTTCTGCCGCAGGGGTGGGAAGCTGGACTGCCAGAAAGCTGGCTGCTGGTCGGGGCTGAGATCATTTGCTTGTGACTTGAGGGCGATCTGTTCTTCAACCACGCGGAGCTTGCGGCGGTCGAGCGCGAGGACGCCTTCCAGGTCCTTCACCTCGTCGCGCGAATTGGCTCTCTTCCACAACGGATCATGGGAGAGTTCGAGCAAATCGGCCGAGAGCGCTTCCTGGTGGGCCTGCCATTTCGCGGCCAGGAGCGCCAGGGTGGCACAGACATCGGCGTAGTCTTCCGGACTGTTCATTACGCGGTTTTCGGCGGCATCGATGTTGCTTTCAAAAATTCGGGCCACGGCGAAGTCGCGGAGGAATTTCAATTCCCGTCCGCGCCGGCGGCTGCTTGCGGCGCCAGTCATCATGCCCGTGCCGACCGAACCGAGGAACATGAGCGTGCTGATCCATGCCACCGTCATGTGCCGCTTCCGGAAGATCTGCCGGGTCTCCGGCTCCCGGCCCAGAATGCTCTTCCAGACCTTGTGCGCCAGAGCGGCCAGGAGAAGCGCGCCCCCCAGGCAGGCGAGCGGCCGGGTCCCGGAACCGAAAGGAATGGCCAGGCTGAAAACAAGGCTATGAACGCTGAAAGCCGCCAGAAGGGAAGCGCCCGCCGACAATATGCCAATCACGGCATAGAGCTTTCCGGCCGGCCGGAGCGGCAGGGGAGGCAGGACGGCGGGTGTTCCCTCGTATCGAATGCTGTATACCACTCGACGGCTTCCTGCAATGCTCTGCCGCCGGCGGACACGTCCCTGGACCTGAAGCCTCTTACCCGTGCCGGAGTTTTCCCACTCCAGCGTGACCACCTGGTTCACCTCATAACTGCTTTCGCTGGAGCAGCGGATTTCGTCCCTGGAGAGGTTCTCGGTCTGCACCAATTCAACATCTCCTGCGGCGGTGCGGAGGGTTACCGGGCGCTGCATCAAGACTGTAGGCTTGCCCGGCCGCTTTTGCCCGGCAGCCTGGGCTCCGCCCGGAGCTTCCGGTTCCGCTTCAGGCTGAGCGGCCCGCGCGCCATCCAGCGCGAATTTCCACTCGGTTCTGGCGCCGCAGGAAGCGCAGGGTTTCTTCACCGTGCCGCCGGACTCCAGCAATTCAATCTCATCCAGAAGCAGCGAATGCAAAGTTGCAGAATGGCATTGCCGGCATTCCAGCAGTCCTCGCGATTCGCCGTCCCTTTTGGGGCGCGAGGGGAAGGCGATTCCCCAGAAAGTGGGATAATTTCCGAGCGCCTCGATGCCCAGGGCCGTTTGCCCCGTCGGGGTGCTTTCCAGGACCTTGACGATCCTGAACTCGCCGCGCAGGTTGTTTTCCAGGTTAGTCAGCAGGAATTTGTGGGTCGCCGGAACCGGGCGTTCCAGCCGAATGTGCGCGCCATGCCGGTTGACGGCGACTGCGTGTCCACGGCACTCAAAAGGTTCTCCTGTTTCGGTGAGCCCCGAGACGTGCAGCGGAATTCTGACCATCAGCCGGTCGGACCTGCGCTTCCGAGAATCCTTCGTAAACGGCATCCCTGATCGATCCTTGCGGGAACGGGCCTGTCAAACGCCCCGCCCGTTATTACTCGAATCGTCAGGACTGGCCTGGACCATGAGTGGCAGAAAGAAGAACAGGGCGCTTTCCTGAGGCGCCCTGCGAGGGACCCCGGCCGGAACCCGCTGGAGGGTTGAAATGAGTATTGTGGTCTACTGGCCGCAGACTGTCTGCCCGTGTCCCATCGATCCTTTCAGGACCTGGGCAATGAAATCTTCCTGAACGACTGCCTGGAAGTCCTGGGCGAGGACTGATGACTGGTTGGAGGGGTCAATCGAATAGTACTGATCGCCGGTGGTGCAGGGCATGGACGGAACAGCTTTCAGTGTGTAGGTTTCAACCTTGCCGTCAACCACGGGCCCGGGAATGTAAAGGTACGAGTAGCCGCCCTTCTGGCCGTGCGACAGCATGCCATCGATCAGGGCCGCCGTCTGGCTTGAGGCAGAGCGTTCGGAAGGGCCAAGTTCAGAGAGAGTGGAGGAGTAGCCGTGATTGTAGGTGACGGCGTAGGTGATTTCCGCCGCCTCGATGGTTTTCAGGTTCGACACCGCCGCTGCCTGATTGGCCGCCATGCGGGCGCGCATCAGATTGGGAATCTCAATGGCGGCAAGGATCAGCAGGATGGTGACTACAATCATCAGCTCCATCACTGAAAAGCCGCGTGCGGTTTTCAATCGTGCAATCGGCATGGGGTTTCATTCCCCGCGGGATGGCTCGGCACGGTGGTAGAACGGCAGGGCCACCACTTTCGCTGCCGCGCCGGAGGCCGTCTGGAGCCGGGTGCCCGCTTCCAGGTGTTCCTTGCGAAGATAGGCAAGGGCAATGGTTTTTTGCAGGGTAGGCGAAACACAGGCGCTGGTGATTTCGCCGGCCTCTTTCCCGTCGAAGGTTAATTTCTCGCCGCTGGCAGGAGGCTGGCTGCTTTCGATGCTGACCCCGGCCAGTTTCCAGTTGACGTGGCCGCGGCTTCTGGCCCGCTCCACGATTTCCTGGCCGATGTAACAACCCTTGTTGAAGCTGAGGGCGCTCATCAGATTGGCTTCGAGCGGCAGAGTATCCTCGCCCAATTCCGATCCGTAGCGGGGAATGCCGGCCTCGATCCGCAAAGATTCCAGGGCCTCGGCTCCGCAGGGCAGCATGCCGTAGCTCGGCGCCTGCCCGCACGCCGCGCCCCACAGGCCCATCATGCCTTTTGCGCTCGTCCACACCTCGTAGCCTTCTTCGCCCGTGCTGCTCACGCGGACCACCCGAATGGGAAATCCCGCGTAGTTAGACGCAAAATGCTCAAACTCTTTCATTGGAGGCAGGTCCACGTGCAAGGTCTTTTCCAGCAATCCCGCGGCCTGAGGTCCCTCGAAAGCCAGAGCGAAAGTCTCCAGCGGTTCAACCTGGACCTGGTCACCGATTATGTATCGGCGAAGGATTCCCATAGCTTTAGCGCACAGGTCAGCGTCGGTATCCACCAGCAGCCGGTCTACGGCGGCATATACGCGCAAGTCCGCAAGGATCTGTCCCTGGGGATTGAGCAGCGCCGCGTATGTGCCCTGGCCCGCGGCCACGTTCTTGATGTCGTTTGAAACGATGCGGTGCAAAAACTTTGCGGCATCGCGCCCCGCCAGCGAAAATTTTGCCCGGAACGAAAAATCAAAGAGTCCCGAAGCCGAGCGCACTGCCAGATGCTCCTTGGCGGGGTGGATGAAGCGGGCAGGAACCTGAACGCCATGATATTCCACAAGCGTTGCGCCCTGTGAGATGTGATAGTCAGCCAGAGGGCTCTGCATCAGCTCTGATGTCATAGATTATTATCCTCTAGAGTGTGGATTTGGAAGATCGGGGAAACCCTCTGCGACTATCATCGGAGGCTTGCAAAAGGTCCTTATTTTTCGATGTGGAGGGTTACGGCCGCCGGACTTACCGGGGCGGGAGTTACTTTTACCAGATGCCCCGTCCATGAAGTCATTTCCGCCTCATTGGTGAGCAAGTCCTTCAGCGTGGTCTTGCTCAGGACCTGGTCGATTACCTGCTGCACCGCGCGCCACAACGAACGGACAGAGCAGTCCACAGTGTTTGCGCAGTAGCTTTCGCTGCCGGAATGTTCCTGGCAAAACCCCGGATCGTAAAGCCTGCCGCCCAGAATTGCCAGCGCCTCTCCCACCACAATCTCGCCTGCCGAACGCGCCAGTTCATAGCCACCGGCCTGTCCGCGGACGCTTTTCACCAACCCTCCGCGCCGCAGGATGCGCATCAGCTTGGCAACGTAAAAGTTGGAGATGCCTTCTTTCTGGCCGATTTTGGGAATGGTGAGGCTTTCGCCTTCCTTCGCCAGCCGCAGCAGGCACCTCAGCCCGTATTCTTCCTGAGATGTTAGTTTCATGATGATTCTCCCCGCCGTGCACTTGCGCGCAACCGGACTTCCCGGCTGAATTTACATCATGCCCAGTTGCAGTTTGGCTGCTTCCGACATCATGTCGGGGTTCCATGGGGGATCCCACACTACTTCAATGGTTACGTCTTTCGGCTGGGCCATTATGCGAATCTTGTCTTCTACCTCGCCGGGCAACGACTGGGCTGCAGGGCAGGCGGGGCTGGTGAGGGTCATCTTCACTGCAACTTCCAGCGAGGGCGTAACGCTGATGTCATACACAAGACCCAGCTCGTAAATATTGACAGGAATCTCCGGGTCATAGCACGTCTTGACCGCTTCCACTACCTTTTCCTTCAGGGCGTCGGGCCCTTCGCTTGCGGCGCCCGCGGTTTCCTGCGCGGCCGGCGTTTTCACTTCAGGTTCCGACCCGGCTGACCTGCTCTCCGCAGCCGGCTGCTGATTGTTCTTGTTGTTCTCGTCCATGCTGAACACGTTCCTATTCGGTGCTTACGGTTTTCTCTTCACCCTTCAGCGCCGACCGCAGCGTGTGCCATGCCAGAGTCGCGCATTTGACGCGCACCGGAAATTCCGCTACTCCGGAAAAGACTGCCAGCTTGCCCATCGAGCTGTCTTCCGCCAGGTTGCCGTTCCGCTGGCCGGTTACCAGGGCGTGAAACTTGTCAAACAACGCATCGGCTTCACTGATCGTCTTTCCCTTTAGCGTTTCGGTCAACAACGAGGCTGAGGAAGTCGAAATCGCACAGCCGGAGCCCTGGAAACTCACGTCGCTGATCCGGTCGTTTTCAAGCCTGACGTACACCGTTACCCGGTCGCCGCACAGCGGGTTGTAACCTTCTGCGTGATGATCGGCGGCTTCCAGCACACGATAGTTCCGCGGCTTTTTGCTGTGGTCGAGAATCACTTCCTGGTATAAACCGCGCAGGTCCGGCATCAGCCCAGCAACTCCTTTACCTTTTGAATTCCTGCGGCCAGCGCATCAATCTCTCTCTTCGTATTATAAAATGCCAGCGAAGCGCGGGTAGTGGCCGGAATTTTGAAGCGCTCCATCAGAGGCTGCGCGCAGTGGTGTCCCGTGCGGACGGCGATGCCTTCCTGGTCCAGAATTGTTCCTGCGTCGTGGGGATGAATCCCTTCCATCACAAACGAAATCACGCCGGCCTTTCTTTTCGCCGTGCCGATGATCCTCAGCCCTGTAATGTTACTGAGCGCGTCGGTGGCATAGGAAAGCAACTCGTCTTCGTAAGCGGCGATGTTTTCTATCCCAATCCTGTTCACATAGTCGATGGCCGCACCCAATCCGATGCCCCCGGCGATGTTCGAGGTTCCGGCCTCAAACTTGTAAGGCAGGGAATTGTAAAGCGTTTTCTCGAAGGTGACGGAACTGATCATGTCGCCGCCGCCCTGGTAAGGCGGCATGGCATCCAGCATTTCAGCCTTGCCATAAAGCACGCCTACGCCCGTCGGGCCGTAAAGCTTATGCCCTGAAAAAGTGTAAAACTCGCAGTCAAGTTCCCTGACGTCGACTTTGACGTGCGGAGCAGCCTGCGCGCCATCCAGAAGGACCGGAATATTTCTGCGATGGGCGGCTTGAATCATCTCCTGGACAGGATTGATAGTTCCCAGCACGTTCGAAACATGCACCACGGAAACGAGCCGCGTCCTCGGCCCCAGCAGTTTTACGTATTCATCGAATAGAAGTTCGCCGCGATCGTTGATGGGCGCCACGAGCAGCTTTGCGCCCTTTTCCTCGCACAGAATCTGCCAAGGAACAATGTTTGAATGATGCTCCATGGCGGTGATCAGAATTTCGTCGCCCGGCCCTATATTCTTCCTGCCGAAACTGCTGGCCACCAGGTTGATGGCTTCCGTGGCGCCGCGGACAAATATAACTTCACTGCTGTCGCGCGCATTGAGGAAACGCTGCGCCGTCACGCGGGCGTCTTCGTAAGCTTTGGTGGCGCGCTCACTGAGTTCATGGACGCCGCGGTGGATGTTGGAGCAGTCACGACGGTAGAAATGCTCCTCCGCCTCGATCACGGCCAGCGGCTTCTGGCTGGTGGCGGCGTTGTCCAGATAGACAAGCGGCTTCCCGTGGACCGACTGGTCGAGAGCGGGGAAATCCTTCCGGATCCGGTCCACGTCAAACTTCAGCGAGGCATTCCGGCCGGCTGTTTCCGTCATGTGATGTGATGTGATACCCATGATTCGTTTCCAGACTTCAAACGGCGATCGCGCAACAGCCTCGGCGGCGCCCCATCACCTTTTCATCTTGGCCAGCAACGCGCCCTTGAGGTGCCTTAAGAACGGCCCGGCCTTCACGTGGTGGATAATCTCGCCGGCAAATGCCACGATCAGCAGATTGCGGGCTTCTTCCAGCCCGATGCCGCGCGAACGCAGATAAAAAATAGACTCAGGATCAATCTGGCCAACGGTTGCGCCGTGCGTGCACTTCACATCGTCGGCAAAAATCTCGAGCTGCGGCTTGGTGTTGATGGTGGCGGATTCGGAGAGCAGCAGGTTCTTGTCACTCTGCTTGGAGTCGGTTTTTTGCGCGTCTTTCCGAACCATGATTTTGCCGTTGAAAACGCCGGTAGACTTCCCGTCCAGGATGCCCTTATAAAATTCGCGGCTCGAGCAGTGTGGCTGGGCGTGATCGATGGTTGTGTGATTGTCGATCAACTGCTGGCCGTTGGTGACGTAAAGCCCGTACAGAAGCGCTTCCGCTCCCTCACCGTCCAGGACCGTGGTGAGTTCCTCCCGGCCCAGGCGCGCCCCCAATTGGATGGAATTCGTCCGCGCAACCGCGTTGCGCCCGGCATAAACCTGCACTGTAGCCACATGAAAAGCCGCTTCGTTTTCGTTCTGGAGTTTGACGTAGTCGACGTGGGCATTGTCCTCAGCAACGATTTCCGTGACCGCATTGTTGAAATAGACTCCACCTTTACCCAGCCCTATGTAGGTTTCCACCAGCGCCACCTGGCTTTCCTGTGACGCAACCACCAGGTTGCGCGGATGCGCCACCCAGGGTTCTTCGTTGCCGGTCGAGACATAAAGGACCTCGATCGGGTTTTCCACCACGACACCTTTGGGAACCTCAATGAATGCGCCGTCTTCCATGAAAGCCGTGTTGAGCGCCACGAATGGGCGTGTCTCGTGGCTTGCGTAGCGGCCCAGACGCTCCGCCACGGCTTCTTCCCGCACTACTGCCTTCGAAAGGTTGGTGACCTTCACGCCTTTCGGAAGCTCGCCGGCGGTGGAAAGCTCTTCCACATAATGTCCGTTGAGGAAAACCAGCCGGGTGCCCTCAGGGCCGGCAAATGAAATCTCTTCAATCCGCTCCTGAATATTGTCATCCAGCTCATAAGGCGCAGGCCGAAATCGCACGCCTGCGATAGGCGCCACGTTGCAGTATTTCCAGTCTTCAAGCCGGGTGGTAGGGAAACCCAGTTCGGTAAAGGCCTGCATGCCCTCGCTGCGCAGCTTGCGGAGCCATGCCGGGGCCGTTGCAGATTGCCGGTTCTCAAGTTCCCGGAAATCCTTCAGATAAAGCTCTTCGCTTTCTTTCAATGCAACTGTCATGAATCTATTCTTTCCTTTTTCCGCCTGCCTGCTCAGGCCCTCTCGTTTGCCGGGACCGTCTCGTCGAGCCAGCTATAGCCCTTCTCTTCAAGTTCCAGCGCCAGTTCTTTGCCGCCGGACTTTACAATCCGCCCGTTGGAAAGCACGTGGACGAAATCGGGAACAATGTAATTCAGCAGCCGCTGGTAGTGCGTCACCACAATGATGGACCGCTCTTTGTTGCGAAGGGAGTTGACGCCGTTCGCCACCGTCTTCAGTGCGTCAATGTCCAGCCCTGAATCCGTTTCGTCCATGATGGCCAGCTTGGGTTCCAGCACGGCCATCTGGAAAATTTCGTTCCGCTTTTTCTCGCCGCCGGAGAAGCCTTCGTTCACGGGGCGATTCAGCAGCGTCTCGTCCATCTCCAGCAGCTTGATCTTTTCCTTGATGAGGGTCAGAAAGTCCATGGCGTCCAGGTCTTCTTCACCGCGCTGCTTGCGCGCAGCGTTCAGCGCCGCCCGCAGGAAATAGGTGTTGTTCACGCCCGGAATTTCCACGGGATATTGAAAAGCCAGGAAAATGCCCTCGCGCGCGCGGTCCTCCGGCGCCAGTTCCAGCAGGTCCTTGCCGTTGTAAAGCGCTTCGCCCTCGGTGACGTTGTAAACGTCACGGCCCGCCAGCACCTGCGCCAGCGTCGATTTGCCGGATCCATTCGGGCCCATGATGGCGTGCACTTCACCCAGGCCGACTTTAAGGTCAACGCCTTTCAGAATTTCTTTGCCGCCCACGCTGGCGTGCAGATTTTTGATCTCAAGTAACATTCGTTTCGTTATCCTTTATCGGTTGCTTGGGTTTCCTGATTCGTTCATTGCCGTTACGCGTTATTCTGAGTGGAGCGAAGAATCCGCTTCTCTTGATTGACTACTAAACTGCCGCGGACTTGAAGAACAAGTCGGCTACTCGGCCATATCCTGATCAATTGAATAACCGCATAGTTGGATTACAAGCCCGGGCTTCCAATTCTTCCGTTCATGCGCATGAAGTAAAGGACCGTCGGAGATACCCTTTTGATTCTTTTCCCGATATTCCAGGTGCAGATATCCCCCGCGTGCTGGCGAATTATCCCACGCTGCCTTCGAGGCTGATGCCGAGCAGTTTCTGCGCCTCAACGGCGAATTCCATGGGCAGTTCGCGAAAGACTTCCTTGCAGAAGCCGTTGATGATCATGCCGATGGCGTCTTCGGTGGAAAGGCCGCGCTGGCGGCAATAGAAGATCTGGTCTTCGCCGATCTTCGAAGTGGAAGCTTCATGTTCCACCTGGGCCGTGGAGTTCTTTACTTCAAGGTAAGGGAACGTATGCGCTCCGCACTTGTCCCCCATCAGCAACGAGTCGCACTGCGAATAGTTGCGCGCTCCTGTTGCGTTCTTCAGAATCTTGACCATGCCGCGATAGCTGTTCTGGCCGTGCCCGGCGCTGATGCCCTTGGAAACAATGGTGCTGCGGGTGTTCTTGCCCAGATGGATCATCTTGGTGCCGGTATCGGCCTGCTGATAGTTGTTGGTGACAGCGACGGAATAGAACTCACCCACGGAATTTTCGCCCTGGAGGATGCAGCCGGGATACTTCCAGGTGATGGCGGAGCCCGTTTCAACCTGCGTCCACGAAATTTTCGAGTTGACACCCTGGCACTTGCCGCGCTTTGTGACGAAGTTGTAGATTCCGCCCTTGCCGTCCTTGTCTCCCGGATACCAGTTCTGGACGGTCGAATACTTCACCGTGGCGTTATCCAGCGCAACCAGCTCAACCACCGCTGCGTGCAACTGGTTTTCATCGCGCATCGGGGCCGTACAGCCTTCCAGATAACTCACATAAGCGCCCTCGTCGGCCACAATCAGCGTGCGCTCGAACTGGCCGGTCTCTTTGGCGTTGATGCGGAAATAGGTGGATAGCTCCATCGGGCAGCGCACACCCTTGGGGATGTAAGCAAATGAGCCGTCGCTGAATACTGCCGAGTTCAGCGTGGCAAAAAAGTTGTCGGTGTAGGGGACGACGGACCCCAGCCATTTTTTGACCAGATCGGGGTGCTCCTGCACAGCTTCTGAAAATGAACAGAAGATGATGCCCAGCTTCGCCAGTTTCTCCTTAAACGTTGTTGCCACCGAAACGCTGTCAAAAACCGCGTCTACGGCCACGCCGGAAAGCAGCTCCTGCTCCCGCAGAGGAATCCCCAGCTTTTCATAGGTCTTGACGATTTCAGGGTCAACTTCGTCCAGGCTCTTGGGTTTGGCCTTTGCCTTTGGCGCGGCATAGTAATAGGCCGACTGGTAGTCGATGGGGCCATACTTGATGTTGGCCCAAGTCGGCTCCTTCATGGTCAGCCAGTGCCGATAGGCCTTTAGCCGCCACTCGAGCAGCCATTCCGGCTCATTCTTTTTGGCGGAGATCATGCGGACCACTTCCTCGTTCAATCCGCGGGGGACGGTCTCCTGCTCGATCTCCGTCACAAAGCCGTACTTGTACTCTTGTGTGGCGAGCTCTTCAACGTTGTTTACAGACGAAGGCATAACCTTTACTCCTGACTCAGCACTTGGAATCTCTAAAGCGCCCGGGAACCTTGCCCAAACCCATGGTTGCAAGCTCGATCTATCCCTGTGCTTACTTCAATGCTATCGAATCTATACCCCACAGTCAAGATTATTACCATACAAAATTGTCAAGTTTTGACCCAGCGTGCCAGTTGGAATAATATTCTCGGCCTTTTACCGGTAAACCACTTTAATTCAGTTTGTTATCTGACCGGATCGGAAGGCAGGCCCTGGGAACCTCAGGAAACTGCCAGGACGGAAGGTCGCGCATACTTACCTTTGGCCCAAGTGCAGCCTGAAGCCGACGCGGAACAGTGTTGGCGGGCCCAGTTCTGGAACCGGGGTCCGGGCCACGGTATATCGCTCATCAAAGATGTTTCCGACGGCCACGTAGGCGTCCAAGTCGTTCCAGATGCGGCGGGAGAGCGAGGCGTCGAGCGTGAAAAACTTGCCCAATGGCAGCAGGTTCTGGTCGTCATCGAACTGATTGCTCACATACCGCCCCTGCAGACCCAAGGTCACGCGCCGCCAGCGGCTTGGCGCCGACGGGTTGGAATAGAGCGCCTGGAAGGTGACCACGCTTCTGGGGACTTGCGGGATTTCCAGGCCCACAAGAGAAGGATCAGCCGCGAAGCTCAGGACGGTGGCATTGACAAACTCGTAACCGCTGGTCAACCGGAAAGTTGGAGTCACTTGCAGGGCCGCGTCCAGGTCCACCCCGCGAGAGCGCGTGCGGCCAAGGTTCTGCCGCTGGCGGGTGATGAGCGTGGGCGTCACGCTCAACGTGACGTTGGCAATCGGATCGGTGACATCGCTCCAGAAGAAGGTGCCACGACCGGTTAACCTGTTTCGGAAGGCGCCGAACTGGGCCCCGGCTTCCGCGCCGGTCAACCGTTCGGCGCCGAGATCGGAATTGGCATTGGTTACAACATTGCCCACGCGAAAACCCCGGTAAAGCTCATTTAGCGTTGGGGCTCGAAACGCCCGATAGGTGGAGGCAACCAGCGAAACATTATTCGTGAGGCGGTAAAGCAATCCCAGGCGCGGGCTGTAGGCTGTCTCAGTGCGCTCGGGAAAATCGGTAACGGTTGCCGGCCTCGAGGATGAAAGACTCCTGCTGGTGGAAAGCGCATCGTAGTTCCGCCAGCGGTCAAATCGCAGGGCCGCAGTCACCTGAAAGCGACGCGTCAGTCGCAGGAGGTCTTCTCCGTAGACCCCTGCTGTGCGCTGGCGCCCGCCTGCGCCCAGCGTTGACGTCATGCGCCCGCCAAAGAATCCCAGTTCGTTGCTTGACCCGCGAACTTCCCTGCCGTCAAAACCGGCCAGCAGGGTCTGTTTGGCGCCTACCGGCCGGTTCCACTGGATGGAAACACCGGTCTGCTGCGCCGGTACGCGCTGGGAGCGCACCAGGGATTCGCTATTGCGGTCTGTGGCAACGGCGGAAAAGGTCTGGTCAAACATTTCCGGCCCGCCATAGCCGCGGAACGTGAATGAGCCTGCCTGTTGCGATACCCAATCGGCGCCGATGGCCAGCTGGCGCGTATGGGTACGGTTGTAGGTAAGCGGGGTCCCGTTGGCGCGAGTCTCGCGAAAGTAAGTGGTTTCAGCGAACACCCTTGCGTTTTCGCCGAACTTTCTTTCCAGGGTTGCATCGCCCACTTCATGTTCGGAATTAGCCGGTACGTCGACGGATCCGCGGTCCTGCTGATCGACCAGTATGTAGCCGTCAGTATTGAAAGCCTCGCCGTCCAAATCCAGGGTCCAGGGGCCATGCTGAATGTTTGACCAGAAGGAGCCGTCAGGCGTGTTCTCATTTCCGTACGACCCATCCAAATCAAACTCCGACGTGGTGGTCTTGCGCGTCAGGATGTTGATGACGCCTCCCATGGCATTGGAGCCGTAAAGATCTGAAACTCCTCCGCGCACAACCTCCATGCTGCCCACCGCCTCGCGGGGGACCCGGTCCCAATAGACCCAGCCTCCGAAAGGATCGTTCAGCGGAATGCCGTCAACAAGCACCAGAGCGCGGCTGGCCCCGCTGGCGCCCACGCCGCGCAGCGAGACTCCCTGAGCAGTTGGATTGGCCACACGGCTTCCGGTGCGGCGGAAAAGTGTGAAGCCGGGCACCTGCTGGAGGATGCCGTCCAGGGTGAGCGCCGGAGTTGCGGCCACTTCTTGCTGCGTCAGGACACGAACGTCGGCGGTGGTTTCGCTGAGCGGTGTTTGCATCCTCGTTGCCGTTACTGTTACCTGTTGCGGCAGGACGGCAGGATTGAGGACAATCACCAGATTAAGGCCCGTCTTCCCATTTCCTGTTTTCCATTCTTTTTTTGCGGAGGCAAATCCTTTGGCGCTCACCGTCAGGTCACCGCTTGCCGCGGGCACCCGGTCGAAATCGAACCGCCCATCGGCCTCTGTTGGCTGATCCACCACGTATCCGCCTGCGCGCAGAGACACCCGCGCCCCCTTGATAACTGCACCGCTCGGGTCCTTGATAACCCCCTCAACTCGATAGAGACGCTCGCCAGATTGAGGGCGCGGGGCTGATTTTGCAGAGGGCTGCGCGATCATAGCTATCGTTGCCATCACGCCGGCGGCACAAAAATGCAGGAAACGCGATCTCATCCTCATATTTATCGTTGGCTCCCTCAGTCTGAAACACAATCCCGGCGCATCTTGCAGCAGCCGCTGAGGCCACAATGCAGACTGGTTCTCCTGGTTTCACAAAAGCCAGAATCCATTAGACTAATCCTGCTGCAATTCTGCGGCAAATCATTCTTTCGAAGCGGATCAAACGAGAACCAGCGAAGGCGGGGAGGGAAGTGCCTTTCTTTTGTCAGGCGGGAACCAGCAGACTATGGGCAAACGGCCATTCGTGGTCAAACCACTGCCCGTCACACCGGAACCCAGTGCGGCAACCCATCTCGATGACTTCCTCGGCGGAGTATTTGTGCGAGCTTTCCGTCCAGATGCTTTCGCCTTCCTCGAACGGAACCAGAAGCCTGCTTTTGCGAATGGTGACCGTCTGTTGGGCCGTAGAAACCAGGTGCATTTCAATGCGTCGTTCAAGCTCGTTCCATTTTGCGAGGTGGCGGAATTTTGCAAGGTCGAAATCCGCGCCAAGCTCGCAGTTGATTCGCGCCAGCAGATTCAGGTTGAACGCTGCCGTGACACCTAAAGGATCGTCGTAGGCCTCGAGCAACTGCTCAACCGGTTTCAGAAGATCGGTGGCCAGCAGGAGCGCATCGTCCGGGGCCAGGATTTCGCGCATACTCCGCAGGAACTGTTCTGCCGGGCCGCGTTCAAAGTTTCCGATGGAACTGCCCAGGAAGAGCACGAGCAGGTGCTGGCCGGGAATTCGGCGCGCGGCGGCTTTGCGCAGTCCGTCCAGGTAGCTGGTTTCAAATCCCAAAATGCTGACCGAATCGATTTGATTCAGCTCGCGCTCGCACATCGAGAGAGCGGTGTGGGAGATTTCAATCGGATGGTAGGTTGTGGGCTGCCGGCGCGCAATGGCCTCGAGGATCAGCCGGGTTTTTTTGCCGCTGCCGCTGCCCAACTCCGCTACTACAACCGGGGAAGGGACGCGCGCTGTGATCTCTTCCACATGCCGATGCAGGATGCGCTCGCCCGCGCGCGTCAGCCCGTATTCGGGCAGCAGGCTGATGACTTCAAATAATGCGGAGCCGACGGCGTCGTAAAAATATTTGGATGGAAGTTCTTTTTGTCCGGGCTTTTCGAGGCCCGCGCGCACCTCTTCCGCAAATTGAGAGGTAAAGTCAATGACTGGGCTGGCTGTGGCGGCTTGTGGCATAGCAGTCCTTTTGGCGAAAGGCTAATTGCTGACGCAGCGAAACCCTGAATATGCATACTGGTAATGTGCCTGAAACCAGTTCCGGAATGACCGGCGTAGCATGCACGCCGCTGTCCTCGACGACCCGCCCTTCATTACGTAATGTTTGCCATCAAAAAAGTTGGCGGAGTAGCCGCGGTAGAAAGGAAAAGGTTCAAAGCCTACGAAGGGCTGGAAGACTGTCGAGGTCCACTCCCAGCCGTTGCCCAACAAATCCGCCACCCCGAAGGAACTGCGGCCGGCGGGATGCGCCTGCACGGGAGTCGGGTCCCAGTTCCAGAAATCAAAATTGCCGCGAATCACCTCGGCAGCGTCGGCGCCCCACGGATACTCGGTTTCTTTTCCTTCCGGTGTGCCGTAGGCGGCGCGATGGAACTGCGCCTCGGTGGGCAATTGCTTGCCGGCCCATCGCGCATAGGCCACGGCTTCTGCCTGGCTCACATAAACCGGCCAGTCGAGCGGAAGGGGAACCTCGGCGAACATGGTTCGGTAGCTCCAGTCGCCGTTGCGCGGCACCCAGAAACCGGGATGGGACACTCTTTCCCGTTCTTTCCACTCCCAGTCGGAATTGCCCCACAGGCTTCGTGACTCGTATCCGCCTTCGCGAATGAATTCCAGAAATTCTCCGTTCGTCACTTTGTATTCATCAATCGCAAAGGCGGGAACCTGCGTCGTGTTGATCTCAAATTCATTGTCCCATCCAAAAACGCTGCCAGTCCTTGGCAGCCCCAGCGTTGCGGTTCCGGCCGGAATTTTGATCATTCTGCCGGTTTCAACGGGTGCGGCAGGGACGCTGACTTGCGTCTGTTTTACTTTGCGATGGAGAGGCAGCTGGTGCAGCATGTAAGCAAATGTTTCGGCGTGCATCAGGCGATGCTCGAGCGCGACATTCACATAGACACCGGCTTGCGAAAGTGCGCCCCCGCTGTCCGCCAGAGATTCGTTCTTAAGCCGCGAATTCAGTCTTTCGCGCACACGGTTGTTGTATTCGTGAACTTCTTCGAGGGAGGGCCAATCTGAAGGTTGATCACTCGGCAGGCCGCCACCAACGGGGTCAATGCCAAAAGCAAATAGCTTGTCAAACTCTGGATGAAAGGATTTTTCCTGATACGCGTAGTTCCCAAGCAGGTTCCAGTCAAACGCTTCCAGATGTCCAATATAGAAGACGATGCGGTGCCGCTCCGGAATGGGACGGTCGTAGAGGGCCTCGCGCAAAGGAATTTCAAAAAGTCTGTCGGTTGCTGATCGGGCCCGATCAAGTCTGGCCAGAAGGTCCGGAGACGGGGATAGCTTCTGCCGGGTTTTGGTCATGTTTTTGCCCCTTGTGCTGAGTTAGATGAAACTGTGGGCGGTAGGTTGCAATTTTTACGATTTTGGGGAGATCATCCCCATACTGCTGTGATAATAACAAGTTGAAACCGGGGATTTGAGTGCTTTTCAGAAAATTGTGAATCCCCACACTGTGCATTTTGGGGTTCCCCGCAATGCCGCAACAGGAACAACTCGACACGGTGATTGAATTCCGCAATGTGTGTTACTCACCCGACGGAAAGCGTGGGGTACTCTCCAACCTGAACCTGGCGGTTGCAGCCGGGGAGACGCTGGTGCTGTTGGGCCGCAGCGGGAGCGGCAAGACGACAACGCTGAAGATGATCAACCGGCTGATCGATCCCACGCAGGGCGAGGTGCTGGTGGAGGGCAGGTCCGTGCTGGAGTGGGACCCCATCCGGTTGCGGCGCGGAATCGGTTACGTTATTCAGGAAGTCGGGCTGCTTCCCCACTTAACGATTGAACGCAACATTGGCCTGCTTCCGCGGCTGGAGGGTTGGACGCCGGAAAGGACCCGGCAGCGCGTGGATAAGCTTCTTGAAATGGTCGCGCTTGATCCCGCGACGTTCCGCCGCCGCTATCCCCGCGAACTTTCCGGAGGCCAGCGGCAGCGCGTGGGTGTGGCGCGGGCGCTGGCCGCCGATCCACCGATTCTTCTGATGGACGAACCGTTCGGCGCGCTCGATCCTCTGACACGTGCCGAAATTCAAAAGGAATTTCTGGCCCTGCAACAGCGCTTGCGCAAGACCATCGTTTTTGTCACACACGACATTCATGAGGCGTTGGCCGTGGGCACGCGCATCGCACTGCTTGAAGCCGGCCAACTGGTGGGAACCTATTCACAGGCGGAATTTCTGAACTCCACGGATCCCACGGTGAACGCCTACCTCAGCGTGCTGCATGCCGCCGGTCCGGCGGCCAACGCGGAAAGCAACACAGCCGGAACAAAGGGGAGTGGTTCATGAGCTTGCTGGAATTTTTTTACGGAAATCGCGCCGAAATCTGGACACTGACGCTGGAGCATTGCTGGCTGGTGGGCCTCTCGATGCTGCTGGCTGTGGCAATCGGCGTTCCGCTCGGAATCCTCATCACCCGCCGCGCTTCACTCAACAAGCCCATCCTGGGCGGCGCCAACGTCATCCAGACGATTCCCAGCCTCGCGCTTTTCGGGTTCCTTATGCCGATGCCCTGGCTGGGCGCGCGGGCTGACCGGCTGGCCATCGCAGCCCTCACGGGGTACGCGCTGCTGCCGGTGATCCGCAACACCTACACCGGCATTATGGGTGTTGATCCTGCAGTGCGTGAGGCTGCACGCGGCGTGGGCTTGACGGACTGGCAACTGCTGTGGCACGTTGAACTGCCGCTTGCGCTGGGTTTCATCCTTGCGGGAATTCGAGTGGCCACAGTGATTACGGTGGGCGTGGCTACCATTGCCGCGGCGATTGGCTCTGGCGGCCTGGGTGAATTTATCTTCCGGGGGTTGGCGATGGTGGATAATCGCGTGATCCTGGCCGGAGCCATTCCGGCGGCGCTGATGGCGCTCCTGGCCGATTTCCTGCTGGGCTGGGCCGGACGCCATCTGGTTCCTTCGGCAAAATCATGACAAAAGTATTCTCGACAATTCTGCTGGCCATCCTGCTCAGTTCCTGCGGGGCGCCGCGAAACCAAGTGATCGTGGTGGGCTCCAAGAACTTTACGGAGCAGGTGATCCTGGGTGAGGTGCTGGCCCAATACCTTCACTATCAAACCGGAATGCAGGTGGAACGCCGATTCTATCTGGGCGGGACGTATATCTGCCACCAGGCCCTGCTGGCCGGGCGCATCGATATGTACGTTGAATACACCGGGACCGCGCTGGCGGGCATCCTGAAGCAGCCTGTCGAGCACGATGCTGCGGACGTTTACAATCGGGTCAAAGAGTTGTACGCCACGCGTTTCAACCTCGACGTAATGCCTCCGCTGGGCTTCAACGACACGTTTGTCCTGGTGGTTCGGGGCGAGACGGCGAAGAAGGACCACATCCGGACCATTTCACAAGCTATGCCCTATGCTCGCCACTGGCGGCCGGGATTTGGCTACGAATTCATGGAGCGGGAGGACGGCTACAATGGGCTGGTTAAGACCTATCACCTGAAGTTCGGAGCGCCGCCCAGGATTATGGACCTCGGATTACTCTATCGCGCTCTTCTCGACAAGCAGGTGGATGTGGTGGCCGGCAATTCTACTGATGCGCAGCTCGAAGCCCAGGATTTCGTCGTGCTGCAGGACGACAAGCATTATTTCCCGCCCTATGAGGCAGTCCCTATTGTTCGCACCAAAACCCTTTCAGAGCATCCTGCCGTTTACGCTGCCCTGGAGCAACTGGCCGGGAAAATCTCCGGCGACGACATGCGCCACATGAACTACGAAGTTGTCGCGCAGCACCGCGACACGAAGGCTGTGGTACAGAAGTTTCTCCGCGCCAGGCACCTGGCCGACTGAGGGTGCCTAGCCGCGTTTGCCGCGCCCATGCCGTTCGTGAGGCTACTAAAGCATGTATTGAATGTCTGAGGCGTGCGTGGGGTAAGAAAAGATCGTCTGCTTCAATTCGCGCGCGCTGATGTTCGACCTGATCGCCAGGGCAAAAAGATTGATGATCTCTTCCGCGTGCGGGCCCAGCAGGTGTGCGCCCAGTAAGAGGCCGCTCTCCTCTTCAATCAGAACTTTGAAGCCTGAACAGGTTTCGGCAATCCGCCGGGAAGAATACCAGCCACTCGTATCTGCGTGGTTCACCTTAAATTTCAGCCCGCTCTCTCGCGCGGCCTTTTCGGACAGCCCCACGGACGCCACCGGCGGCGTTGTAAAGGCAACTGTGGGAATCCCGCGATAATCCGGCTTGACGTGATTGCCTTCCAGC
>DASSJE010000495.1:0-10885 GCA_035691365.1 Terriglobia bacterium
AGCGCGAGATTGCCGTGGCCACCATCCGGCGTGGGTTGGAATTGGGTATCAACTTTTTTGATACCGCGCCTCTATACGGGCACGGCAAGAGCGAAAAGTGGATGGGACAGGGGCTTGCCTATGCCTCGCCGGATTCGCGCGTGCTGGCCACCAAGGTAGGGCGGGTGCTCGACCCGGTCAAGCCGGGCACGCTCGAGAAAGACGAATTCGACAACCCCGCTCCTTTCAAGCTGGTGTTCGATTTCAGTTACGAGGGAACGATGCGGTCGTTTCATGAAAGTCTCGCTCGCCTGCAGATCGACCGCATCGATATCCTGCACATCCATGACGCTGACAACCATCATGACCAGGCCATCAAGGGCGCCTATCCCGCGCTCGACCAGCTTCGCAGGGAAGGGAAAATCAAGGCGGTGGGAGCCGGTATGAACCAGGCGGAGATGCCTGCCCGCTTCGCGCGCGAGGGCAATTTTGATTGCTTCCTGCTGGCAGGCCGCTACAGCCTGATCGACCACACCGGGCTGAAAGAGTTGCTGCCGCTTTGCGTCGAGAAGAAGATCAGCATCATCATCGGCGGGCCTTACAACAGCGGCATCCTGGCCACCGGCGCCAGGCCGGGCGCAAAATACAATTATGCTGACGCGCCGCCTGAGATTCTGGAAAAAGTTCGAAAAGTGGAAGAGGTTTGCAAGCGGCACCACGTGCCCATGAAAGCCGCCGCATTGCAGTTTCCGCTGGCGCATCCAGCAGTGGCTTCAGTGATTCCGGGGGCGCGCTCGGTGGTTGAACTGGAAGAAAACTTCAGCCTGATCAGCCATCCTATTCCGGGCGACTTCTGGGCCGATTTGCGGGCGAAAGGACTGCTGCCGGAGGAAGCGCCGGTACCAGAGTAAACATCCGGATCAGCACAGGCTGGGTTCGCTGGCGGGAGGGGGGAAGGCATCCGGTAGAATCTCTGTGCCCCTGCTTACATCCTGTTTGCAAGTCCCACCAGCGCGGAGGCGACCAGCAGCACCACCATGCCGGCCACCATATACCCCTTGGCCTGGCGGCCCGAACCTTTCCACTCGCCGCTCGCGAATCCCCAGATGGTGGAAACGAAAATAATGACGGCCATAAAGAGCGGCCAGCCGATGACGGCCCCGATCTGCCCCATCGACGCAGCGCCGCGTCCGTAAAGTACGACTCCGCCGGTCCACAGGATGGCCATGGCCAGGCCAATGGCCCAGCCCTTGCCGGTCCCGGGCAGAGTGAATTTGGCCCAGGTCCTGTTGCGAAAAAGGAGATAGCCGGTATATGCCGCGTTGGCGATAAAGCCTCCGCCGAGCGCCACCATCCACACGGCGTTCAGCGCTCCAAAGTTGCCGGCGCCGGTTTCGATTCCGGCTTTCACCACCGGCTGGCTGAAGGCAAACGCCATGTTGAGCATGGCCGAAAAGATACCACTGAAAATGCAGATGGCCAGTCCCGCGCCGAACTGCCCTTTTTTAACAGGCGCTGGCCCGTCCGCCAGGCTGGCGTCGCGCTTCTTGCCCGCGACGGCGGCGAGCCCCACTCCCAGAAGCAGCGCAGCCACGGAGAGGATGACCAGCAGCCCCTTGCCCGTAAAGATCATCTGAGGAGTATTCACCACTAGCGGGACAAAGGTGCCGATGGCGGCCGTGACCCCAATCAGCACGGCAACTCCCATCGCCATGCCCATCTTGTCGACGCCCAACCCCGCCAGCACTGAACCGATTCCCCATCCGGCGCCGTAAAGAAAGACCATCGCGAGCGCTGAAGCCGGAGCGCGTGACAGCATTTCCGAGAGATGGGGTACAGTGGCCAGCGCCAGGCCGGCCGGTAGCGCAATGAGAGATATCACGGCGTAAAGCGCCCAGATATTTTCCCACTTCCAGGGCTCGACGTACTTGAGGCCCAAAAAGTAAGTGCCCTGCATGATTCCGCCAACGACCACCAGCGAGAAACCCAGCCATGCATCCATAGGGTTCCTTCCTCCCCGCAATCCTTTTTTACAGCCGGCTCGCGGCCGGCAAGCCATGGGTGGAACTGCATTGGGACCGTACAACGTGCGATCGCGCGTGCGGCCCGGCAGGCCCGGCGCTATTCGATGGTCAGAATTCCCTTGATGTAATCCTGGCGCCTGAAATCCTGCTCGAAGGCGCGCGGGACCTCTTCCAGAGTGTTATAGCGATGGGTTACCAGCGGCTCTACCTTGATGGTGCGCGAGTTCACCAGCTCGCGCGCCCGCCGATAGGTTGTGGGCCGCCCGTCGGGGTCAAACCCGCCGGATGCGCCGACCGCGGCGACGAGGATCGGTTCCAAAAACAGGATGTTTCCCATCAGGCTGATATCACGTCCCTGGTGGCCATGGCCGTAGAGCAGCACCGTAGCCTGCTTGCGAATCAGGCCCGGCATCTGCTCAAAGATAGCCGAGTTTCCGCAGGCTTCAATCAGGTAATGGATTTTCCCGCCGTGGGTCAGCTCATCAACGGCTTCCCGCAAATCCTGCCGCCCCACGTTGACAGGAGTTCCTCCAAATTTTTCCGCCAGCTCGAGATTGATTTCGCGAACGTCGCTGATCAGGATGGGGCCCTCAAAGTGCATCACGTTCCGCAGGTATTGCAAGAAGTAGATGCCGGCCGGCCCCGCACCGCAGATCAGGACGTTCCCGATGCGCTCGTTGCCGTTCAGGGAATAGCGGGCGTTTGCCTGATCAGCCCGATGGCTTGCGTGCAGCACGCATCCCACCGGCTCAACCAGCGCCGCCAGGTCCAAGGGCATCTCAGGCGGCAAAGCCAGGCAATTGGCCGCAGGCATGGCGATATATTCCGCGAGGGCCCCCTGCAACCCGGTAATGCCGTGCTCGCCGTAGGTTTCGCACTGGTGCGAATCTCCCGTGGCGCAGTAAGGGCAGAGAGGTTCTTTGCCGCGGCTGACACAATTGATGCCCTGATCGCAGAGGACCCGGTCGCCCACTTTCAGGTCGGTGACCTCCTTCCCGGCTTCCACGACTTCGCCGCTGAATTCGTGGCCCAGGACCTGCGGCTGCTCGGTAAGCGGAATGTGCCGTCCCTGGGAATCCAGGTTGTAATTCCCGTGGCCGCGAAAAATATGCAGGTCGGTGCCGCAGACGCCCACCGATTTCACCCGAAGCACTACCTCATTGGGGGCAGGCGCGGGATCAGGGATCTGCCTCACCACCAATTTTTCAACATCCTCGAGGACGGCTGCTTTCATCTCCACCTCACGCTTCAAGGTCGCTGATATCGATTTCCCCCTCTTTGCGGAGGCGTTCAAAAATCTCTGCCGTTTGGCGAATGCCGTCTTCGAGGTGGGTACGGGGAATCTCGCCGATATCGCGCCGCAGGGCGCTGTCGTCAAAATTGTAAGCGATTGGGATGGGTTTTCCTTCGGCGCGAATCAAGCTCCTGGACCCAGGGAGCAGGCGGTTCAGCGTGGCGAGAAACTCGTCGATCTGGATCACCGCGCCCCGCAAGGTGTAGGCTTTCGCGCCCTCGATGGGGGCTTCCGCGCAGCGCAGAAAAATTTCCGCCGTGTCCTGGGCGTACTGCATGTCAAATCCGCCCGTAAAGCGGATCGTGTAAGGACGCCCCACGATGGTGGCCTTGATGGCCTTGGTGGGTCCGGAGGTGATCCCCTGGTCGCGGCCCACGCCGTAGACGGTTCCCGGCCGCAAGCCAATGCTCGATATGCGGTCGCTCAGGAAATAAACACGGGCGTTGCCCTCGTTGGCCTGCTTGAATACTCCGTAGTGAGTGTTGGGTTGCAAGGGGGCGCCCTCCGGCACTTTCCCGTGCCCGTAAAATTCCTCAGGACCGAAAACGGCCACCGAGCTTGCATAGACGATGCGCTTGATCTGGTCGCGCCGCTTCCGGACAACCTCAAACGCGTTGACGGTCCCCAGAACATTAACCTGTGCTCCCAGCCGTGGATCAGCAGCGCACATTGGGACCTGCAGCGCGGCCAGGTGGAGCAGGTGGGTAATTCCGTTTTCCGCGACGGCGCGGTCCAGCTCATCAAAGCTGGAAATATCTCCCTGCACAAAATGGATGCGTCCCAGTTGTTCTCCGGTCAGTAGTTGTTGGAGACGATGGGATTTGGTGTCGAGATCGTAAATCCACGGCTCATCGCCGCGCTCAATGAGCTTGCGAACAATCCATGAACCTATGAAGCCCTTGGCCCCGGTAAGTAGAAAACGATTACTGGCATTTGATGTCTTTGGGTCTTGTGTCATGCGCAGGATTATATGGGGAACAGCCAGGAGTTTCCAGTCAGAAGCGCAAAGCCTCGGCCAGCTTCATCATTTTTATCGGAGAAAACATCGACTTGAACCCAGGATCGGCGGCAGTGAAAAATCGACGGAACAATTGGGAGCCGGGAAGAGGCGGCGCATGGGAAAACATGTTAGACTTTTCAGTTCTTCAGGCGAAGCACGGACCGTGAGTTTGAGTCAACCTTCCCCATGCTTCCCGGAACCTTCCATGGAAACGAAGAGAATCCTGCTGACGAATGACGACGGCATCGGCGCGCCCGGCCTGGTGGCCCTGGAGAGCGCTTTGCGGCCGCTGGGCGAGGTGACGGTGATTGCGCCGGACGGCGAACGAAGCGGTTCCAGCCAGGCACTCACCCTTCATCAGCCGCTGCGAGTGAAGGCGCTGGACGAGCACCATTTCGCCGTGGGCGGTACGCCGGCGGATACGGTGATCCTGGCCATCTATCAGATGCTTCCGGAGAAACCGCACCTGGTGGTTTCCGGCATTAATGCGGGAGGGAATCTTGGCGAGAACCTGATTTATTCCGGGACGGTGGCAGCCGCTCAGGAAGCGGCGCTCCACGGCGTTGCGTCATTCGCCATCTCGCTGGTCGGCCGCAACCCGGAGGACTTCAGCGGGGCATCTGGAGTTGCGTTCCAACTTGCCCGGAGGATTCTGGAGGAAGGGCTTCCGCCGGGTGTCGCACTGAATGTGAACGTTCCCAGGCACGAGATTCGTGGAGTGCGGATAACCTGCCAGAGCCGGAAGATCTCACAGAATATGGTTCATGAAAACAAAGATCCGCGCGGAAAGTCCTACTACTGGCTGGATGAGACGCTGCCCCACCGCCGGGTTGAGCCGGATTCTGATTATGCAGCCATTTTTGCGCACGAGGTTTCCATTACCCCGCTTGAAGTGGACCGCACCCACCGTCCCAGCCTCAATCATCTTTCCACCTGGCTGGCGGATTTGCAGCAGGCCCTCAAACACTGAATGGGAGATGCGTTATCATTATCAGGTTGGGTGCTCGCCGCCGCAGGGCTGGCGCGGGGAAGGGAAACCTCAACAAAGCTTAATACGCCGCAGCCGCTGTGCTGAACCCACGGAGCGGAAACACGTATCCCCTCATTTAGATGAATACGTGCAGCAAAATAATCCCACCACCCGCAGACTATTGCAACGTGCCAGGATTGATGGTCAGGAACAATCGCTCATCAAACCTTATGCAACTGCCGTTTCCCCGAGGATTTCCCACAGGGATTCCGGAATCTTTTCTTCAAAGACAACGCCGAAATTGATGTTCACCTCATCCCGCATCTGGCGCGTCCAAGTGACACGGCCGCGGATCGCGTACCGCAGATCCGGGTGCAGAATGACGCTCACGGGCTCACCCGGAACGACTCTCTTCCGGGAACTGAACCTTCCACCTGTCTCTGTAAGTGCTAAAACAAACGCCAGATGGCGGGTCTTTTCTTCTGGCGATTCCGTCAGTAAAGTCGAACACACTGGAAGACGCCCTTTAACCTCTTCAAAGGCAAAGGGTTGGTTAGCGTCTCGCACGGTTGGTCCCCTCCGATCGCACGAAATCCAAGCGCAAGGTAACAATGACTTATATAGGCCAAACTGTCAATCCGTACTGCTTGGTCAATGTTTGGCAAGAAGTAATTTGCGATTGATGGCATGGATTCTGGTTCAAAATTCAAAGTGTTGCGGGCTCCTGCGCAGGCCCCTTCATGTCCCGGCAGGCTGTACAGGTTTGCCTGCGTATGTTAGTTTTCGAAGGAAGGTTTCAATTCAATGAATAAGGAAAAGATACGTGTTCGTTTTGCGCCCAGCCCCACGGGTTACGTCCACGTAGGCAACGCCCGCACCGCCCTGTTCAACTGGTTGTTTGCGCGCCATCATAAGGGAGCTTTTGTTCTTCGCATTGAAGATACGGACGTCGAGAGGTCGGAACAGCGCTACGAAACGCAGTTGCTGGAAGACCTGAAATGGTTTGGGCTGGACTGGGATGAGGGGCCTGACTGCGGAGGCCCGTTCGGCGCCTATCGGCAATCAGAGCGGCAGGAACTTTACAGCAAGCATTCGCTGGAGCTGATAGAAAAGGGACACGCTTATTACTGTTTCTGCTCGCCCGAACAGCTTGGAGCCGAACGCCAGCAGGCGCTTAAGGCCGGGCGGCAGCCGCAATACTCTGGCCGGTGCCGGAAGATTCCCAGGGAGGATGCCGAGGGCAGGATTGACGCTGGCGAGCCTGCCGCTATCCGGCTGAAGATTACCGACTGGGCTTTTGCGTGGGAGGACCTTGTGCACGGTGAGACCAGCTTCCCGGGCGAGGTGATCGGAGACCCTATCCTGGTGCGATCGGGCGGGGTGCCGGCCTATAACTTCGCCGTGGTAGTGGATGACCACCTGATGAACATCACGCAGGTGATTCGCGGTGACGATCATATTTCCAACACGCCCCGCCAGCTCGCGATCTATCGGGCCTTTGGATGGGAGCCGCCGCAATTTGCCCATCTTTCCAGCATCCTGGGCGGCGACCGGTCGCGGCTTTCCAAACGCCACGGGGCGACCTCGCTTGAAAGCTTTCGGGGCCTGGGCATTCTTCCTGAAGCGTTGCGCAATTACCTGACGCTGCTGGGATGGTCACCCGCGGACGGAAAGACGGAAATTCTCAGCACGGAAGAACTTGTCAGGCAGTTTTCGCTGGACCACATCATCAAGAGCGCCGCGGTGTTTGATCAGGAGAAGCTGAACTGGCTGAATCGGCACTACCTGAAACAGTTGCCGATCGCGAAACTGGCGGGAATGGCGGTCCCTTTCCTGGCGGAGGCCGGGCTGGTGACGCAGCCGGTGTCTGCGCTGGTCATGGAATGGCTTGAACTTGTCGTCGACGCCGTGATCAACAAAATTGACTATCTCAGCCAGCTTCCGGATGCCGTCCGGCTGATTTTTGAGTATGACGCTCAGAAAGCTGCGGAATTGCTGGGCGCCGCGGGACCGGCGGACAATTCAGCCTCCCGCCAGGTCCTGAAGTGCGCGGCCTCCAAAATTTTTGAGGAGCAGGAGCTCACCTATGCGCGCTTCCGGGAGCTTCTCAAGGCCGTGCAGAAGGAGACCGGGACGAAAGGGAAGGAGTTGTTTCATCCCGTTCGGGTTGCGCTGACGGCGGCCGATTCCGGGCCTGAACTTGAAAAGCTGGTCCCGATTTTTGAGAAGGGTTCCAGATTAAGTCTGGATCCGCCGGTTCAAAGCGTTGCTGCCCGCATGCTGGAATTTTCAAACGCTGCTCATCTTTTTCTCTGCGGATGAGTGCCGCCAGGGCGGCAATGGGAGCTCACTGGGCGCCGCGCATTTGCGGGCGGCGAGGCATCGGCGCATGGAAAGAAAGCAGGGTTCAGAATTGTCTGACGTGGTTTACGGCATCAACGCCGTCAGGGAGGCGGTCGGCTCGCGGACCATCGACCATGTTCTGGTTCGCGAAGGAGCAAGCGGCAGGCGCCTGCAGGAGATTTTGGACGAGTGCCGGTCGCGAAAAATTCCGCTTCGATTTTCGCCGAGGCAGGCGCTCGATCGGCTGGCCCAAGCGGGCCATCATCAGGATGTGGTTGCAGTCTGTTCTTCCAGGTCATACGAGGACCTGAACGCTGTCATCGCAAGCAAGAGCCCGGCATTGCTGGTGGTTCTGGACGGCGTCGAAGACCCTGCCAACCTGGGCGCGATTGTGCGGACTTCGGTGGGCGGCGGGGCAAACGGTGTTGTGATAGCTGAACGCCGCGCCGCGGGCCTGTCGCCGGCGGTGGCTCGAACGGCTGCGGGAGCCCTCGAGCATGCCCGGATCGCCCGGGTCAAGAACCTTGTGCGGGCGCTGGCGGAAATGAAGGAGCAGGGGATGTGGATTTATGGGTTCGAAGCGCGGGCGGAAAAGTCCTACCTGGGCCTGGATTACAAGCAGCCCTGCGCTCTGGTGATGGGCGGTGAAGGCCATGGCCTTCACCGGCTGGTCCGTGAAGGCTGCGACCAGCTTTCCCGGATACCCCTGCACGGCCCCGTGGAGTCTCTGAACGTGTCGGTAGCGGTGGGGATTGTCCTCTATGAAGCCGTGCGGCAGAGGCTGGCCGGCTGATTTCTTTTGCCCAAAGGGGCAAGCCAAATGCGCTACAGGTGGTAACCCCGTGGTGTTTGGGTACATCATAATGAGTGAGGAATGAGGAGCTGAATGCGCATGCGAAAATGTTGCTCTCGAACGGTTTGGACCAGCATCCTGAGCGGGTGTGTGCTTGCCATTATGTATTCCGCCCCGGCGCTGGCACAGAGCGGGACCGGCCAGACTGCGCCCTCCAAGTCGTCCGCAGATGCGCCTCCCACGGTTGAGAACACGAATGAGATTCCCGGTGGCGCTCAGATTCAGGTCCAGTCCAACCTGGTCACCGCGCCCGTGACGGTGATTGACAAGCACACCGGAGATTTTGTTTACGACCTGAAGGAAAATGATTTCGAAATTATTGATAACGGCAAGCCCCAGCAAATCAGCGGGTTCTCCCGCGAATCGCACAAGATCGCTGCCGTCATCCTGATCCAGGACAGTGACTCCGTAACGCCTCTGCTGGGTGAGCTCAAGAAACTCTCCCCGCTGTTTTCAGAGTTAATGCTAGGGCCCAAAGGTGACGCTGCCGTGATCACGTTTGGATCAGAAGTCCAGGTGGCCCAGGGTTTTTCGAACTCCGGAGCGGAACTGGATGCAACGCTCCAGCGTCTTCTGCCGGACGGCAACAGAGCGCGAATGAATGACGCCCTGATGCAGGGCATCAACCTGCTGCAGCATCGTCCCAAGGGCGAGCGCCGGGTGATTGTGGTCTTTTCAAGCGGTTATGATTCCGGCAGTCAGACGTCAAAAAATGAGATTATCCGCCGGGCCGCTGCGGCAGAAGTTGAAATATATGGTCTCGGCCTCAGCCTGAGCAAGTCATATCTCACCCGCGACAAGCAGCCTCTCAACCCGCCGACTTCCGCCCAAAACGCCAGCGGCGCCGGCGCGCCGCCCCAGCCCGGAAAGGCCACAACGCCGGACTCTTCCATGGGAACATTTGGGGTGTCGGTGCCGATTACCGGAGCCATTCGGCCAGCCATCCGTGCCCCGGAGTCGATCATCTTTTCCAATGATGCAGAACGCTTCGCCGCCTACACGGGAGGCGTTTTTTTCTCCCAGTGGTCTTCGCAAGCGCTGCAGAACCATCTGAGCCGGATCGCTGCGGATATCCACAGCCAATACCTGCTTACTTATGTCCCGAATAACCTCTCTGAAACCGGTTTCCACAAGCTCGAGGTCAAGGTCAATCGGAAAGACATGAAGCTGGATATTCGCACCCGCAGAGGCTATTTCTACCAGGGCCAGCAGTAGCGGGCATGCGCCGGCAAGGCGAGGGCCTTCAGTCCTGCCGACTTTCGATGGGACGGCCCGTTCGGAGGCCGATTTCTGCCATGTAAGGGCGCATCGTCTCGTCCCGGACCTGCAGAACGATGGCGCGCGCCTGGCCGCCGGTGCGGTAGAGCACGGTGAAAAATCCTTTGTGCTTGCCGCGGCTGGAGGTGGGCTTGATGGTCCAGCCCAGTTTCATCTTGCGGATTTTCTTGCTGACCTGGGGCTGGAACTCCATTTCCGTGATGTCATCGTAAGCAATGCTCACGGATGTTTCAGCGCACCGGAACACCAGTTGGGAATCGGTGACCTCAAGTTCTCCCATGCAATCTTTGGGCAGGGATTCGGTCCCGGCCACATACTTGAAAAGTGTCTGGTCGCGCGGGCGGGCCCGGGCCTGCGGCACAACGAGAACCAGGGCGGCCAGTATCGCGGCCCATTTCGTCAACCTGAGTGCATCTTTCAAAACTTCCTGCCTTCCCAAGCCCGGTGCGCGCGCTCAGCAATTTCCTGGGCGCAGGGTTAATGCCTGGCTGAATTTGTCATCTGGGCCGCCGCTGCGTAGGGAAGCGGAACTGTAACCGTGACATACCATGGGACTGCAAGGGTCCCCCATTGCGCCGGCTTGAACTTCCAGGACTGAAGGCTCTTCCGCGCCAGAGCAATTTCCTCCTCCCGGGCTTTTATAGCAGTTGCATCCATCACCTCTCCGTCGGAACCCACCAGCACTTTCATCTGGACGCCTCCGGCGGACGGGTCCTGCCGGGGCCTGGTGATAACTTCCGGCGGGTGGACCTGTTTTTCCAGGTAATCGTCAGCGCCGTCGGGCAGACGTCCTTTGGAAGACTGTGGATGCAGGTCAAACTTTACGATCACGAAGCTGCCGAACGGTACTGGCCCTTCCTTTGAGATATAGGGCCGATAGAGCCACTTCCGAACGGAATTGAGAGCAGCAACCGCTAGGATCGGCTCGCCTTCAATTACATGTACTTGAGAAACCTGTCCCTTTGATGTGACCTCGACTTTCAGCTTGACGCTTCCCCGGATAAAATTCACCCTGGCGATTGGCGGATAATCCGGCTTTTCCACGTGAATCAGAAGCTTGGCTGCGGATCTGCTATCCAATTCCTGAAGCTGGGGAGGCGGCGGACCATCCGTGGCCAAGAGGGCGTTCGGGGCGGCCAGCAGG
>DASSJE010000496.1:0-22624 GCA_035691365.1 Terriglobia bacterium
CGAGAAGTCCTTTAGAATCAGACCGTGAAAAAAACGAACCCGAAAGGGACCCGCGGATTTCGGGGGCGGGTCAGCTTGCCGGAGAAGAACCAAAACTCATGGTGCCGGACGGGCCTATTCTGCGCGCCTGATCGAGTCCCAGGCGGCTCGCTTCCTGCGTGGCAAAATTTTTCATTTCTACCCGCCTTGCCGTACGCTTCGCGGGCTTTTTTGTAGTATGCTATGGCCACGGGAAACCTGATGTTTTCGCTTTACAACAAGGAGGTCCGATGAGACGTTTTGCGGTCGTTTCAGCTTTGTGTATCCTGGCCCTGGGCGTCACTTTGTTCGGGCAGAGCAAAACTGATAGCAGTCCGATTGTGGGCACGTGGACTTGCGTCGCGCACGGCGGTGAAAACGGCGACGTGGCGTTTACGCTTTCTCTTGAGCAATCGAGCGATGGCTATACAGGATCGGTTTCAGCCCCGCAGGGCGACGCCGACCTGAGCAGCGTGACTTTCGCGGACAACCAGTTGAAGATTACCATCGATGCCGACGAGCATAACTACGCGCTGAACGCCACACTCGACAGCGGAAAGCTGGCGGGCGAGTGGCTGGTCGACGGCCAGAAAAAGGGAGCCTGGGAAGGGAAGAAATAACCGGTTCCACAGGGCAGGAGGATGCGGCGACTATCGTGCCGAATTCGCGTAAGCAGACATTTGATGCCGTGGTGGTGGGTTCGGGAGCCTCGGGCGGCTGGGCCGTCAAACGCCTGGCAGAGGCCGGGCTGAAGGTGGCCCTTCTTGACGCGGGCCCGCCGCAGAAGGACGAGAACTTTACCGAGCACATTGCGCCGTACCAGATGAAGTACCGCGACATGGCGCGGGAAGTCATCCTGAAGACGCGCCCTATCCAGGGGCAATTCTACGACTGCTCAGAAACCAACTATCACTGGTACGCAAACGATCTGGACGAACCTTTCACCACCTATCCAGGCATGCCGTTCACCTGGGGCGGACGGCTGCGGATTGGCGGCGGGCGCACGAACGTCTGGGGGCGGCTGAGCCTGCGCTACAGTGACCTGGACTTCAAGGCGGCATCACATGACGGCTACGGCGTCGACTGGCCGCTCAGTTACAAGGACCTCGCGCCGTATTACGACATCGTCGAGCGGTACGTCGGCATTGCGGGCCAGGCGGAAGGGAACCCCGTCATCCCGGATGGCGCCTTCCAGCCGCCCATGGCGCTCACCTGCGCCGAAGCCCGGTTCCGGGAAAGAGCCAAAGCTAGGCTAGGAAGAACGGTCACGCCCGGCCGCAATGCCAACCTGACCCAGCCCCTGAATGGCCGTGCGGCTTGCCACTATTGCGGACCATGCGAGCGCGGCTGCGTCACCCATTCCTACTTCAACTCCTCATTCACAACCGTGCCCGACGCGCTCAAGACAGGCAACTGCACCTATGTCCCGAACGCCATGGCCTTCAAGGTGCTCATGGATTCCGACCGCAACCGGGCCACCGGGATCCTTTATATCGACCGCAACACGCGACAGCCCCGGGAAGTCTTCGGCCGCACCGTGCTGCTTTGCGCGCAGACGTATGAGTCACTGAGGATCCTTCTGAACTCTGCCAACCGGCAATACCCCAACGGCCTGGCCAACTCCAGCGGCGTCCTGGGGCACTACCTGATGGACCACGTCGCGGGCGGCGGCGCCAGCGGAGAGTTTCCGGATCTGGCGGCCAGGCCGACCATCAACGGACCCAACCGGCCGTGCGGGATCTATGTGCCCAGGTTCAGAAACCTCCCAGACGGCCCCAGGAGCAAACACTTCATTCGAGGGTACGGATACGAAGGCGGCGGGGGCGCTCAATTCAATCCAAACGCCGCCGGCTTCGGAGACGATTATAAGCAGGAGTTCCGCAAGGGATTGAATACGGTGAGCATCTCCATGTTCGGAGAGGTCCTGGGACGCTGGGACAACTTTGCAGATATCGACCCACACGTCAAAGATACATACGGCGTTCCGGTGCTGCGCTTCCATGTGACGCACGGCGAGAATGAAGCGGCAATGCTGCAGGACGGCGCGGACTCAGCCGCCGAAATGCTGGAAGCTGCGGGCGCACAAAACATCCAGCCGCAAATCACACGATACCCACCGGGCCGCGTCAGGCACGAGGTCGGCGTTGCGCGAATGGGGACGAATGCCAGGGCCTCAGTCCTCAATCAGTTCCAACAATCACATGACGTCAAAAACCTGCTTGTCACCGACGCAGCAGGATTTCCATCCAACCCATGCCAGAATCCAACTCTGACGATCATGGCGCTTTGTGTGCGCTCCTGCGATCATCTGATGGCGGAAATGAAGCGAGGTAACATTTAAAAGGATTTAAGGGTTGGCCGCGGCCGCGCTGGGCCCACCCGTTAGTTAACATAACATACCTTATCAGACACAATATTTGGGTGCTGCGAGATAGGCCGGCAAGCTCCGGATTCGGGTTGCTGTTCTCCGTTTTGCCGGGCGTATAAGCTTCTCTCGACAGGAAACAGCCTTTGAATCTTAAGTCTTGTTTGATAAGAAGCCTGTAAAACATATACTTAGGCGGAGTATTTAAGGTAACTTATCTGATTTGTTGCAGGATTGTTGGCAGACTGAGGTTGAAGGTCTCAGGATGATCTGACGGAGGCTGGCTCTCGGTAGCCTGGTCCTATATTTTGCGGAAGAAGTGTTTTAGCGGCGTGTAGCGGAAGCCAGTACGAGCCCGGAACCGCGGATCTGGTAGGCGTTGCAGGTAAATTTGCGGTGTTTCAGGGCCTGGGAGGCTTCTATTGCCGTGGTTTCATCCAGGCCGGTGAGCCTTGCCAGGTAACGCCCGCGACGGAGCCTTACGACCACGGGCTTTGCCAGTCTGAGGAACTCCGGGACCGACCGGCGGGCGCTCCTGAGTGCAGTGCGAGCTTCTCTGGCGGTTCGGAATTTGCCGTTGAACTGGAGGAGCCAGCCAGAGTCTGAGTTCTCAGCCTCTTGCGTGTCCGTGTCCGATAGGGAGACCTTCTTGTACTGTGCTACAGGCGCCTGGGCCGCTTCAGCGTGGCGAGTTTCAGCGGCGAGGGTTGTCCTGCGAACCTGCGCAAAACCATTGTTAAGAAGCGCCATCATGCGGTGGTCGCGGGCGCTTGCCGTTCTTCCTCCCATAACGACACCAAGCAGCCGCTGGTCATCGCGGACCGCAGAGGTCACAATATTAAAGCCGGAGGCCATCGTATATCCGGTTTTCAGCCCGTCAACCCCAGGGTACCGAGACAGAAGGTGGTCATGGCCGTTAATGGTCTTCCCTCGGAAGGTAAAGCTCCTTGCCTTGAAGAAGTGATAGTACTGCGGATACTTGTGCATAATGGCGAGAGCCAGCTTTGACATATCGCGCGCAGTTGTCATTTGAGAGATATTGGGTAAACCGGATGCGTTGCGGAAGGTGGTATGCGTCATGCCCAGTTCGCGGGCCTCAACGGTCATCAAGTGCGCGAAATTCCATTCGGTGCCGCCAATGGCTTCTGCCAGCACGACGGCGGCATCGTTGGCTGACCGCGTGGTGATGGCCAGGATTGCAGAGCGGACGGTAATCTCCTCGCCTGGAGTCAAGTAAAGTTTAGTGGGCTGCTGCGCCGCAGCGTGCGACGAAACGGGCAACTCCTGATCCAGGGTCATCTTGCCTGAGCTCAACTGCTGGAAGGTCAGGTACAACGTCATCAACTTGGTGAGTGATGCGGGGTAGCACAAATCGTCCGGGTTCTGGGTTTCAAGGACAGTGCCCGTCTGCACGTCCACCAGGATTGATGCGTGGACTCGGGCGTAGGCGGCCGGAGCCGTTGCGGCCATGAAAATCGCCGCCAGTGCGAGCCACGCCACCATCGCCACGGGGCGCCGTTCCTGATTTAATCCGATACCGCTGTAAAGCCTGCATGACCAACTCCGCGACCTCATCCAACCCCCTAAGTCCCTGGACTCTATCGGAATTTAACTACCACGAATCACCTGCTCAAGCTGCTCTTTCACGTGACATCCTGCGATCGCCGGATGACAAAGCCTGCAAGCTCCGCCCGCAGCGGAATGCTGCCGTTGGCTCTAGCTCCCTCAATTACATAAACTTGTGGGGCGGCTTGCGCTCCCTGGCGCAGGAGTTCGGCCGCCATTGGTGCCTCCCCACCTGAATATCATCGCCCGAAACTTCTGGCTGCCGTCTTGACTTCCGGCCCGATGGCCTGGAGGTTTTTAGGCCATCTAACTGGCCCATTGTATCAAAGTGCCGTTCACTTACAAAGAAAAAACGAACGACCCCAGCCAGAAGTGTAGCTCACGCCTGCTGCAACGTCCAGAGGGCGAACACCCTATGGTCCATAGGGTCCAATACTTATTGGATCTATCGGCCGATTTTTGGGAAGGCGCGAGTTCATCTCCCTGATTTTCAGTTAAAATCATTTCATGCAAACACGAACAGAACACGATTCCCTTGGCGACGTGCAAGTTCCCGCCCATGCATATTACGGCGCTCAGACGGCCCGGGCCGTTGCGAATTATCCCATCAGCGGCATCCGGGCACACCGGGTCCTGATCAAAGCGTACGGCCTGCTGAAACAGGCTTGCGCGGAAACCAATCTTCAATTGAAGATGATTCCGCAGCGGGTGGGTCGTGCAGTCGTGCAGGCCGCAGCGGACGTGGCTTCCGGCCGCCTGAACGAGCACTTTGTGGTGGATGTTTACCAGGCCGGCGCCGGCGTCAGCTTCCACATGAATGTCAATGAAGTGATTGCCAACCGCGCCATCTGGTACCTGAGCGGGAAGCGATTGAGCAAGCTTGGCAATTATTCCATTGTCCATCCAAATGACCATGTCAATTTCGGCCAGTCGACCAACGACACATTTCCCACGGCGATGCGTCTGGCTTCCCTGCTCCTGCTGGAAGAGTTTTATCCCGCGCTGAAAGAGCTGGAGATCGCTTTCCGCAAGAAGGGCCGAGAGTTTGACAAGATTCTTAAGAGCGGCCGCACGCATCTTCAGGACGCTGTCCCTGTGCGCTTGGGCCAGGAATTTACCGCCTATGCGGTGGCGCTTCAACAGCTTCGCGAGCACATCCGCCAGAATGCTGGGCCGCTTGCCGACTTGGGCATTGGCGGCAGCGCCGTGGGGACGGGCCTGAATGCCCACCCCAGGTATCCTCGCCTGGTTGTGAAGCGTCTTTGCGCCCTCACCGGTTTGCCCCTTCATCCGGCGCCAGATCTTCGCGCCGCTATGCAATCGCAATTCCCGCTGGCGGCGGTTTCCGGCGGCTTACGCAATCTGGCGCTGGAACTGATCCGCATCGGCAACGACCTGCGGCTGTTGACCAGCGGCCCCCTGACCGGTTTCAACGAGATCGTGCTGCCGGCGCTGCAACCGGGCTCCAGCATCATGCCGGGCAAGGTAAATCCTGTGATGGGCGAACTGCTCGATATGGTGGCGTTCCAGGTGATGGGATGCGACACGGTGGTTGCGTTGGCGGTCCAGGCCGGGCAACTGGAGCTGAATGTGATGATGCCGGCCATGATCTGGAACGTGCTGCACGCAACCGAAATCCTGAAGAATACCTGCCACGTTGTGGCAACGCGTTGTGTTGAAGGCATCCGGGCCAATCGCGAGGTCTGTGAGCGCTACGCCTACCTGTCGCCATCGATTGCCACGGCGCTGAATCCCGTGATCGGGTATTCGCGGGCGGCTGAAGTGGTCAAGAAATCCCTGAAAACCGGAAAGACCATTCCTGAGGTGTGCCTTGAAGATAAGGTCCTTAGCGAAAAAGAACTAAATGAGATTCTTGACCCCCACCGTATGACGGAACCAGGCCTTCCGCCCGCGCGGCGCAAGTAGCCTTTGGCGGAATGCCGCACGACGAGCGGGTTTCAGCCTGTCAACCCACGATATGCCGTGGATTTAAAACTCCGTGCGGGAATTCGCAGGGTGCCAATCATTGCCTGGCTGCCCGGATGAGTCATCCTCAAGCTGAAATGCATCAGGATTGAGCGCTTCAAGTCTCATTCTTGACGGAACCGGCAGTTTTGGCCGGGCCGTCGTGCAGGAATTGGTGCGGCGGGGCAAGCCGGTGCGCTGCCTGGTCCGCAACCTTGATAGAGCCTCGAAGCTGTTGGGAAAAGCTCCAGGCTTGGAACTCATCCAAGGCGATGTGCAGGACCGGCGCGCCTTGCTGGATGCAGCCGAAGGGTGCGGCGCCATCGTTCATGCCATCAATTACCCCTATCCCAAGTGGGTGCCGAATATGGAGCGGGCCACGGCCAACGTTATTGCCGCTGCACGCTCCTCCAAGACCACCATACTGTTCCCGGGCAACGTCTACGGGCTGGGAGCTCAAACCAGCGGACCGTTGGCCGAAGACGCCCCGAATGAGCCAGCGGGACATAAGGGCGAGCTGCGTGTCAGGCTGGAAAACTCCCTGCTCCACGCCACTGAGGACGACTCCCTCAGGCGGGTGATTGTCGTGAGGGCCGGTGACTACTTTGGCCCCACCGTGCGCAACGGCCTGACAGACCCCATCTTTGAGAATGCAGCCGTTGGGAAACCGATGCGGGTGCTGGGCAATCTCGAGGCAGCCCACCAATGGGCATATGTGCCCGACCTGGCGCGCGCGGCACTGGACTTGCTGGACATCGGGGAGATGCTGAACGCTTATGATGTTTTCAACTTTGGCGGCACCATCGCCAGCCCCCAACGGGAATTTCTGGAACAGGTTGCGGAACAAGCAGGGCATACGGACCTGGCCATTCGAGTGCTGCCGTGGTCAGCCGTCAAGCTGGCGGCCATGTTTGACTCAGTGGTCCGTGAACTGATTGAACTGCGTTACCTCTTTGACCAGAGCGTGATTCTCGATGGCTCGAAGCTGCGGAGGACGCTCCCAGGGTTCAAGGAGACGCCGATTGCGGAGGCGATTCGTGTCACCCTCGAAAGCTATCAGAAAATGCCGGGCGGTTCCCGCCCCATCTGATTTTTACACTGCTCTCCAAGAGTGTGCTTAGAAACGGCCCAATCGGAATGGCGGGAGGCGGCAAAGTTTGGTAAGTTGGAGGTATAGAGCTGCAATGAGGGTCTTGTGACAATGTTGGACGCCGGCGACGTTAACGGCACTTAATGTGCAGACCGCTAGAGAGCCGCGAACTTTTTATCCATTCGATTGGCGAATGCTAGCGCCATCGCTTATGGGTTGGTTTCAGCAGGCAGCACACGCAAAGAGGAGGCGCAATCATGGCAGCCACAGAAGAACAGCCACGCCAAGTGACAGTCAAACTCAATAGCCGTGAAGAATTGGCCGAGCGTACGTCATCTTTCCGATTCGAAAAGCCGCCCGGCTGGACGTTCAAGTCAGGTCAGGCGGTGGACATCACGCTGCTGGACCCGCCGGAGACCGACGCAGAAGGCAATACGCGAACCTTTTCCATCGCCAGCGCACCAGACGAAGATACATTAATGATCGCGACGCGGATGCGTGGCACGGCTTTCAAGCATACGCTCGGGGCGATGCCGCTGGGAACAGCGGTGAAAATTGAAGGGCCATTCGGCAACTTCGTTCTTCACAATAATCCCGCAAAAACGGCCGTGCTGCTGGCAGGCGGAATCGGCGTCACACCATTTCATAGTATGGCTATTCGAGCGGCGCACGAAAAGCTGCCTCACCGGATCTTCCTTTTCCTTTCGAACCGACGGCCGGAAGATGCCGCATTCCTCAAAGAGCTTGAGGCGCTGGAAAAGCAAAACCCGAAATACAAGTTGATCGCCACGATGACTGGAATGGACAAGTCCAGCCGGCCGTGGCAGGGAGAAACGGGATACATCAACCAGGAAATGCTTTCCCGATATGTTAATGGCTCTCCCTCTCCCATCTATTACATTGCCGGCCCGCCGGGAATGGTGAAAGGCCTGCGCGAAATGCTCGAGCACGCCGG
Organism: Terriglobia bacterium; assembly: GCA_035691365.1. Classification (GTDB taxonomy): domain Bacteria; phylum Acidobacteriota; class Terriglobia; order UBA7540; family UBA7540; genus SCRD01. The sequence goes on from DASSJE010000496.1 coordinate 7,960, forward strand.
AGTGGACGACGACGATATCCGTGCGGAAGATTTTCCCGGTTACTGATCTCGTATCGGCAATCTGCATTCAGCTTGGTGAGGGCGAGGCATTCACAAGACCCCAATCGTAAACCACAAATGAATTTCAGAGCCAGAAGTGCCAGATAGTATCGACCATGGCATGGGTGAAGGCTGAAGCTGAGGTGCGCTTCTGCACGCGCCAGGCGTTGCCGTAGAAGAGTCCTGCGACTGTCGCCATAATGGCATATCGCCAGTTGGGTACCGGCGCGTGGTGAAGGTGCGAGAGCCCGAAGATGACCGCTGCCACGAGAAGCCCGTTCCGTCCGTGGTGGGGAGGCTTGAAGGTTTTCATCAGCAGGTTCTGCAGAATTCCCCGGAACAGAAATTCCTCCGGAATCGCCACTGACAGATAGACGCCCACAAAGTCCGCAACGAAGCCGAACAAATTGACGTGGTGGGCATGCGGATGAATGAAATGCAACACCAGGCCCAGCGGGATGGCCAGGACAATGAACCCGATAAGATTGATGCTGCCTTCGGTAAAGTCCCCCTTCTTGAAAAGCAATTTATATCCAGCATCTTTGAGGTTGCGGATGACGAGGAAAGCATACGCTCCCACGCAAACGCAGAAAATGGGCCGGAAGATGTAGATGTCCTCCGGCCAGACCCAGATTCCGCTGAGCCAGCCGGCACTGACCGGTAGTCCCAGGCTGAACATGGCCACGAAATCCCGCCAGGTGGCAGCTTCCGCATAGTAGCGGCGATTGGGAAGCAACAGGAAGGTGGGCACGGCAATGTAGGCGCCGAGCTTGCCCAGGGCTAGGCAAGAAAATGTGCTGGTACTGAATGCCAGCACGAGATAAGGGACCAGCAGCGAAAATGGAATGAGTATAGCGAGCAGCAGTGAAGCGTGGGTCCACTTTTGCAGCTCGCGGATAAAATCCGTGTAGGTGAAAGCAACGAACACCCCCAACATCAGCGCAAGGCACTCCAGTAAAGCGGCCAGCCGCCAGGGATCAAGGCGAATTTGCAGCAGAAGAATGCCTTCGGCCAAGGCGGCCGCAAGCGTCAGACCGGCGAGGGCGAGGAGGGTGTTTTTCACCTGCCTAATTTAACATGTTCTAACGGAGATAGAGATGAGCGGCTTGGCTGGGTAATAGCGCCATTCGAATCGTGGCCATGAGGCCCTCGCACGTGTGGCGGTCAAAAAAACACGGCCGGGAGGGCAGTGCCACAATGCTGTGCCATTCGCCTACCTTGCGGAGGTTGGGCGGTCAGCAGTTCCCTTCTCCGGTTCCGGGAAGGCGCTGCCAACGTCGGCAATAGGAACCACGCGCACTGCGCCGAGCTTCTTTAAACCGTCTTTGAATGCGGAGAGGTTTCCCACCAGGACGATCACATCGTTATCGGGATGGAGATACTTCCGCGTGGTGGCCAGCACATCGCCGGCCGTCAGCGAACGCACCCGCTGCGGAAACAGTGTCCAGTAATCCTGTGGAAGATGGTAGAGCATCATTTCCAGCACCTGGTTGGCCACCTGGCTCGCGGACTCAAACTGCAGCGCTTCATTCCCCACCAGATAATTGCGGGCGCTCTGCAATTCCCACTGCTGGACGGGCGCATCGCCTATGCGTTCGATCTGGTCAAGCACCATCTCAGTGGCTTTGATGGTTTCCGCCGAGCGAGTTGATGTCTTGGTCACCCACGCTCCCAGGGAGGCATAGCAATCCAGGTCGCTCGATGCGCCATAGACCAGGCCATGCCGTGTCCTCAGTTCGTCAAAAAGTCTGTTTGCCGCAGGGCCGCCCAGCACCTGATTGGCAATCGACAGAGCAAAGTAGTCGGGGCTGGAACGCGGAACGCCCAGGCTGGCCACACGGATCTCCGTCTGCACGGCGTCAGGCTTGTTCACCACAACCACCTGCCGGAGGCGTGGCGCCAGGGGCTGGGTGCGGGGTTCGAGTGCCAACTCCGGGCCGTCTTTCCATTCACCCAGGAACCGCCGTGCCATGCGAAGGCACTCCGGCTCCGTGATATCGCCCACCACAGCAAGGATGGTGCGCGAAGGCGCGTAGTAGCGCGTGTGAAAATCAACCAGGTCCTTGCGGGTGATCCGCTCAATAGAACTTCGCGTGCCGTCTTCCGAATGCGCATAGTCCGTTCCGGCAAACAACAGCCGACGCATCACCATGTCGGCTACGTAGCCAGGGTCCTGATCCGCAACGTCCAGCGCGGAAAGCGTCTGGCGGCGAATGCGCTCGACCTCGTCGGGAGCAAACGACGGCCGCACCAGGAGATCGGCGAGCAGGTTAAATGCGCGCGCCTTGTCGTTTGAAAGAACGCTGACGTTGGCGTACGACTGGTCCCACCCGGCGCCGGTGTCAATCGATCCGCCGGCCTGGTCAACTGCCTGGGCAATCTGGTACGCGCTTCGGCGATTGCTGCCTTCAGGAAGCAGCCCGGCCACCATGGTTGCGGTTCCAGGAAGTCCGGGCGGGTCTGCCTCCGCACCAACCTGAACAATGGCGTAGAGCCGGAGAATCGGAACATCGTGCTGTTCAACCAGCACAATTTGAAGGCCGTTCGGAAGCTCATGGACCGCCGGCATGTGAAAGGATACAGCCTCTGGTGGCGGGACGTTCGGAGGCAAGTCTCGTGCGAGCAGGGACAGGCCCGCCAGACAGGCCGCCAGCGCTGCCACATCTCCCAATACCCGAATCTTCCAGGGACGTGTCTTCCGCATCAGCGGTCACCTTGCTGTAAGGTTGCGGTGGCCTCTCCGTTCTGGCCGGGAAGAACTTCCAGAAGCGTTAGATTGTTTTGCACAAAATATTTGCGCGCCGCGGCCTGCACCTGCTCCGCCGTGACGGCCAGGAAGTGTTCCGCCTCCGTATTAATCAGCTCGGGATCGTTGAGGACTACGGTATCGTAACCCAACTGCTCGGCCAGGTCCTTCGAAGTTTCTCGGTCTGAAGCCAGCTCAAAAAGGACCTGGTCTTTGGCCTTCTGCAATTCCTTTGCAGAGAGCGGTTTTTCCCGCAGGCGTTCAATGATTGCTTCCAGCGCTGCTTCGCCCTCGGCCGCCGTATGGCGTGCATTCATCACAGCAAAAACAAAAAAGAGGTTTGGATCTTCGCTAAAGTCCGCCGAGCTCTCCGCCTCGAGGGCAAGCTGCTCTTCATAGACCAGTTGGTGATAGATCATTCCACTATCGCCGCCGGATAGAACCCTGGAAGCCAGCCGCAGCGGATAAGAATCTGGAGTGCCGTCCGCTGGAATATGGTAAGCCTCCACAAAGGCCGGCAGGGCGACGTCGCGCGTCATCTTAACGGCTCGTTCAGCGGTTTGCGGCGGCTCAACGGAAATGCGGCGCTGGCCGGGGACCGGTCCGGCGGTGAGCGGCGCAAAATATTTCCGGATATATTTTTCGGCCTCGTCCACAGAAAACTTGCCGGCGATCACGATGGTGGCGTTGTTGGGAACGTAATAGGTGTTATAAAAGTCCCGGATCTCCGCAGTTGTGGCGCGGCCGACATCATCGGTGCTGCCAATAGGCAAATGGCGGTAGGGGCTCACGGTAAAGGCGTACTGGTAAAGCGTGGGGATTACGGTACCGTAAGGAGAATTATCATAGCGGCGGCGGCGTTCCTCTTCCACCACGGCCCTTTCGTTGTCCAGCGCCGACTGGCTGATATCCAGATTACGCATGCGGTCCGCCTCAAGGCAGAGCGCCACCGGCAGGTTGGACGCTGGCATTGTCTCCCAGTAGACGGTCGCGTCGGTTGTGGAATAGGCGTTGTCGATGCCGCCCGCTCGCACGATGTAGTCGGAGAATTGCCGGCCCATTGTCTTTGTGCCATCAAACATCAGATGCTCCAGAAAGTGAGCAAACCCCGTTCTCCCAGGCGTTTCATCCCGTGACCCGACGTGATACCACACCTCTAGGGTGATTACCGGCGACTCACCGCGATTCACCATTACGACACGCAGGCCATTGGGCAATTGCAGAGTTTGAATTTTGAGCGGTGGCAGCTCAATGCCGGACGCGTTCAAACATGGCGCAAGAATTACCAGAAGCATGAGGGTGGCGAACAGCCGGGCAAAAACTCTTATGGAGCGGATTTTCAATTTGCCTCGATGATGACTTCGTGCCGTGACCGCCGGAACAGGCTGATGTCCCCGGTCTTCACAGAAACAACTTCTCGACCCCGAGCAGAGGTTGGCGCTTTTCGGTCCATGCCGCCTGGCTGCCGGTGGAATGAAACCTCTCTACCGGGTTAGCCAATAAACTTCTGGGCGATAGGATAACGCCTTCCCATGCCGAACGCCTTGGCCGTCACTTTTAGAGCCGGCGCGGCCTGCTGGCGTTTATACTCAGCGCGCGTCACCCGCCGCATCACGTCTTCCACCAACGGCAAGCTGACCTTGCACTTTGCCGCGATATCTTTAGCGCACAACCGCTCTTCGATAACACTCTTCAGGATAAGGTCGAGAATATCATAGGGTGGCAGCGTATCCTGGTCCGTCTGACCTGCCTTGAGTTCTGCTGACGGCGCCTTCTCAAGACACGACTTTGGAATACGTTCTTTCCCCCGATTCAGATGCCGCGCCAGCGAATAGACCATGGTCTTCGGGACGTCGGCGATCACGCTCAACCCGCCGGCCATATCTCCATAGAGCGTGCAATAACCCACGGCCAGCTCAGATTTGTTTCCCGTGCTGAGCACCATGGCGCCCAATTTATTCGAAAGCGCCATCAGGATGTTGCCGCGAACGCGCGCCTGGATGTTCTCTTCCGTGACGTCTGTTTGAAATCCCTGAAAAGAAGACGCAAGGATTTTGAGATAGCTGTCATAAATGGAAGAAATGGGGATGACTCGGAAATCTACGCCCAGCCGTTTGGCCAGTTCCTCCGCGTCGCTCACGCTTCCGGGCGAAGAATAGGGGCCGGGCATTGCGATAGCATGGACATTTTCCGGCCCCAGTGCATCGGCCGCAAGTGTTGCCACGACGGACGAATCGATGCCTCCGCTCAGCCCTATAATGGCTTGTTTAAAGCCGCATTTCCGCATGTAATCCCGCGTACCCAGCAGCAGAGCCCGATAAATGGCATCAATCTCCGAGGCGGGAGCATCATGAATTTCGCCCTGTGTTCCGGTGGTATCAAAAACCACCAGGTCTTCCTCAAAAGATTTGGCACGGGCAACCAGCGTCCCGCCGGCGCCGAAAGCCAGGCTGGAACCATCAAGGATGAGCTGGTCATTGCCGCCCACGTGGTTGACGTACGCCACGGGGATGCGGTGCTCGACCGCAATGGTGCGGAGCATATCATGCCGGAGTTGGAGCTTCTCCGTGCTGTAAGGAGAGGAGGCAATGTTCAGCAGGACCTTGGCGCCGGCCTGGGTGATCTCTTCCACCGGATCGCGCGTGTAAAGACGCTTCCGCCAGAAGTTCTTGTCGTTCCAGATATCCTCGCAAATCGTAACTCCGATTCGCATGCCTTCCAGGTCATAGATGCCCACGGAATATCCGGGCTCGAAGTAGCGGGATTCCTCAAACACGTCGTAAAACGGCAAAAGGATTTTGACGTAGTCCAGCAGGATTTTCCCACGGTAGACCAGCGCAGCGGCGTTTGAAACAGCCTTGCCTGCCTGGACGCCGGATGCCCGGACGTAACCGATAAGGGCTGGGATGTCCGGCAGGAGATGGGCCAGGCGTGAAAGCTCAGCTTCGGACCGCTCAATGAAATCCCGCCTCTCAACCAGGTCGCGAGGCGGATAACCGCAAACGGCCATTTCCGGAAAGACCACCAGGTGGGCTTGGCGATCTACTGCCATCCTGGCGTACTGCAGAATCTTTGCAACGTTGCCTTCAAAATCTCCAACTGTGGTATTAATCTGAGCCAGTGCGATCTTCATAGTCGCGAAATATAAAACACAACCTCTCTCCCCTTGTATAAAACTTTCATTATACTGAACCCCATCGGCGGAATCAGTATCCCACAAGTTTTGTGGCGCGGTTATCCTGGCCGTGTCTGCTGACACCGCACGCACGAGAATGCTCGTGCCACAATCAATTTCAGTCCCTATCCGGCAGAAAGTGGCTTTCGCGCCACGAGCGACGCGACGCCGTGCCCTATCCAGACCTCCCGGTAAAAAATGACTTCCCAATCACCGAAAGCCTCGTACAGTTCACCCCGCTCCAGCAAGTGGTTGGGGTTCTGAGGCTTTAATCCATAGAGCACGTGTTCGCAGGTGTAGGTTTCGTAGATCAGCAAACCGCCCGGGCAAAGGGCCAGACGAATCGAGGGATAGAATTCACGGTAACGATATTTGAAACAGATCGCCGCGGAAAATACGCCTGCAGGAAGAGCGAACCGGGTTAGGTCCGCCTCCACGAAGGAGGCTTTCAGGCCCTTCCTCGCAGCCGCTTCCCTGCCCGCTTCGAGCGCATCTCTTGACCGATCGACGCCGATCGTGGCCAGCCCGTGGCGGGCCAGGCACAGCGTGTTCCGTCCGTTGCCGCAGGCGAGATCCAAGGCAAGGCCCGCATGAGGGAGCAAATCCAAAAAGCGCACCAGCAGGGCACTTGGCTCCATTGGAGCGCACTCCCAACCTCGTTTTTGGGGGGAACAATTCCTGAGTTGCAATTGGAAGACATGGAAAGCGAAGCCGCCTGCCGCTCCCGCTGGGAGAGCAGGCGCCCGCTGAAAGTGCCGATTATGTGCTAAAGGAGCTTCCACATCCGCAAGTCGTTTTGACGTTCGGATTTTCGAACTTGAAACCCGAACCTTCCAGGCTTTCAACAAAGTCAATTTTGGTGCCGTTCAAATACATCAGCGATGCCTGGTCAACAAATACCTTCAGCCCATCGAACTCATAGACCTTATCGATTGCGTTCGTCTGGGTCTCAAAGTTCATCTGGTATGAAAAACCGGAACAGCCTCCACCCACAACGGAGACGCGAAGTCCCTCAGGCGCAGGGGTTTGCTGAGCAAGGATTTCTTTCACCTTGTCGACTGCGTGCGGCGTCAGTTCAATAGCCATTCTTTACTCCTTTGGCTTGTCGAATGTTTTATCTTCGAGTAACAACTTACTCTAAGTTAAATTAGCAAACAAGCCTCCAAAAAGCAAGTTTGCCCGGAAGCTTTGCCTGAGGGCCATGCCCCGAAACCTAAGACCTTATACTCATACGTTCAGCACCGCAAAGTGGACTGATGTTTAGATAACAGCGATAATGAAATTTCAAAAGTTTGCGCCTTGATTAGATTGGCGCAAAAAGCTGCGCCAAGAGGTTCGACACATTGCAAGGGGCGTCGACACTGGAAAGGCGGCAGGAAAACTGCAGGTTTGGCCAACCGCTTCGATTCATCCTATCCGGCTCGGGGGTGCAGGTTGAGAGCAATAAGAAAAGCAATTCTGGGGGTGGCCCCGGCCAGCCTGTTCATGGCTGCAATCAGCTTCTTCGCTGCGCCGCTTTACGCGCAATATGCCGGGCAGGACGCCCTGGCCAGTTTCCCCGCTGACACGCAGCAGATGGCCTACACGAATCTGGCAACGCTTCGCGCCGTTCCGCAGTACCCGATGATCGAGGCCCACCTGATGAGCCCTCAGCTTCGCAACCTGGAAAACTTGCTAAAAAGCGCCGGCATAGATCCCGATACGCAGGTGAATGAGCTGGTCCTTGGCTGGAGGGGCCAGGTGCAGGATACCACGCGCTTCTTCGGTCTGGCCGAGGGTAGTTTCGACCCCGACCAGGTCCATCAATACTTCGTCGACAACAAGATGATGGTGCAGCGGTATTCAGGCTTCGACCTTTACGCCTTCGGTTCCGGCAGCGCTCGAACCGATATGTTCTTCAGCTTCATTGACAGCTCGAGAGCCATCTTTGGTCGCCTGGACGATATCAAGGCCTTAATCGATGTTCGCAACGCCTCGCGTCCGGCATTGAACTCCAAATCTGATTTCCGCCAGTGGGAAGGCGACCTGGATGGGGTAGCTCCCCAATGGGGAATCTCCACGGGATCTGCCGCCGCCAACCAGGCCATCCCCTGGTTGAGCCAGGGAAAGAAAATACAGGTAGACCCCAGCGCGCTTTTCGGTGCCGTCAAGGCAGTGCTTTACCGTGTGGACTGGGGCAGCCAGATCATGGCCCATCTTTCTATCATCTGCCAGAACGCCCAGGCCGCCAACGGGTTCAACCAACTACTCACCTTGCTGCGCAGCGCACCGGCGGCGGTTACTAAAAGTGTTTCGCCTGCCCTTGCACAGATTCTACAGAATATGAACGTGAATGTTGATGGGTCCAAGCTAAACCTCGACGCCTCGGCTTCCATTAGCGACCTGGCGCAACTGCTGAACGCTCCCACGTCGAATCAGAGCGCGCAGTGAGTCTGACAGGGCTGCATATTCCCGAAGGGAAACACAGATGACCACTCAAGTAACGCTGATTCCGGGAGACGGAATTGGACCGGAAGTCTCCAAGGCAACCCTCCGATTGCTTGAGGCCGCCGGGGCTCAAATCGATTGGGTCGAAATGTCTGCCACTCCGGTGGTGGGCCGGCGCAAGGATGAAACCGAACTAAACCCCATTGTGGAATCTATCCGAAAGACGCAGGTGGCGCTGAAGGGGCCCATCGCCACACCGGTGGGCACCGGCCATCGCAGCATCAACGTGGCCCTGCGCAAGGCGCTCGACCTTTATGCCAACCTCCGGCCAGTGACGCACCTTCCGGGCATTAAAACGCCGTTTGAAGATGTTGACCTGGTGATCGTTCGCGAAAATACCGAAGATCTTTATTCCGGCCTTGAGCATGAAGTAGCGCCTGGCGTGGTGGAAAGCCTCAAAGTGATCACCGAGTATGCCTCCAGGCGCATCGCGCACTTCGCTTTTGATTACGCTCGTCGCATGGGACGCAAAAAGGTCACGGCCATCCATAAGGCCAACATCATGAAACTTTCTGACGGCTTGTTTCTGCACACCATTCGCGAAGTGGCCCGTGAGTATCCTGAAATTGAACTCAACGATTACATCATCGACAACTGCTGCATGCAGCTTGTGATGCGCCCGGAGAGGTTTGACGTGCTGCTGCTCGAAAACCTTTACGGCGATATTGTTTCCGACCTGTGCGCAGGTCTGGTGGGTGGTTTGGGACTGGTTCCCGGAGCCAATATCGGGGCCGACTGCTCGCTGTTTGAAGCGGTCCACGGAAGCGCTCCCGACATTGCCGGAAAAGGTCTGGCCAATCCCACGGCGATGATGCTTTCGGCCATTCTGATGCTGCGCTACATCAATCAGATTGAGGTCGCCAACCGCGCTGAGCATGCTATCCACAAGATCTATCGCGAGGGGAAACATTTAACTCACGACGTCGGCGGCAAAGCCACCACCGAGGAATTCACTACCGCCGTGGTGGACGCGTTGGAGTAGGATGGGACCTTGTGCTAATTGCAGACGAGGCACTGAATTCTTTTCGCCGTCCGTACTCCAACCTTTCAGAAAAATTAAACTTTCCTACCCTACTTGGTCTACTTTCGCGCACAGGGAAGCTGGCCTTCCCAACGCCGGGCGGCTGGAGGCTTTCGGTTTATGGCGTGAATGGTTGCCGCTTCAATCGGCTTGAGTTGAGTCGGCTCGCTCTATCCGGGCAACTGAGGCATCTTCCGGAGCCAGCGCTTGGCAGGTTGGCCGAGAGCCCTGAAGGGTGCGCACGGGCGCGTACCAGCGGGCGAGGCGTTCAGCGGGAACGCCCAACGAATAGAGCGTTTGAATCCACACCCAACTGGAGAGTGTCCGAAAAAGTCCCTGGACGCGCCAGCGACGGTCAGAAACCAGCATGGGAGGATTCACGCATACGGTTCGACCAATGCGTTCGAGACGCCGGATGAATTCATAGTCATCCATGATGGGGAGCGGCTTAAATCCACCAAGCTGCTCAAAAACGCAGCGCCGCACAAAGACGCCCGAGTCTCCGTAGTAAATTCCGAAAGGCCGTCGCACCCGGTAGCACCAGGTGAAAAATCGTTCAACGAATGTGTCGCCCTCGAACACAATTTGAAAGTTTCCGCCAATCACCGTGGCATCGCGCAGGCTGCGTTCCACGGCTTCAACTGTTTCCGGCCGAACAAGAATGTCAGCGTGGAGAAAGAGGAAAACATCCCCGCCGGATTGGTGTGCTGCGCTGTTGCACTGGATGGCCCGATTGCGAACACTTTGAACCAGTCGCAGCGGGTATGGGCAGACGGGGGCAAGACAGCGCACAATTTCCGCGGTCCGGTCGGTGCTGCTGCCGTCTGCAACTACCACTTCGAATTCGCCGCTGACCGCCTTCAGGCGTTCCAGCACAGCCGTAATGGAAGTGGATTCGTTGTAGGTGGGAATGATGATGCTGACCATATCCTAACTGTTTCTTGAGGGCGTGGAACGATTCATCAAGCGTCGGGTCAGGCTTCCTTGACAAATGTGGCCAGCGCGCGCAGCCTTTTGCTGCGGCGTCGTTGCAGCTCATCCAGAGGCAATGCGGTAAGCTCCGCAAGGCTTGCCTCGAGGGCAGTTCGGACGGCCGCCGCGCACGCCTGCGGATCGGAATGTGCGCCTTCTGCAGGCTCAGGGACAATCTCGTCTATGATTTGAAAGCTCAGAAGATCGGCCGCTGTTAGCTTCAGGATGCGCGCCGCGTCCTTTTTATGGTCCCAGTCGCGCCACAGGATGGAGGAACAGCTCTCCGGCGCGATAACTGAGTAGATGGCGTTTTCCAGCATCAGTAGGCGGTCCCCTACTGCGATGGCCAGTGCGCCGCCGCTGCCGCCCTCGCCGTGAATCACCGGCACAATCGGGACTGGTAACTTCGTGACTTCCTTGAGGTTGAACGCGATAGCTTCAGCCTGGCCGCGCTCTTCCGCCCCGATGCCGGGATAGGCTCCTGGTGTGTCCACGAACGTAATGATGGGCAGATTAAACTTGGCGCCGAGTTGCATCAACCGGAACGCTTTGCGGTAGCCTTCAGGCTTGGTCATGCCAAAATTGCGGTGCAGTTTTTGCTTGGTATCCCGGCCCTTCTGCTGTCCGACCACCATCACGGGCTCGCCGTTGAAACGGGCAAACCCACCCACCAAGGCGCCGTCGTCGCCAAAACGCCGGTCCCCGTGGAGTTCCGTGAAGTCCGTAAATAGCATCTGGATAAAATCCAGCGTGTAGGGACGCTGGGGATGCCGGGCCAGCAGAACACGAGCCCATGCATCCCGAGCCCCTGGCGTTCCACCGCTCTGCAGCGATTCAAGCTGCTCCTGGAGCCGCTGGATTTCTTCGTGGGCGCCCAAGCCGGGCTGACGCTTCAGCTCAGCGATCTGCACCTCCAGGTCCTGCGCAACCGTTTTCTGTCCGCTCGCGTTGGTCATAGAAGTTGATGCTCTGTTTGAATGGCCGCTGAGAATTCCAGCTCCATTCTACACTCTGCTTCCCGCGCTATTGCGCTTCTCCACTGTAACAGCCTGTTCGCCCAGCAGTCCACGCAAGCCGGTCAGCAAATCCCCGGTGGCGTCCACCACCCTGGGGTCTTCTGGCTTCATCACCACCCGGAAATCTCCCGGTTTTTCCACCTCAATCAGCAAGGGATTGTGGCCGGGGTGCGAACGCAGAAGCCCATCCAATTCTCCAAGCAGACTGTCGGAGACATTCGCTAGATTGATTCGAATGTGCAAGGCCGGTTTTCTTCCGTTGACTGCGGCCTCCAGTGTTTTGGCCTCACTTACCACAACCTTGGCCCGCGCGTTTTCATCGTGCCGGACGTTGCCCTTGATCAGCAGGGCTGCATCCGGTTTCAACACCGATTGAATTTTCTCGAGCGTCTGAGGAAAAACCAACAGATCCACCGCTCCGCGCAGGTCTTCCAGCGTCGCCGCGCCCCACAGCTTTCCCTTTTTGCTGGGGCGAATTCGCAGATTGGTCAGAATGCCGCCTAGCGTGATGGCGGTTTCGTTCTCCATCTCGTCGATCATGGAAGTGTTCGTCTGAGTCAGTTCCCGAAGTTGGAAAGCATATTTCTCCAGAGGGTGGCCCGTCACATAAAAGCCCAGCAATTCTTTTTCACCGGCCAGCCGCTCTGCTTCGCTCAGCTCGGGCACATCAGGAAGCACGACCGGGGCGCTGCTGGACGAGTCGTCACCGCCACCACCAAACAGCCCGTGCTGCCCGCTTTCCGCAATGCGCTGCTGCCGTTGGCCCCACTCCATGGCGCGATCCAGCGCGGCGAGCAATTGCGACCGCCGCGCGCCCATGGAATCCGCCGCGCCGGCCTTGATCAGGCTTTCAATCACCCGCTTATTCAGCAGGCGCAGGTCAACGTGTTCGCAAAACTGAAACAGATTGTCAAACCGGCCCAGCTTGTTGCGGGCTTCCACGACGGAAACAATCGCGGCATCTCCCACGTTCTTGATGGCCGTAAGGCCAAAGCGGATCTGGCCGTTCGAAGGAGTGAACGTCCGCTCGCTGGAGTTGATGTCAGGCGGAAGTATATCAATGCCCATATCGCGGCATTCATTCAGGTAATGCGTCATCTTGTCCGGATTGCCGATTTCCGAGGTCAGCAGCGCGGCCATAAATTCCACCGAATAATGGGTCTTCAGGTAGGCCGTGTGATAGGCCACCAGCGCGTAGGCTGCCGAGTGCGACTTGTTGAATCCATAACCGGCGAATTGTGCCATCAGGTCAAACAGCTTCTCCGCCTTGGTGGCTGGCACGCGCTTCTCTGCGGCGCCTGCCAGAAACTTTTCTCGCATGGCTGCCATCACTTCATGTTTCTTCTTGCCCATGGCGCGCCGCAACACATCGGCTTCGCCCAGGCTGAATCCCGCCACGGCAGCGGCGATCTGCATCACCTGTTCCTGGTAAACAATCACGCCGTAGGTTTCGTCCAGGATGTCCTTCAACTGCGGCAAATCGTAGGTCACGCGCTTTTTGCCGGTCTTGCGGGCGATGAAGTCGTCAATCATGCCGCCCTGGATGGGACCGGGCCGGTAAAGCGCATTTAAGGCGGTCAGGTCAGCCAACCGGCTGGGCTTCACGCGCCGCAGGATTTCCGTCATACCGCGGCTTTCAAACTGGAAGATGCCCGCCGTGAGCCCCTTGCTCAGCAACTCATAGGTTTCGAAGTCGTCTTTCGGCAGCGCATCGAGATCCAATTTCTCGCCGCGCGTGCCCTCAATCAGCTTCAGGCAGTCATCGAGGACCGTCAGCGTGGTTAGGCCCAGAAAATCCATCTTCAGAAGACCGATTTTCTCCAGGTCGTCCATCGCATACTGCGTCGTGATTTCGTCCTTGCTGCTCTTATAGAGCGGCACAATTTCCTGCAATGGCTGCGGCGAGATCACAACCCCTGCCGCGTGGGTGGAAGCATGCCGGGCAAATCCCTCGAGGCGCTCAGCAATCTGCAAAAGGTCCGCCACGCGCTGGTCCTGATCTTTTAACTGGCGAAGTTCCGCCGACTGTTTCTGCGCATCTTCGAGCGTAATGTTCAGCACTGTCGGAACCAGCTTGGCGATCTTGTCGACTTCCGCAAACGGCATATCCAGCACACGCCCGGCATCTCGGATGACGGCCTTGGCGCCCATGGTTCCAAATGTGATGATCTGGCTGACGTTTTCCCGGCCGTACTTCTCAGTGACATAGTTGATAACCTCGCCGCGCCGGCGCATGCAGAAGTCGATGTCGATATCGGGGAAAGAAATCCTTTCCGGATTCAGAAAGCGCTCGAACAGCAGATCGTGCTGCAGCGGGTCAACGTCCGTAATGTGCAGCGCGTAGGAAACCAGGCTGCCCGCCGCCGATCCCCGGCCCGGCCCGACGGGAATGCACTGCTCCCGTGCGTAACGGATGAAGTCCCATACAATCAGGAAATAGCCCGAAAAGTGCATCTGCTTGATCAGCTCAAGCTCCAACTCCAGCCGGTCGTTGTAGGCCTCCAGTGGATGCCGCAACTTCCCAGCCGCGTGGAGGCGCTCCAGCCGTTCCATTCGCTTCGCAAATCCTTCCCGCGTCACCCTTTCAAAAAAGCTGTCGAGCGACTCTCCGGGCGGAACTTCGAAGTGCGGGAAAACGTGTTCTTTTTTATCAAGCTGAATGTTGCAGCGGTCGGCAATCTCCAGCGTCCGTGTCAAGGCATCGGGAATTTCACTGAACACTGCGGACATTTCCTCAGCGGTCTTGAAATAGAACTGGTCGGTGGGAAACTTCATCCGGTTGGGGTCGCTGAGAGTCTTCCCGGTCTGGATGGCCACAAGGACTTCCTGCGCGCGGGCATCGTCCCGCGTCAGGTAGTGGCAGTCATTCGTGGCCACCAGTTGAATACCCGTCTCGCGAGACAGCCGCACCAGGTGCGGGTTGATCTTGTGCTCCTCCGGCATTCCCTGGTCCTGGATTTCCAGAAAAAAATTGCCTTGGCCGAAAATGTCCTCGAGTTCGTGTGCGGACTGCAGCGCGGCATCATACCGCTCGGCCGAGAGCGCCACGGCCACTTCTCCACGCAGGCAGGCGGAGAGGGCAATCAATCCTTCCGAGTGACGGGAAAGCAAATCCTTATCGATGCGAGGTTTGTAATAGTAGCCCTCGGTGTACGCGGCTGAAACCAGCTTGACCAAGTTCTGATAGCCGCGTTCGTTTTCGCAGAGCA
>DASSJE010000497.1:0-25177 GCA_035691365.1 Terriglobia bacterium
TGCATGACGTCTTGCGCTCGCCCGGCCAGCCGCTGGATGCGGCAACGCGCGCGTTTTTCGAACCGCGCTTCGGCCACGATTTTAGCAAGGTGCGCGTGCATGCGGATGCGAAGGCGGCAGAATCCGCGCGGTCCGTGAATGCCCTGGCTTATACCGTGGGGAGGAACGTAGTTTTCGGGGCAGGCCAGTATTCCCCAAGTGCACCCCGAAGCAGGTCATTGCTGGCTCACGAATTGACCCATGTTCTCCAGCAAGGCGAGGCGGAATTACCTTCAGGCGCCCCAGAGTTGACGGTGACCGCGCCCGACGGACCGGGCGAAACCGAAGCTTCCCACATGGCCTCCCGTTTGTTTCAAGGCGGAGCCGTAGACACACCGCGAGCGAAGGAAAGCTCTGGCGCTGCACCCGCCATGGGCGCTGCCGCCACAACCCCTGTGCAACTGGCCAGAACATGGAACGACTGCGGGGACAGTAAGGACTGTCCCCCTCGGCAGCCCGGCGAACTCGCTCGCGCTGCGGCTGCCCCGCTGGAAGTGGGAACCATTACGTCTCCCGAAGTTGGAGAGATCGTCAGTCATTTCAACATTGGTACGAGCAGCCTTCGCGGCCTTGCGGGGAACCCTACCTGGAAGGCCTTCGTGGCTACAATCATTGCCGAGGATTCCAGGTGGGAAATCCTCGGTTTCACGGACTGTGCCGGCGGGTCGGGCATAAACACCCGGTTACGTCGCGAGCGGGCCGAGGCTGTCCTGAACGCCTTGCCCCCGGCTGCCCGGGCGAAAGTTGACCGTGCTGTAGGCGCCCCAAGCAGCGACTGTGTCGCACAGAATTACGTGGAGTGGGACCGGGCGCTGAATCGCTCTGTTGTTTTCCGCCGAACCGCCCAGACCATCCATTTCCCACCGGAGAATATCTCCGCAACCAAACCACTCTGCGCCTGCGGCCCTGACCTGACCTCTCAAGTTGCCGCCGCGATCGCCAGCATCGGGTCCACTTTCGCCGCGTGGAGCCCCGACAAAAAAGACGATGCTTGCGATGCCTTGGACAGCTATCGGCCGATCGGAGTAACGCACCCCCTGACACCGGTCGGCGCGATCTCCTGGGACATCGTGGAGTTGCACAACCACGGCTGGGTCCACAGGAATTATCCGCCCACCTGCGCCTCAGAACCGGCCCCCCTAAGCTGCGGCAATCCTTACAATTTTTCGATCCAAATCGGCCCGAATTGTTACTACTCGGGATCAGTGAATTATGTGATCTTCGGAAAAATGTGCAAGTTGTGCGCGGATTACTACCTTGGCATTCCATTGATCAACGAGGGCTACGCCCGGTTTACCCGAAGCGCGATGCTAAGCCTGATCGCGCAGTACAAAGGGCCGGGCATCATCTCGCCGGCGTCGCCTAATTATGGCCCGTCACGCGCCTGGGCCGAGGCCGGTTACGATAACTGGCCATCCGGAGGAACTCCGCCGTCGGGCGATTGCCCGTGCAGCCCGTTGTGCCCCACTCCTTATACCGGGCCCAGCTTCCACGTGAACTGGTATCCGAACCAGTACTACACGGGAGGAGGCGGCAGATAATGAGAGCGAAGGGTCCTGGCAAATTCGTGGAGAGCCTTCCATCGAGGCCAGATCGGCCCTCTTGCCACCCCTCTCCCTTTCGAGGCCCGTACGTAAATTCGCGAACATCGCCCCAAGCTGAACGTGCCGTTGATTCCTCAGGAATCCAGGACGTACTCCGCTCGCCCGGCCAGCCGCTGGATGCCACAACGCGCGCGTTTTTTGAGCCGCGTCTCGGCCACGATTTCAGCAAGGTGCGTGTCCATACGGACGCGAAGGCGGCGGAATCGGCGGCGGCCGTGAACGCCGCGGCATACACGGTGGGACGGAATGTGGTGTTTGGTGCAGGCCGGTATCAGCCGGGATCTTCTGCCGGACATAGGCTAATTGCCCACGAACTGACTCACGTCTTACAACAAGGTTCGAGCCGAGCCGATCATATTGTGCTTGCCCCAACCGAGAGCCGCTGGGAGGAGGAGGCCAACAAAGCCGCCGGCATGATGATTGGCGATCCGGCGGGCGGACATTTCAAACCTACTTTCAGCCCCGGCTATCTGCTTCACCGCCAGTTGGTAACCCCAGCCGGCGGTTCGCCCGTTCCTCTCGCCGGCACTTATACAGGACACCAGACTTCCCCGTGGCCTACGTCCCCGCCGCCACCGCCCCCTCAAGCCTGGAGTTTGTCCGGAAATATAGCAACCGCGCTTAATCATTTCGCCAGGCTACCTGACCTTGCGACACAAGTAGGTGCCCATACCAACGATTGGAAGTGCATCAAGCCGCTCAAGATGCAGACATTCGCAACAGGAACTTCTTCTCCAAGCCAGAAACGGAACTACCAGAACCATATCCAGCCCGGTGACCAGTTCGATGTCTCCAATCTAACCGCTCAAGCCGGCCCGGACCTCGAGATTTGCTTGTTTCAAACCGGCACTCCGGATGCGGAAGTCGTTAAGCGATTCTATCCTTCGAGCGCCGCGACTATCACCGACCCTGATTCGGATATATCGGCAAAGGCGCGCGACGGGAGCACGCCCCTGCGAAATCTGCTCATTGTCGGACACCATTCGGGTGACCACATGTTTGGAGAAGTCGAGTTCAAGCCCTCTGCATATTCTTCAGAAGAACCAAACCCATCTTATGACCAGGCGATAGGTGGGCTTTTCCCGCGGCGTTGCTGGCTCACTCGCAATGCATCGGCCCGCCTGGTGGGGTGCTCTTCCGAGGCCATCGGCCAGGATTTTGCCAATTCGTATCTGCGAACCGGTGCCAGCGTTACAACGACGACACGAGCTGTTGGGACCTACTGCACGGTCATGCGACCGCGAGAAAGAAGCTGTGTTCATCCTGACGCCTTATACTTTGCCCAATCTTCGTCAAGAAGCGCACCTAGCGTCGGCGGACCGTACACAACTGCCGGTGCATTTCAAAGCGGCCCGTTCTGGAGCAGCATTAAGGGAAGCCTATGAGAGAAGCCCGGAACACAAAGATATCTGAACAGGTTCGAGTAAGGCGGTCCGCGATGCGCCCACAATCCGACCGGCAGCCAAGGCACGCCAAACCTCTGCCCTTCCAACCACGCAACCCGGAGGTGCCGCCGAACTGCCGTGAAGCCCTCCGCTCGACCGGCAGGCCGCTCGACCGGGAAACGCAGGCATTTTTCGGACCCCGTTTCGGACATGATTTCAGCAAGGTGCGCGTCCATACGGAGACGAAGGCGGTGGAGTCGGCGCGCGCCGTAAACGCTCTGGCATACACCGTGGGGAGCGACATCGTTTTTGGGAAGAAGCAGTATGCGCCGGATACAGTCCGGGGACGAAAGCTATTGGCGCATGAGCTGGCTCACGTGGTGCAGCAGAGCGTCTCTGGTGCATCGTCAGGTAAATCTTCACATATAAACGCAGTTGACCCGCCGTCCAGCCCTTCCGAACGGGAAGCAGATTCGATTTCCGAAGCTGCTATTGGCTTTAGGGGCCGACAAAGCGTAATGCAAGTTGGGTCCGCGACTGCGCGCCCCTCAACGGGGGTTCTTCAGCGCGCAGAAGGCTCAGGGGCTAATTTGCAGGGGTACCGGGACGGCTTGAACGGCGGCCCGGCGGTTCCCGGACCACTCGATGAGGACGCTACTATCGATTACAACGAAGGGTATGCCAAAGGCCATTACGAGTTTACCCAGACTTCCTCACCGGTCAGCGGCACGGCCACTGCCGGCTCACAAGAGGAACGGCCCGCCCCCATGTCGGTTGCTGAAAGGACTGCTTACCTTGACCAGCAATACAACAACTGGTTGCTGGAGCAAAACTGGGAACAGGCCGCTGAATCGCTCAACGGGTTCAGCAAACCAGACATCGAAAAAAGGCTTGAAAGGCTGGCGCGGCGGTCGCCGGGCGCCATTGAGATGCTTCACGAGGGCGCTGTCAACAACCCCCACGTGGGGCCGCAATCAAATGTCGCGATCATGACAGCCCACGAGAACAATGAAAAGAAGAAAGGCGATGGAGGGACGGTCGTCGAGTTGCTCGCTGCTAAAGGTCTGGCGGTGGGGGGCGAAAAGGCCGGCAAGAAAATTGCAAAATCGGCGGCCAAGAATTTGACTGAGAAAGAAGCTCGAATATTGATCGCGGAATATGCCGGATTGGGAGGCATTATCGGCGAGGCGATAGACATTGCGCTCGATCCGCCCGGAGTTACCGGCATCCACTATCACAAGGCTTACCGCGCCGTTGTGATGGTCGGCAGCATACCGATACCGGTCGGGGATGTGCACATCAAGAGAGAAAATGCTGAAAAGGATGCGCAGAAGCAGTTCCAGCAAACAGGCGACCGGGCAATTGTTCAGCAGATCGTCAGCGACAGTGAGGATGATCCCGATTGAATGCGCGATATGAAGGCATAGCGGACAGACAGGAATCTTGAGAACCGAGACCTCTGCCGAATTTCATTCATGGTGAGGAGCCGGGTATGCCCATTTCACCCAGATTATTGAAAGGCGCAATCGTTTCCGTCGATGCCAACAGCGGCATTCCGGTGGGCACGATCAACCTGCAGTACAACCCGGACGAGATTACGCGGTCGCTCAGGCCTCAGAGCGTTGGCGAAGAGCCCGATCGCAGCGAGGTTCTCCGGTTGAAAGGTCCGCCCATTGAAACGATCAAGTGCTCCGTCGAGATTGATGCCACCGACCAGCTTGCCGCCGGTGATTCCAACACCGTCTCCTACGGAATTCAGCCGCAGCTCTCAGCCCTGGAGCTGCTGGTGTACCCATCGAGCGAGGTGCTGATCGCCAATGAGGTGCTGTCATTCATCGGCACCATCGAGATTCTGCCCATGGAGTCGGCGCTCACTCTGTTTGTGTGGAGCAAAACGCGCGTCACTCCGGTGCGCATTACGGACATGGACGTTACCGAAGAGGCGTTTGATCCCCAACTGAATCCCATTCGCGCCAAGGTTTCGCTGGGCATGCGCGTCCTCAACATTAACGACGTGGGATTCCTGACGCCGGCGGGCGCGCTTTACATGGTTTATCAAACCCAGAAGGAGATGCTCGCCGGGCTGTTCAAATAATCGGAAGGTGGCGAAATGGACACTGCGCTTCAATCGATGGTAATGGCCGGGGCCGGAACCGGCGCTCCAACCAATCCCAGCAGCAGGTATTACGGATTCCCCGTCGAATACTACACGCGGCCGGATGGCGTGCAGGTGGCCTATCTCCAGCGGCGAATCATTCCCCAGCCGGAGATCTATACGTCGTTGCAGAACTACGTTGTTGTGGAAGGCACGCGCCTCGATAACCTTGCGGCAAAACAGCTTGGAGATCCGCTGCTGTTCTGGATGATCGCCGACGCCAACTGCGCCACCGACCCGGACGAACTGACTGCACAGGTTGGCCGCACGATTCAGGTACCACTGGCTTCGGGTATTCCCCCAGGAGCACGGAATGGGTAGTCCGCTTTACCTGACACTCCTGATTGGCCCTGTGGAGGCCGTGCCAGCTCCAAAGCCGGTGATGGACGCGCTGACCTCCGTGGAGGTTTCTGTTTCCGCCAAGGGCGCCAGCGGATTCCAGCTCAATTTTACGCTCGCGAACAGTTCACCTCTGCAGACGCTCTTTCTGCTCGCCGGCGGCGCGCCGCTTCCTGTCATTCGAGTCATCCTGGTGGCAACTTTCGGCGGACTTCCACAGGTTGTGATGGACGGGGTAGTGAAACACACAGAGGTCGTGCCGGATGCCATGCGGGGCTCTTCCACGCTCGCGGTAACAGGCGAAGACCTTACTGCCGTGATGGATTTGATCCCTTTTTCGGGCCTCCCTTATCCCAGCATGACGCCCGATATGCGCGTCCTGACCATCCTGGCAAAGTACTCCATGTTCGGGATCGTTCCGAATGTGTTTCCCGTCGTCACGCCGGACGTCGAACTGCCCGTTGAAAAGATTCCGACGCACAAAGGGACTGATTTGGACTACATCCGGCAGTTGGCCATCGACGCAGGATACGTTTTTTACCTGGAGCCGGGGCCTTTGCCTGGAATGACGCAGGCTTACTGGGGGCCCGAAATCAAGGTCGGCGTCCCGCAGCCGGCCTTGAACGTGAATATGGATGCATGGACGAATGTCGAGAGTCTGAATTTGCGCTACGAGCCGCAAAGTTCAGTGACGCCCTTCGTCTTCATCCAGGACCCGACTACCAAAGTGGTGCTTCCGATGCCCATTCCGCCCGTGACGCCGCTCAATCCGCCGCTGGGTATGGTTGTGCCCACGCCGCAAAAGTTCGAGTACCTCACGGATACCGCCAAGCTCTCGCCGGCGCAGGCCATCATGGTGGGCATGGCCAGAGCTTCAGAAACGGCGGACGTGGTCTCGGCTGATGGTTCGCTCGATGTGCTGCGCTACGGCCAGGTATTGAGAGCGCGGCAGTTGGTGGGAGTTCGCGGGGCAGGCGTCGCATTTGATGGTTTGTACTACGTCGAGAGCGCCCGGCACCAGATCAAGCCTGGAGCATACAAGCAGAGTTTTTCTCTCAAGCGGAACGCGCTGGTTTCAAACCTGCCGGTTGTTCCGACGATGGCGATCTAAGACTTCTTTAGGGGAAACGGGTAAGCATGGAGAAGTTTTTCGGCAAGTACCGGGGGACGGTGATTGACAATGTCGATCCTATGCAAAAAGGACGGCTGATGGTGCAGGTGCCGGACGTCTCGAATATTCTTCCATCCACCTGGGCGATGCCGTGCGTGCCTTTCGCAGGCATCCAGTCCGGGTTCTACGCCCTCCCGCCGATCGGCTCAGGAGTGTGGGTTGAATTTGAACAGGGGAATAGCGATTACCCCATCTGGACCGGATGTTTCTGGGGCTCGGCTGCGGAAGTGCCGGCGCTGGCGCTGGCCGCGCCGCCGGGCGTGCAACAGATCGTCGTCCAATCGGTCACTGAGAACACGCTGATGATCAGCGACGTGCCGGGGCCAACGGGAGGCATCCTGCTGAAGTCCGCCACCGGAGCCATGATTGCGATTAACGAAACGGGCATCACCATCAGCAACGGCCAGGGGGCCACGATCATTCTGACCGGCCCCACCGTAACCGTCAACGAAGGCGCGCTGGAGATTATCTGACTGCGGCCAAGGAGCTTTTGAAATGGCAGGTTTTTTACTTCATCAGGGCGCGACGGTCCTTTGCAGCCACGCGGGCCAGGCCATGCCAACCGCGCCCAATCCGCGGGTCCTGGTCAGCGGCCAGCCTACCGCGCTGCTCTCGATTCCGTGGATGGTTGCAGGCTGTCCACTGGTGCCACCGCCTCTGCCGCCGTGCGTGATGGGGCAATGGACCGTGGGGACAGTGCGCGTCACCTCCAACGGGCAGCCGCTGGTTGTCCAATCGGGCGTGGGAGTGAGCATTCCCAACGGCACGCCGCTCCTGCCCGTGGCGATGCAAACACGCGTGAGTGCAACGTGAGGTTCTATGAACGTCAAATATCCTTACAGTTTTGACAGCAGCGGGCACACGGCCTCGAGTAATCTGCCGGACCACATCTACGAAATGGTGGAGCAGATTCTGCTGACCTCGCCGGGCGAGCGCGTGAATCGCCCCACCTTCGGCTGCGGCGTGTCGCAATTAGTGTTTGCGCCGAACAGCGACGCCCTGGCCGCGGCCCAGCAGCAGGTGATCCAGGCATCGCTGCAGCAATGGCTTTCCGACCTGATTCGGGTGAACGCGGTGGAAGTGGCTGCGCAGGATTCCACGCTGCTCATTACGGTCACCTACACCATCATCCAGTCCCAGCAGCAACAAACAGAGCAGTTTGTTTATGGCGGAGCGGCCTCATGATTTATTTCTGCTCGCAAAAAAATCGCCGAGCCATGGTGTTGCAGCATCCCTCGCTGAACGGAATTGATTACCTTGAAGTGTCGGACGCCGCCACCGGCTGCGGAAATCGTCTGCTGGTCACGCTGCTGAAAGATGGCCGCAACCTCAACCTGGGTCCGGCCCAGGTGAAGATCACCGGCGGCTCACAGAAAACTCAGGTGACCGTTGCCTCGGTGACTCAGCCGGGCGATTCGGCGCCGCGGGTGATGACGATCGACCTCGACGGGACGGGCGACTTTTCTCCCTACACGTTTTCCTTTGTTGCCGACTCCACTACGAGCGATCCTCCCGACGGCATTGATCCTCAACTCTCCACCGTTGTCTTTTCTTTCAAGGCCGGATGTCCCACCGTGGGTGATTGCGTTCCGGACAATTGCTGCCCTCCCGACAGGGCTGCGGAGCCCGACATCAATTATCTCGCCAAGGATTACGGCGGCTTCCGCCAGGTGATGCTGGACCGCATGGCGACGCTCGCGCCGGCATGGAACGAGACGCATGCTTCCGATATCGGCATCGCCATGTTGGAAACATTGGCTTACGCCGCCGACCATCTCAGCTATCAGCAGGACGCCGTGGGCACGGAAGCTTACCTGGGGACAGCGCGCAGCCGGATCTCGCTTCGGCGCCATGCGAAGCTGGTCGATTATCGTGTCGGCGAAGGCAGCAACGCCCGCACATGGGTTTATTTGAAGACAGCGCAGGATGGCGTCACCATACCGGCTGGGACCTTGCTCTTTCCTCTTGTCCCCGGCCTGCCGGTCAGCGTTTCACCCGGCGCCGTCGATGCTTCCGAGGTTGCGTGCAAGGCGGGATTGATGCCCCCGCCCGCAGCGCAACTTGTGCGCCGCAGCAGCATCAGTTTCGCAACCATGCAGGACATCGAGCTCTTTCAGGAACAGAACGAGATGCTGTTCTACACCTGGAGCGATTCGGAATGCTGCCTGGCCAACGGCGCAACGGAAGCCACGCTGGTCGGGAGTCTCACCACGCTTGCTGCGGGCGCCGTTCTGGTGTTCGAAGAGGTCGCCGGCCCCAGGACCGGCAGTCCACAGGACGCAGACCCGCAGCATCGCTGGGCCGTACGCCTGACGGGAGCAAAGACCACTGACCATCTGGACCGCCCGCTGATTGATCCGCTGAACGGCCAGCTCATCACCAGGATTACCTGGGCGGCCGAAGATGCGCCGCCGTTTCCCATCTGCATCTCCGCCATCACAGACGCGGCGCACGGTTCGCAGGCGCTTGCGGCTGTGAGCGTGGCCCGCGGCAATATTGTTCCCGCTGACCACGGCATCTGGCAATGCCGGGAAGATCTGGGCGAGGTTCCGGAAGCGCCGCCAGCGCCCAACCTGGCGGCAAGTTGTGAATGCAAGCTGCAGACCGCGTTGGCGCCGCCACGCCCGCGATATTTCCCGCAGCTTGCGCATTCGCCGGTCACGTTTGCCTGGCCGCTCGACGCGATGGCTCCGGCATCGCGTTTCCTTGCGCCGTTGGCAACGGGCAGCGCGAGGCCGCTCCCACAAATCGCCGTCGAGGACGATCAGGGCCGTGACTGGAGCGTGCTCGACGATCTGCTTTCGAGCGACGACTCGCAGCTCGTCTGCCTGCTCGAAATCGAGCGCGATGGAACAGCCTTCCTTCGCTTCGGCGACGGCCAGTACGGGCAGGCGCCGGAAACAGGAGCGGAATTCCGAGCGCGATATCGCGTGGGAAATGGCAGCACCGGCAACATCGGCCGCGACACGCTCGCGCACATCCTGACCGGCGTCGCGGGGATTACTCAGGTCCGCAATCCGCTGCCGGCTGTGGGCGGAGCAGACCCGGAAACCATGGAGCACATTCGCCAGCAGGCGCCCTTCGCATTCCGCACCCAACTTCGCGCCGTGACCGAAGACGATTATGGAGCGATGGCCGCGCAGGACCCCGCCATTCGCGAAGCCCGCGGCACGCTGCGCTGGACGGGAAGCTGGTACACCGCGTTCCTGTCGCTCGACACGCAGGCCGGAGGCGGCCCCGACGCCACGCTTCTGAAGGAAACGACCACCCGCATGAACCTTTTTCGTATGGCAGGGGTCGATCTGGCCGTGGAAGGGGCGGCCATCGTCGGTTTGCGCATTGAGATGAACATCTGCGTTGATCCGGCCTTCTTCCAGGCCGACGTTCGCAAAGCCCTGCTTGAACTCTTCACCACAGGCAACTTGTGCACCGGGCAGCGGGGAATTCTCAATCCCGCCAACTTCACCTTTGGCCAGACGATTTATGCGAGCCCCTTGATCGCCGCAGCGCAGAGCGTCCAGGGGGTCGCCGTGGCGACGCTCGTGGTCTTTGAGCGCATGGACAATCCTTCCGGCATTGGCTTGCGGCAAGGCTTTCTCACCATGGGCCGGCTGGAAATCGCACGCTGTGACAACGATCCCAACCGGCTCGATCACGGCATTCTTGAATTCCACATGGATGGTGGCAGATGAACGGTTCCTGCGAGACACCCGAAGAACAGCTCTGCGGATGCTGCCAGGGCCTCGGTTCAGAAACCCCCGAGCCGATTTCGAACCGGCCCGGCCTGAGCCAGGTCAGATATCGCGCGGGCACACACGCCACTTTCAAGGCCAGCCTGCTGGCGGCGCTTTCGGATTCCAACCTGCCGGCACTCGCCCCCTTGCGGACCCGCGACGATTCGGATTTTTCCATCGCGCTGCTCGACGCCTGGGCGGTTGGGCTCGACATCCTGACCTTTTACCAGGAGCGCCTGGCCAATGAAGCCTATCTCGGCACCGCGGTCGATGCCGCCTCGGTGATGTCTCTTGCGCGGCTGGTGGGTTATAAGCCATCGCCCGGCGTGGCGGCTTCCGCCTTTCTTGCGTTCACGCTGACGAGCGCGCGGGGCGCTCCCGACAACGTGCTGGTCCCTGCCGGGACGCGCGTTCAAAGCGTGCCGAAGCCCGGCCAAAGGCCGCAGGTCTTCGAAACCTCATCCGATCTCACCGCGCTGATCGGGTTGAACGCCGCTCCGCCTCAAACCTCTGTCGAGTGGCATCTTTCCGGATCAGATATCAGCACGTGGGTCCAGGGAACGGCGAACAACATCAAAGTTGGCGATGCTCTGCTCTTTCTCGCCGCGCAGTCAGGCCAGCCGGCGCCCACCGGGCCGGGAGACGTTCATTATGTGACGGCTGTAAACGTTGATCCTGTTTCCGGCAACACGCAGATCTTCTGGGACCAGCCCCTCTCCACCTCGTTTACTGACAACATGGCGGCGGAAGATGTTTCCATTTTCATCTTCCGCAAAAAGGCCGCCCTTTACGGCGCCCAGGCGCCCAACCCTTTGGCGCTCGGGAGCAGCGCCTCGAACCCCAATCTCAGTTTGATTCCCGGTTACCCTGCGTCCGTTCAGCAAGGGGCTGATTGGAGTTTTTACTATAAGGAGTACAGCAACCAGATCAATCTTGACGCCTCCTATCCCGGACTCGCTCCGCAAACCGGCGCGATTCCACCCTGGATCGTGCTCACCGGCCTTGGCTACACCTCATTCTTCCAGATCAAACAGGCGGAGGAGTCAAACCCCGGCCGCTACACTCTGACGTCGAAAACCACGCAACTGACGCTCGACATGGGGCAGATCCTGACCGGTGATACTTCTCTTACTCTCAATGAAGTGCTGTGGGAATTCGTGCAGGAAACGCGCAACATCACGGCCTATATTCAAAGCGACCCTCTGACTCCTGCGGATTTTCTTCTCACCGACTGGATCTATGACGACACGTATATGAGGCAAAGCGGATCGCTCAGGCCTGTGGAGGGATCCACGCTGGGGATTGTCACAACCGAGGCCCTCGCCCCAGGCCGGCCTGTAGCGGTTTTCGGAAAGCGTTTGCGCCTGCAGGTGTCGAATTTTGGCACCATGCCACCTGGCAGCCAGCCGGGGTTTGTCCGCGACGGCGCAACCGGCAGTACGCCGCTTTCCGACGGGCAGATCTTCTTGATCGACCAATTCCCGCCCAACCCCATTGCAAACAGCTCCGACATGCTCTGGCCGGTGCTGACCCCTGATGGCGTCTCCGGAACGCTCCGGCTCAGCACAGCAAATGTCATGCTGATTGGGGCCGACAAAAATGATCCGGTGGTTGGCGAATCGATGATCATCAGCCAGGCCGGCACGCAGGGGCCGATCCAGACGCTCGATTTCAAAGAGCCTCTCGCGCGGATCTACGACCGCGCCACCGTCACTCTGAATGCCAACGTGGTGGCGGCAACCAACGGCGAAACCATGCATGAAATCATGGGCAGCGGCGACGCAACGAACGCCGCGCTCCGGCTAAGTTTAAAGCAGCCGCCGCTCACCTATGTCAGCTCGCCGCACGGCTTGGGGGCCGATTCCACCCTTCAGGTCTGGGTCAACAATCTTTGCTGGCATGAGGTGGAGAACTTTCTCGCCTCCGGGCCCAACGATCGGATTTTCGTGACCCAGTCTGACTCCGCAGGGAAAGTCACCGTGCAATTCGGCGACGGCGTCGAGGGCACGCGACCTCCCACTGGCCAAATGAATATCCGGGCCGTCTATCGCAAGGGTGTGGGCGCGGCCGGCAACGTGGACGCCGGCCAGTTGTCCCAGGCGCTCGACAGGCCGCAGGGATTGAACGCCGTCACCAATCCCGATCCCGCCACGGGAGGCGCCGACCCCGATTCAGCCGCGAGCGCCCGTGTCAGCGCGCCTTTGCACGTGCTGACTCTCGAACGCGCCGTCTCGCTCGAAGACTACCAGAACTACGCCCTGGCTTTTGCCGGAATCGCCAAAGCCCTGGCCACCTGGACGTGGGTCGGCCGCACGCGCGCGGTCTTCCTCACCGTTGCCGGCGCTAATGGCACGGTCTTCAAGCAGGGCGATCCGACGATTACGCATCTCATCAAAGCGCTGCGCGGAGCAGGAAATCCTTATGTCCCCGTGACTGTTGCTTCCTACGTCCCCGTCCTTATCGAAATTGGCGCTAACGTCCGCGTGGATGCGGACAATTACGATCCTGCGCAGGTGCTGGGCCAAGTGTGGCAGACGCTCCAGACGAATCTGAGTTTCGACCAGCGGCAACCCGGCCAGGGCCTGGCACAGAGCGAAGTGATTGCCCTGATGCAATCCACGCCCGGAGTGATTGGTGTGGAACTCACCACTTTCAGGCGCCAGGGACAGTTCTTCCTGTTCAGGCGCTTCATGCCCCGGTTGCCGGCAATCCTGTGCGCCTCGGCTCCCGTGCCCGGCGGGCAGGGCACGCCGAAAGGCGCGGAGATGCTGACGCTGGACCCGGCCTCACAAGGCCGGCTCGAGGTGTGGTCATGAGCCTGAATGCCGAACAACTTTATGCGCTTCTCCCCGCCGTTTACCGGACGCGCGACGCAGACAACGGCGAGCCGCTCAAGGCCCTGATGACCGTGATCGCAGAACAGTCCGCAATCGTGGAAGAGAACATCAGGCAGCTTTACGACGATGAATTCATCGAGACCTGCGCCCAGTGGGTGATTCCCTACATCGGCGAACTGATCGGCTACACGCCCATTTATCAGGTCTCCGGAACCAGCAGCTCGAGCCGCGCGGAAGTGGCCAACACCATCGGATACCGGCGGCGCAAAGGCACGGTGCTGGCTCTCGAGCAGGTTGCCATGGACGTCTCCGGGCGGCGTGCCATGGCCGTGGAGTTTTTCAAGCGGCTGATCACCACCACCAGCATGCGTTACGTGCGGCCGCGCCATGCGGCCACAGTCGACTTGCGGCACGGCGGCCAGTTGGAGCGCATCGATTCCGCATTCGACACTTTGAACCGCACCGTGGACGTGCGCCGGATTGCGCCGCGAGTGCGCGATGTTCCCGACCCTGATTCCGCCCCGCTGGATGTCGCCCTGCACGGCGGCGGACGGTTCAATATTCCTGATATCGGCGTGTATCTGTGGCGGTGGAAACCGTTCGCCGTGACGAACGCGCCTGCCTTCCGCGTGGACGACCGGCGCTACCGGTTCAGCCCGCTGGGGCAGGATATTCCGCTGTTCAATGCATTGGCGTCGCGAGATTCGTTCAGCCGGCTCACTACGCGCCTGGACGTTTCACAGCCCATTACCCGGCGCGAGCTCTTTGCGAACCTCAGCCAGTTCTACGGGCCGGACGCGAGCATTGAAATTTTTCTGGACGGCGTGGCCGTTCCGGCTTCGAGGATCTGCAGCCGCAACCTTTCCCGCGAATCCGGCGCAACGTGGGGATGCACCGAGGCCGGCAAGGTGGCCATTGATCCTGCGCTGGGAAGAATTCAACTTGCGCCCGACCTGCCCATTCCCGGGCAGATACATGTGAATTATTACTATGGGTTCCCCGCGGAAATCGGCGGCGGCCCGTATGACCGGACCCCCAGCCTGTCAGCACTTGATCCGAATCAGCTCAACTTCACCGCCGTGGTTGGATCAGGCTCGACGCCGACCCTGGAATCGGCGGTGGCCGCCTGGAATCTGGAACCGCCCGGAACTCAGGGGCAGATTGTTCTGCCCGGGTTTACCGCGCTCGACGTGGACTTGACAGGTGCGGCCGGAATTCTCCTGCCGGCGCAAAGTAAGCTTTGGATTGTTTCAGCGGAACTGCATCCAAGCGGGAGCGATTTTACTTATGAAAACTCCTGCGTTACCCTGCGCGGCAATATCGAGGTCCAGGGCGTCGCTGGCGCTGTGTCGGAATCGGGTGGGATTCCGCCCGCCGGCCAGATGACTCTGAGCGGCATTTGGATTTCGGGCACGCTTAGAGCACTTGGCGGCCCCGCAGGCATCCAGTTGATGGATTGCACGCTGGTTCCCGGAATTGCCCTCAAAGGGGACGGCACGGCAGAACACCCCGGCGAACCCAGCGTGGTCATTTCAACAGGCGAAGTCAGCCTGAGCCTGATCCGCTCGATCACGGGTCCGGTGGTTGCATCCGTGCAAGGGACCACCCGAATCTGTTCGAGCATTGTGGATGCAGGCTCGCGCTGTGCCGTGGCGTATGCCGCCCCTGACCTGGTATCGGAGGGCGCGGACCTGCATATCGAAGACAGCACGGTCATCGGAAAAGTTCATGCGCGCCTGCTGGAACTCGCGTCCAACACGATTTTCCTGGCGCGCCTGGCAAAACACGATTCCTGGAGCGCCGCGTTGTGGTGCAGCCGCCGGCAGGCGGGATGCGTGCGATTCAGCTTTCTGCCGGCAGAAACCCTGGCTCCTCAGCAGTACCGCTGCCTGCCGCTGGACACGACGCAGGAAGACCTGTTTCTGCCCAAATTCGTTACGTTGCAATACGGCCACCCGTCTTATTGTCTGCTCAGCGGCGACACTCCGGTGGCCGTCTGGACGGGCGCCGATAACGGATCGCAGATGGGGGCTTATTACCTCCTGCAGGAAACAGAGGCCGTGCGCAACGTGCAGTTGCGGGCGCCGGAGTATCTGCCGTTTGGACTGGAGGACGGAATCTTTCTAGTCCCGTCGCAGCCGGAAATCCTCAGGCCTCTGCCTGTTGCCTACGGGTACGGCCTGGGAAACCGCTGGAATCCTTGCGGGGAGGACGACGAGGACGATTTGAGATTCGTTGGGGTGGGCGCGGCGCTGATCTAAATCCGTCGTCGCGGTAGCAGGGGAGAAATGAAGAAAGCGCCTTTGCAAACAGAATCTTGCCGGAATGAAGCTGCTTTTCGCGAGCCGGAGAAACGTTTGCAGCAGAGGAGAGGATTGCCATGAAGGGTGATTTCAGCCGTGTGCGGTTCAGCGCCGAAAAGAATTACACTGCTGTGTTGCAACAGCAGGGGCGGGTGGCGCTTGACGCCGACGCCAATGAGCAGTGCG
Organism: Terriglobia bacterium; assembly: GCA_035691365.1. Taxonomy (GTDB): domain Bacteria; phylum Acidobacteriota; class Terriglobia; order UBA7540; family UBA7540; genus SCRD01. Next base: position 15,754 of record DASSJE010000497.1, read on the forward strand.
CAATCAATAATTATCTCCGCGACACTGAGACGCTCGACATTGTGGGCCGCTGGGGCGGCCCCGCGGATGATGAGGGCTTTGCCATCACGCTGCAAGGCAACGCCCTCGAAATCGGCCCCGGGCGGTATTACGTCAATGGAATTCTCTGTGAGAATCCACGAGCGCTCGATTACACGCAGCAGCGTTTCTTGATTGACCCCAGTCCTGCGTTTGACGCACTGCTCTCAGAATTGTCCCAGGGTTCAATTCAAGTGATTCAGGTCTATCTGGAAGTGTGGCAGCGGCTGGTGACGGCCCTGGACGATCCCTGCCTGCGTGAGCCCGCATTGGGCCTGGCCGACACGACAGCGCGCCTGCAAACAGTCTGGCGGGTAATTGCTGACACTCCAAAGCCCGCGGCTCCAAAGCCGGAACCTTCGCAACCGGCGCCGCCTTCGCGCCTTGTTGCCGCCACTGGAGATGCTTCAGCAACCGCACGCCGCATCATGACCGACACGACGCCCGCCGGTTTGCTCACCGTCGATCGAGCGATATTGACTCCCATTCGCATTATTGAAGACTGTTGCGCCGCGATGCGCCGCAGAGTGAGATCCCTTGAAGATCGAGGGAAAATGAGCGCCTTCACCGGAGAAGGAGGCGGAGATTGCTCCTGCCAGCCGACGCCCGCGGCCGGCTACCTGGGTCTCGAGAACCAGCTCTATCGCGTGGAGATCCAGCAGGGCGGCGATGAGACGCAGGCCACTTTCAAGTGGTCGCGGGAGAACGCATCCGTCATCTCTGCGATTACGGGCGTAGCCGGTTCGCAGGTTTACGTCGACAGCCTTGGGCATGACGCTAACTTGGGATTCAATCCCGGCCAGTGGGTGGAAATTTCAGATGACGGCTACTTATTCGGCTCCACTCCGAACCAGCCCGGTGAACTTTATCAGATCGCCAGCGTGACGCCCGAAACGCTGAGCGTGACTCTGACGCAAACGGTGACGTCGGTTGATGCCACCAAGAATGCCCGCATGCGCCGCTGGGATCAGTTCGGCGCCTCCACCGGTTCAGGCGGAATCAGCCTTCCGGTAACCGAGCCTTACACTCTTGAAAACGGCATCTCCGTGCAATTTACGGCGGGACAGTACGAGCCCGGTGATTACTGGCTGATTCCCGCGCGGACCGCCACGGGTGAGATCGACTGGCCTCCCTGCGACAGCGACGGCAGCACCTTCCAGCCACCACGATACACTCATGTGTTCCGCGCACCACTGGCTTGCATTCAATGGAACGACCCAAAAAGGCAGGCCGTTGTGCACGACTGCCGGGACAAATTCTATCCACTGACCGAACTGACTCCAACCACGGCTCCCACCGCTCTGCACATCGTCAAAATGAGCTGGGCCAACGATGACACCATGACGCTTGATCAGTTGGTGGCGAATGGCCTGACGGTGACGCTTGACCAAAACGCCCCGGCGCCGCACAATGTGACTCCCGCAAATTTCACCGTCATCTTTGAAGTGGCCCTGCCCGTCGGCGCGGCAAAAAGCACGATAGGATCAGTGACACACCTGAGTGGAACGCCCGCGAATACCGCACCTTCAGCGGGAACGGACTTCGGCGCCAAATACCAGTCCTTTCTTAATTCCATCGGCGTGTCTCGAATGTTAACTTTCGGAGTGCTCAAGGAAAGATTCGTCGCTCTGATGAGGTTTGAAATCATTCTCGATGGAGAGACTTCCACAAGTGGCTCGAACCTGACGTGGCGGGCTCCCTGGGAACGGGAAAACGCCGAGGAAACCATTACCTTGGAATTGCTTGATGCCCTCCTGCTGCTTGGCGCGCGGCGAGGCGATTTCTGCCGTGTGCGCGTGAGGCTTGCCGGCAGCACGTTATTTGCGGGTGAATCGAATGAGGTGTTTCTGGATGGCCAGTGCCTCGGAGCCCCAGCCTTGCGGGCTGACGGCAAAACGCCTCGCATTGACTTGCAGTTGCCTTCCGGCAGCGGAGCGGCAGCAAGCGATTTTGAAAGTTGGTTTTATATTGCGCCCACTCAGGGCGTGGCAAGCCTCACCATCGATCACCCGTCTTTAAGCGTCAATCAGAGCGGGATTGTGGTTGACGCCGGTAATCCAAGTGCCGGAGCCGTTTCGCCGCAGGGAACCATCGGCCTGATTTATCCGGCGATCGCGGATACGGTCGTCGGCCTATCCTCCACCGGCCCCAGCGCAGCCGGCATCTTCTCCATGCCTCAAAACGTGACGGTGCCGAAAGGGCAGCAGACACAAACCTTCCCGATAACAGTTCAAGGGAATCCCGGCCCTGTAACTGACAGTTGGCAGATCATCGCAACGCTTAACAATACCGTGGGCGTACCATCAAGCCAGCAGGCAACCCTGACCATTACTGGCTCCGCAATTGTAGCGTGAGGGACAACCATGCGAGCAGTGTGGTCATTCTGGAGCCGCCCTTTCCACAGCTACTATGGCTGTATCTGGTCGAAACCTCTGCATCACCTGCTGGCGTGGGGGCTCTCCGTCAGTGCAGCGAGCCGCCACTATCCGGAGACTGTCCTGATCACTGACCAGCCCGGAAAAAGGCTGCTGGTCGATGAACTCGGCCTGCGTTTCGCACACGTCTCAACAGAACTGGAACGATTGAAAAATGTGGATCCGGGGTGGTGGGCCCTTGGCAAGCTGGTCGCATATAGTCTTCAGGATCGTCCGTTCATCCACCTCGACACAGACGTCTTTTTGTGGAAGGCGTTGCCACGCTACCTTGTAGACTCTCCGGTCTTTGCGCAGTATCCGGAGGGCTTCCATGAGAACGGCCCGTACTACCGACCGCAGGACATAGAGTGGGCATTTTCCAAGGAGAAGCTGGAACTGCCACCTGAATGGGTATGGATTCGCGAAAATCGGAACTACTTCCCGGCAGCGAACTGCGGAATTCTGGGTGGATCGGACCCGGAGTTCCTTCGCTACTATGCCCAAACTGCTATCGACCTGGTGACTGCCCCTCAAAACGTTGCGGCATGGTCACACCTGCCCGACAAGCGATGCTATAACATCGTCATCGAGCAGTTTTTCCTTTCCGCCTGCGCCGAGTATCAGCGCTTCCATTCAGCTTCCCGCCATCGAAACGTACATGTGAATCATCTCTTCTCATCCTGGGAATACGCCTTTGACCCTCGATATGCCGCGCGAGCGGGGTTCACTCATCTGGTTGCGGGAGCCAAATCGCATCCTGAAGTAGGAAGGCGTATTGAACAACGGGCCCGGGACCATGATCCAGCCTTCTATCTGCGTTGTGAACGTTTGCTGGCAAAGAACGAAGGATCGTTCCCACAATGCTGAGAGAAGAAGCACAACTCTGTGCTCATGCAGGACGTCCTGCTCTTGATTGTTGGTGATTGTTGGGAAGACACAGCGCCAGGAAAAGCTCCGCCAGCGGGACTTCCGCCGGCAAATCGTTCAGCAGCTCAAGGTTATACAGCAGCGCTGGCCGGAGTGCCCGGCGATTCTCACAGAGACCAGGGCATACTTTTTGCTAAAGCCGACCGAGAAGGGCCAGATGATATCCACAACGCAAGGTGATTTTAACCCCGCGGTTCACGTGACTGAGTTCGCGCTTGTACGTGATTCAGTTCGCGGCGGGGCCATGCAAGGCTATGAGGCGCCTGGCGACCACCTCAGGGCTTTATTCACATCTAATAGTCATCCGAGTGAAAAGCATGTGGCCGATGGTTCGCTTCTCGGGTTGTGCGATGAACGAGACAAACACGATGTTGTCGACGCGCATACTCTCGATGATTTCGTCCTCATCAAATCTGCCGAAACTGTCCGTTCTCGGGAATGAACCCCTGATGGCTGTTAAAATAATGAAATCATGTCGAGACCTATGCATCGTTTGTGGTGTGCCGTTTCACGCTGCATCCTGTCTATCGTGATTGTGGCGGGCCCGGCCGCAGCTGCAGCTACCTGGAAAGGTGTAGTTCGTAAACATTCAGGAACGCCTGTGAGCGGAGCAGTTGTCAAACTCCATGCTCCCACAGGGAAACTTGATTACAGTGCCCGAACTTCCCCCGAGGGCACGTTTTCATTTGTTCACATCATTGCCGGCGACTACGTACTCTCCGTAAGTGATGAAGGGAAGATGTGGACGGCGCCGCGGCTGGTAGAGATCAAGGATGACACGAACCTGTCCGCCAGTTTGCAGATTCTCCCCAATCTGAATCAGCTTCGGGTGATCAGCGCAAACGGGAACACGCTTCCGTGGGCAAGCGGAGGGGAGAATCTTTCAAGCGAGCAGGTTTCCAGCTTGCCGCTCAACGAGCGCGACTTCAGCAAGCTGCTGCTGCTGGCGGCCGGCACCATGACTGACACTAATGGAAGTGCCAATTTCACCCAGCAGTTTGCCGTCAACGGCCAGCGTGCTGTGGCCACCGCTTTTGCCATGGACGGGGTCGACACCACCGATCCGGAAATGGGGGGCGCGACCTTTGCCAATTTCAACGTTGACGCCATCCAGGAAGTGCAGTCGAGTTCCGGGGTGATGCCTGCCGCCATTGGGCACGGCGCGGCCAGCTACACCAACGTGATTACCAAGTCGGGCACCAACCAGCTGCACGGCAGCGTGTTTGAGTTTGTGCGGAATTCGGCTTTTGACGCGCGGAACTTTTTTGACCGGCAGAACGTCCTGGATCCTCGGCGCATCCCTCCTTTTGCCCGCAATGAATTTGGATTTACCAGCGGTGGCCCTGTGGTGATTCCGGGGATTTACAACGGCCGGAACCGGACCTTCTTTTTTGGCGAGTATCAGGGTTTCCGCCAGGTGCTGGGAACGACACAGGTGCTGGCGGTTCCCACGGCGGCGGAACGCGCCGGCATTGACACCTCTGCTTTTCCGGGTGACACGCTGATCGTTCCGGTCAGCCCCGGCATTGAGCCGGTCCTTCAGGGCTACCCGATGCCGAACGATCCGCAGGGGCCCTACGGCGCCCGCACCTACGCGACCTCTTCCAAGGTGTTTACGGGATCGGACCAGTTTTCGATACGTGGTGATCATGGCATTTCAGACAAGTCCAGACTGTTCGTGCGATTCAGCTTCAACCAGATTAACGGGCCGCTGACCAATCCTGACCAGACGGCCATCAACCCGACTTTCGCCCAGAACTTTCACGATGACCAGCGCAATGCCGGATTAAAATACACCCGCGTCTGGTCGCCGAACTTCACATCTGAAACCACGCTTGGATATACTCGCGCCACTCCGTTCTTTTCGACGGTCAATCCCACCCAACCGGCCATGCTGTTTGGCGACGGGCTGTACGAGCCCTACAACTCGGCAGACGGCTCCGTGACCGCATGGGTTGGAAACCTTTACCAACTTAAGCAGGACATGACGTATAACCATGGCCCGCACACTTTGCAGTGGGGCGCCGAAATACGGTACAACCGCGACTCCAGCGTCTGGGGAGTGAATCCCAACGGCGTCTATACTTTTGGTGGAGGAACGGCGTATTCGCCGGTGGCGATAATCTCCACGAGCGGCCAGCACAATATACAGCCGGGCGCCCCGCTGCCGGACACACTGAGCGGATTGCTGACCGCATCGCCTTACTCCTACATGACCAACGCGCTGGCGAGCATCACGCCCGGCGGAAACAGCTATGACCTGGCGGGCATCTTTCGGAAGGCGTTTGGTTTTTACTTTCAGGATAGCTGGAAAGCCAATTCGCGATTGGCGCTGAACTACGGCCTGCGGTATAGCGTGTACAGTCCCATCGAAGAGCCCCAAAAGCGGACGTCCGCGGCGGCGATTTCAGGGCCCAATGGAGCGTCAGCTCCATTCTGGGGGGCAGGCGCAAAGATCGTTTACCTGGTGAACCCGCAGCCTCCATATAAGAAGGACTGGAATGGATGGGCGCCCCGCATGTCGGCCGATTATCGCCTCACCGACCGGACAGTGCTGCACGCCGGCGGCTCCCTCACAACCATTCTGCCCAACCTTTATCAGGACGATTTCCTGACCGGCAGCATCCCTTTTCTGTTTTCTCCTATTGTCACTGCCGCGCCCGGCGTTTCGGTGCCTTTCAGCAATGCCGTCGTCCCGGTCACGCTCCCGACCGTCTATACGCCTGCCGGTCTGCCGGTGTTTCCGGACGGAAACCCGGCGAAGGTCGCTCCCAACACGCCGATTGATATGCAAAGATTTCAGAATGACCTGAGGGCGCTTACGCCAGGGAATCAGATCCAACTGCTCACAACGGGTGGTATGGCCCAGAATTTCAGCAACGGTTATATCGGGACTTATACGGCAGGAGTCGATCATGATTTTGGCCAGATCAAGCTGAGCGCAAACTATGTGGCAACCGTGGGAGTTCGTCTCGCCAACACATACCCTGTGAACGGTTACAGCGGGGCCTCACCCAATTACGCCCGGTTCACTCAATTCAACACGGGCGGCCAGCCGGTGGGAGGGTATGGACCGCTAACCCTTGTGACCAATGGATCGCATTCCACGTATCATTCTTTGCAGGCGAGCGTGACCAAAAGTTCCACACGCTGGGGACTGGGCTTCCAGGCCAGTTATACCTATTCCAAGTCGCTGGACGACACCAGTTCGGCACTGGGCAACGTTCCCGGCGGACCGGGTGTGATTCTGCAGACGCTGCCGCAAAATCCGTGGAATCCGGGCGCGGATAAGGGGCCTTCAAATTTTGACGTGACCCACGTCTTTGCACTGAGCCTGATTCAGGCGCTGCCGCTGGATCGCGTCAGCTTTCTCCGGCCGCTGGGGACACACTTTACGGAAGGGTGGCAATTTCTGAACATCACGACCCTCATGACCGGATCGCCATTCACGGTCTACTCTGGAATCCAGCAAACCGGCGCAGGAGCGGGAGGCGCAGACCGCCCGGACCAGATCGGTCAGCCCTCATTCTCCACTAGTCGAACGGTGCGGGAAGATTACTTCGGCCGGAGCGTGAACAATGCCACATTCTTCCACATCCCAATCAACGTGCCCGGTGGGACCGGACCCAACCAGGGCGTCTTCGGAAGTCTTGGCCGGAACACCTTTCGAGGCCCGGGATACCAGGATTATGATGTGGCGTTAATTAAGGACACACCCTTCGGATGGAGGGACAAAGGGGAACGCGGAGTTCTTCAGTTTCGCGCCGAGTTCTTCAATGTGTTTAACCTGGTCAACTTCGGAATTCCTTCCAATACATTGCTGGGCAGCGGCTTCGGCCTTATCAGCAAGACTGCCGGAACGTCACGCCAGATCCAGTTTTCACTCAGACTGATCTTCTGAATTGTGGGTTGGAGGTTTGAGAAAACTCCGACCGCCGAACAAGGGCGACCCGACGAAGCCGCACGAAGGGCACACTGACATGAAGACCTGGCCGCCGAGCCCACGGCCTGTCTGGTGTTTGTAGACGAAAGCGGAGCCAAGACGAAGGTGACACGGTTTGAGGTAGGCAGCAGCCTTGTGAGGGATGGCCGCCCGACAGAAATTCACTGCGGTCTGCTGGCTTCCGCCTGCCTGGAAAAAGTGAATTGCCGGATCTCCTCTTGCTGAGCGTCCCATTTGGCCAGGTGCTGCTGGTACAATCGTTTGTGAATCTGAAACTCCTCTTTAGCCATTTCCGCGTTTCCCAGGCGAGCATAAGCCTGGCCCAAGCGGTAGTAGGCGTCAACCAGCTTCGAATCGAGCTCGATTGCACGACGATATTCCGGGACAGCTTCAGCGTACTTATGTTGCTGGGAATAGAGGTCGCCGAGTTCAAGGTGCGCCTGAGCAAAGGCTGGATCAAGCTGAATCGCCCTACTCAGTAGCATCGCGACGTGGTCGAGAGAAGGGCCGGATGCAACATTTTGTTTTCCTTTCCACAGGCTCATTGCATAGTAATACGTCGCACGGCTGTCCTGAGGCCGCAGTCGCGAAAAGCGTTGAAACCGCTTAATCACTTCGTCCGCCTGGCCCTGCGAGTGTGCATAGGCCTTGCTCAGGAAATAGTATGGACGGGAATCAGAAGGAGACAAATCCGTCGCTCTGATAAGGGCCTTTACGGCATCCTCATATCGCCCGCTCCAATAAAGAGCAAGGCCAAGGCCGACCCTGAGTCGCGGCGAGTTGGGATACCGCTGGACGCCCTTCGAAAAGACTTCAATGGCCGGGTTCAGTGTCTGGTGGACGAGAAGCTCACTGCCCCAGTGGAAGATGTTTGACTCACTTGGTTCCATCTGCGCGGCCTGCTGGTATTCGTTAGCCGCAGCCACATAATTCCCGCTTTTTTCTTCGACATCCGCCAGCAGAGCGTGCAGTTCGGACCTATCATGCAGTTTTAATAGTGCCTGGATTTGCCGCCGGGCATCCACGAGCTTTCCCGACTCCAGGAAGGCCAGAGCCAGGTCATACCCGTTCCCATAGGAGGAAGGCTGGGCCCGCTGTGCAGTCTGAAAATATGGGATCGCGGCCTCCGGCTTGCCGGCGCGCGCATAAAATTCCCCGAAGTTGTGGTTGGCGCTGAAATTATTGGGCTCCGCCTGAATTGCTTTTTTGAATTCCGCTTCGGCAAGAGTACTCTTGCCAAGGCGCGCCAGACTCACAGCCAGGTTGGTTCTCGCCGCCGCAGATGATGGTTTCAACTGGACGGCTCTCTCCAGATGCGGGGAGGCTTCATCATCCTTCGATTCGGCGGAATAGACCAGACCCAGAAGCTCTTCGACTTCAAACGAGGCGGGGAGTTGCTGCTCTATGCTCTCCAGTAGTTGAGCTGCTTCCTGATATCGCCCGGAGTTGTAGTAGGAGACTGCCTTCTGCAGCTGGGATTCAGTGAGTTCACTGCGATGAGAGCGCGCTTTGGCGCCCTCCAGCGGCAACGCCAAGGCCGTCCCCAGCATGATCGCCGCACTGACACGACGAAGCCTGCATTTCATTCAATGATTCTATCACCGCACCGGACTCTGAGGAGAAAGCGCGCCGGAGTGTGTTCCTTTAAACCGCAAGACATCCTGAGAAGCGCAATCGCAGCATCTCCAAATTCCCATGAAGGCTGGAGCTTGGTGCCCGGGATGAGGAGGAGGCGGCGCCCCAAAGGTGCAAGGGGCGCCACCTGAAAGTTAGAAATAGAGTTTCATTGCAAACTGGATCTGGCGCGGATCTTTGAACGGGAAGCGAGTTGATCCAATCCTGCCGAAGTTTGAGTCCAGAAAATCTGTGGATCCGGGTATGGAACGGACTCCATTGCCGCCGAAGCCAGGCGCATTGAACGTGGGATGGTTCAGGATGTTGAAGAACTCGCTGCGGAATTGCAGATGGAACCTCTCTGTTATGGGGATGTTCTTGAAGACGGAGAAATCCCAGGTGATGATTCCAGGTCCCGACACCTGTGAAGCCGTGCCGCCAAGCAAGGCGAGACCGCTTATGCCCGAGA
>DASSJE010000498.1:0-9946 GCA_035691365.1 Terriglobia bacterium
GGAAACGATGAACGGCCACCAGTCCCGCGCCATCCGCATGGTCCTCCAAAAGCCGCCCCAAAATCTCCCTGCCTAAACCCATCGCGCCTCGCGCCCGTTCGCAAATGTGCGGAGCTCCGCCCAGCGACGGCTTTACGCCGCCATCGCAGTCATTCTGAGCGCAGCGAAGAATCCCTGCATTTTGCCTTTCAAGACAAATGCAGAGACCCTTTCGGCAAGCTCAGGGCAGGCTCTTCGCCGCCCCTGGCTCCTCAGGATGACGGGAGCGGTGGGTGCCGGCCTCTTCCATCGCTCATTCATCCAGTCGCTCAATCATTCAATAGTTATTTTTATATATCATAATTTACAATTAATAATTATTATTCATATCGCCATTCGCCAATCCCAAATCGCCAATGGCGGCGTAAAGCCGCCGCTACTCATAGCGGAGCGCCACCATGGGATCGACTTTGGCGGCGCGGCGGGCGGGGATGTAGCAGGCCAGCAAGGCCACGGCGATTAGAATCAGCGAGACAGCGATGAACGTCAGCGGGTCGGAGGGCTTCACGCCATAGAGCAGGCTCGAAAGGAATCGTGTCAGCGCGAGCGCTTCTGCAACGCCGATGACCACGCCAATCAAAACGAGCTTCAGTCCCTGGCCGATGACCATCTTCAACACATCGCCACGTACTGCCCCCAATGCCATGCGAATGCCGATTTCGTGGGTACGCCGACTCATGGAGTATGAGATTACGCCGTAGAGGCCAACCGCGGCAAGTAACAGGGAGAAACCGCCGAAAGCCGTTATCAAGGTCATCAGAAATCGCCGGAAGGCGATCGATTGAGAAAGCACTTCTTCCATCGTCCGGACCTGGCCGATTGGCAAATGGGGGTCGGCCTTGCGGAGATTGGTTTCTACCTCGCGGGTGAGAGCCATGGGATTCTGTCCGGTTCGCACCAGGACGCTGGTGGGAAACCAGCCCTGGAAAAGCTGGTCGGACTGGTAATTAACCTGGGCCATTGGAACAAAGAAGGTCGGCGGAGCGGGCTCATCCAGATGGGATTTCACGTCTCCCACCACGCCTACGATTTCCTCTCCGCTTCGAAGATGTTCACCGATGGGATCGCGCCCGTGAAGATGTTCGCGCGCGAATGCAGCGTTGACGATGATGACTTTTTGGGTGTCCGCCGAATCGGCCATCGTGAAGGACCTGCCTTGCAGCAAGGGAATTCCCAGCGTGCGAAAGTAGGCGGGTGTGATCTCGCGGTAATCTGCGGAGAATCCTTCGGCGTCTTTCTGGCCGGCGATGTGGACATAGTCGTTTCCACCTCGTTCCAGGGGCAATCCAGCCGCCACCACGGCCGCGCTTTGGACGCCGGGAATGGTCCGAATGCGCCTGAGTGCATCCTCGTAGAGATTTGCCAGGCCCGTGCCGGACTTAAATTGAGGTCCAGTCGTCCAAATCTGCAAGGAGAGGACATTGTGGGGGTCAAACCCGGGATTGATGTGCAGCAGGTGGATGAATGTCCCGAGCAGCAATCCCGAGCCGACCAGCAACACGAGTGAGAGCGAGACCTCAGCTGATGCCAGAGCAGAACCCAGCCGGTAGCGGCCCGAGGTGCCTCGCTCCCCTCCCTCTTTGATGGCCTCGCTGAGGTCCATTCGTGAGGTCCTGAATGCTGGCGCAACGCCAAACAGGATGCCCGACAACATTGCGACCAGTGCAGTAAAGCCAAGCGCCCAGCCATCGAGGGCAATGTGCGCAGCGTGGGGCAAATCGGTCGGTGCCAGTGCGAGCAGAGAATGCAGGCCCCAGTATGCAAGCAACAGGCCGCACGCACCGCCCAGAAGTCCGAGCAGAACATTCTCCGTAAACACTTGTCGCACGATTCGCAGGCGTCCCGCACCCATTGCCGAGCGAATGGCGAACTCCCGGTTTCGCGTCGCTGCCCGGGCCATCTGCAGGTTGGCCACGTTGACGCACGCAATCAGCAACACAAAGCCAATTGCGCCAAGCAGAACAAGCAGCGGCACACGCTGGCTTCTGGTGACTATGTAACTGTAAGGGAACGCGGCGAAGCTGATCTGCTTGGCGACTTTATCGGATAGTTCATGGTTGGGATCGAATTCCTCGATGTATGGCCTCGTCAGGCTCGACAGGTAGCTGGATGCCTGTGTCTGGGAGACGTTCTGTTTGAGCCTTGCGAGAACGGTATAATTACCCCCGCCACCAATCGTCTTAGACACCTGGCCAATGGTCGTCCACAGGTCTGCCGGAGAAGTGCTTTCAAACCCGGCTGGCATCACGCCGACCACGGTAAAAGGCATACCGTCAAGCGGGATGCTTCGGCCGATCACTTTCGGGTTGGCTCCAAAGTCGCGCTCCCACAAGACGTGGCTCAGGATGGCAACATCGGGCCCGCCGGTGCGGTCCTCTTCCTGCAGGAACTCCCGCCCCAACGCTGGCGCAACGCCCAGCAGGCGGAAATAGCCGCTGGATACTCGCAGCGCCTTCACACGCTCCGGCCGACTCGCTCCCCCGAGGTTAAAGCCTACTTCTGTGGTGGCTGCCAGTTCCTGGAAAGGCTCGGCGTGGCTCTTCCAAAAATCAAACTGCCTGGCGCTGAAGTTCATATTGCGAGGCTGGCCTCGGTACAGTAGTGAGATCTGAACAATTTGCTGGGGTTCGTAATAAGGAAGCGGCTCAAGCAATACGCCATTTACAATACTAAAAATCGCGGTGTTCGCCCCGATGCCGAGAGCAAGAGTCAGCACCGCAACCGCCGTGAATCCCGGGTTGCGGCGGAGCTGGCGGAGGCCGTAGCGGAGGTCCTGGGCTAACGTTTCGAGGAAGCGAAATGTCCACAGGTCGCGAGCGGTTTCTTTGGTCTGGGCGGGATTGCCGAAGGCCCGGCGGGCGGCGTAGCGCGCTTCTTCCGGCGGCATGCCTTGCTCGACCAACTTCTGCTGGCTCATGGCCAGGTGAAATTCTAGTTCCTCGTCAAGGTCATGCTCAAGCTGCTGCCGCCTGGGCAGTGACTTGAGGCGGAACCACAGGGCATTAAGCCATTCGCGAAACATGACGTGCTCCTCAATTGGCAGGTCGCGTTATCGCTCAATCAAACATCGCCCAGTGGCCCCAGTCACCCGGCGCCTTACGCTGTTTCCATAACACGGGCAATCGCCGCCGTCATTCGGTTCCAGCGCTCCAATTCGCCCTCCAAATACTTCCGCCCCATCGCCGTCAGCCGGTAATATTTTGCCCGGCGGTTGTTCTCCGAAATGCCCCATTCAGAAACCAGCAAGCCGCGCAGTTCCAGCCGATGCAAGGCCGGGTAAAGCGCGCTTTCTTCAACGCGCAGGACATCCTCGGATTTCAGATGTATGGATTCTGCAATCGCATAGCCGTGGGCGCGGCCGCGGGCCAGGGTGCGCAGGATCAGCATGTCCAGGGTGCCCTGGACCAGATCGCTCGATCTTTCCTTTTTGTCTTGCATCATCCGTTGAGGGAAGTATGCGCCGATTTTCCGTCGAAGGCAAGAGGAATTTTTGAAAGTTTCATCAGATGGCAGGACGGGTTGTGAAGGCTGAATTTGACCGTTCCTATCGCGCAGTCATCGATGGCGCGGTCCTGTACCGTATGGTACGGGACGCGGTGAACGCGCGGCTACTCGTAGCGCAGCGCCACCATGGGATCGCCGTTCGCCGCGCCTGCCGGCTCCCGCCCGCATGGCCAGCCCTGCAGTCTTGCGAAGGAATAGTGTGCCAGCGGCGATCCGGCGCCACGCAAAACAGCATCTAAAACTCTGATGCTCAGATCAACGCCGGTCCGGCTAATTTGTGGCTTCCTCGCAGCTCTCTTTTTCAGCGTCGCTGCCGTGGACGGCCATGAGAGCTCAAGGACGCTCTTCGCTATCCGAGTGGGCGATAAGGAAGGGTATATCGACCGTTCGGGTCGAGTAGTGATCCCTCCGAAATACGGCCTTGCCTGGAACTTTACAGAGGGATTGGCATCGGTCTCACTGCTCATCCGGCCCGGATACGTCGGCGAAGCCGGCTTTATTGATGAAACGGGCAGGTTGGTCATCCCCATCCGATTTCAATATGCGCGTGCATTCGAGAAGGGCCGAGCCGAAGTTGAACTTGACGGCAAATGGGGATTCATTAATAGAAAAGGGCGCTTCATCGTCAAGCCGCGCTACGAGGATGTTCATTCATTCAACGAAGGCCTTGCGGCTGTAATGCGTGGTGGCAAGTGGGGTTACGTGAACCATCAGGGCCGCGAGGTGATTGCTCCCCAATACACCCTTACATGGGGCTTCGGCGAGGGGCTAGCCGGCGTGTGGCAGCGAGCCCAATGTGGTTTTATCAACCGAGAGAACAAAGTGGTTATTGGATTCCGCTTCAATGAATGCGGTGGCTTTCATGGGGGACCGTCGCCGGTGAGGGTTGGAGACAAATGGGGCTACGTTAATAAGAAAGGCGGGTGGGTCGTTACGCCAACATTCGAATGGGCCGAGGCGTTTTCTGAAGGCCTGGCTGCTGTGAAGTTGCATGGGAAATGGGGCTATATCAGCTCCTCTGGCAAGCTTGTAATTCCGCCCCGTTTCGAAGATAGCGGTCCCTACGTCAAATCAGTTGGCGTGTTTAGTGAGGGGCTTGCCTACGTGAAGGTGGGTTCGAAGTGGGGATTCATCAACAAGGAAGGAAAATTCGTAATAACCCCACGCTTCACCAAAGCTTCCAGGTTCTCCAACGGAATGGCGCAAGTTTGGGACCCGGATTGCACATACATTGATACGTCGGGGAACATCCTCTGGAGCGCGGGGCGAAATCCCAGGACCGATAAACGGAACTGATCCCGCTCAGGTCGAAGCAAAAGCACCTTCAACTACATGGCCGCTCGACAGACGCGCTCCCCCAAATGAAATGATGTTGTCTGCCAACTCCCAGACAAGCGGGGTGTGGCAATGAATATCGCTTGGTGGAACTCGCCCGACTCCATGGCGCGAACTCCGCTCGCCTTTCCGTAATAGCAACTGTTGATGGGTGCCTTTGATCGCGCTCTTTTTGTCCTTTCTATGACAAAGAGGTTTCTGATATCTTGGATGTTTCGCAAATCAGATAGTATTTGCTGAACCGCACTTGTAGCATGGGCAACATCTCCGGCAATGGCAAAGGCCACACTACAATCAGAAAATTCTTCCGATATAATTTTCGAATCGCTTGTCTTGAGATGTCCCACTGTTTGTTCGGTATCGGCGCATAGAAGAATTCCCTCTTGGAAACAAAATCCCGCCGCGATAGTCAAGGTTTTACCTCGTAATGTGATTATCCTAACGCGCAGAAAATAGCGTAACTTATGTCGAGGGTCAGCTTGGGGGCGAGTCCATCTTTTCACAGTCCACGCCCTCGCCGAATTGCAAAATTCAAATTAAGACAGTACCCGCAATCCGCGGCTGAATTTATCGCGCGTCTGTCTCGATTCCACCCGCATGGCCAGCCCCGCGGTCTTGCGAGGGAGGCTGGCCACGCGGCGGCGGTTATGCTGTCTCGGACCCATTCAGCGGCCCGGTCACTGGGTGCCGTCTGTGGAGATCACCAGGTACATTCCCATTCCCTGGC
The DNA here is from genome assembly GCA_035691365.1 of Terriglobia bacterium. Lineage (GTDB taxonomy): Bacteria > Acidobacteriota > Terriglobia > UBA7540 > UBA7540 > SCRD01. The sequence goes on from DASSJE010000498.1 coordinate 5,606, forward strand.
GGTTGATGCGGAGCAGCACCTGTCCTTTGGCCTCGCCTGCCAGCCGGTTGAAATCCTCCACGTTGCGGACCGGCTGCCGGTTGATGCTTTCAATCACGTCGCCCTGTTGCAGGTCTCCGGCCGCCGGGCTATCCTGCGCCACATCTGAAACCACGACGCCGTTCACATTGCCGGGCACGCCCAGTTGGTTGCGAAGTGAAGCTGTCAGATTTTGAACTGATACGCCGGAGAGAACGCCGCCCGATGGCGCCTGGGTTTTACCGGCAGCGTTGCTGATTTCCGCCGGGCGCTCGCCCAGGGTCACTTTCACGCTCACGGGTTTCCCGTTGCGGAGCAGGCCTAGCGTCACGGTAGTTCCGGGATTGGTTTCGGTCACCATTGAGGTCAGGGCGCCCGCGCCGTCCACGGCCTGCCCGTTGAATTTGCGGACCACGTCGCCGTTCTGGATTCCGGCCTTCTTCGCCGGCCCACCGGGTTCCACGTTCTGCACCAGCGCTCCGGAGGTGTCCGGGATATCAAATTCTTTGGCCATCGCGGGGTTCAGGCTCTGGACATAAGCGCCCAGGTAGCCTCTCGAGACTTTTCCGGTGCTCACCAGGTCTTCCATCACGTGCCGGACGATGTTTGAAGGAATGGCGAAGCCGATGCCCAGAAAGCCGCCCTGGCCTCCGGGGCCCGTGTCGCCGCTCAGGATTGCGGTGTTGATTCCCACCACCTGGCCCTTCACGTTCACCAGCGGCCCGCCGGAATTTCCCGGGTTGATGGCCGCGTCGGTCTGGATGTAATTGTCGAAATTGTTCTGCTCGACTCCGGAGCGGCCCATGGCGCTGACGGCGCCGCGAGTCACGGTGAAATTCAGGCCGAAGGGATTGCCAAACGCCATCACAATGTCGCCCACGCGCAGGTCGCTGGAATTTCCCCATCGGGCCACGGGCAGGTTGGCGGCGTCAATCTTCAGCACGGCAACGTCGCTCGATTTGTCCGATCCCACAATCCGGGCCTTAAACGTTCTCTTGTCTGAGAGCATCACCTCAATGTCTTTGGCTTTGCCCCAGAAGACCACGTGGTCGTTCGTCACAATGTACCCATCTGGAGAAACGATGACGCCCGTGCCCAGGGCGTGTTCGCTTTGCCGCTGCGGGGCTTCGGGGCCCTGAAAGCCTGGAAGGTTGCCGAAGAACTGCTGCCACATGGGATTTGAAAAGAAGGGAGACTGGCTTGCCCGGACCACCTGCGTGGTTCGAATATTCACCACCGCGGGCAGGACCGCGCTGGCAATCTGTTCATAGGCTTTGTTCAGTTGTTCCAGCCGGTTGATGCCGGGCCCGTCCACGGCCTGCCCCGTGGCAAGCACCAGCCGGGGCCGGGTTCGCTGGCTGAAGCAAACCACAGAAGTCAGAGCCAGGCACGCCAGGCTGATAGCGGCCAGGCCCATTCCCAAAAGATGATTGCGAAAGAACTGCTTTTTTAAACGTTGCATCGTCAATTTACTCCTTTCATTCTGTTGTCGGTGCGGCATTCGCCGCATTTGCGCACACTTCACCCCGAGCATATCGCGCCCTGTTTTCCCGTTGTCGGGCTGAGTTCGGGTTACAGGTTCGGCATGCTTTCAACAAACGAGGCGTACTGGCCGGACTGCTCCATCACCGCCATGCCGCCCCACTGCGTTGAATTGGACGTTGCCGTTCGGGTGTTAAGGATTACGGGTCTCCAACCCTCCTCCTGCAAGGTTTCAAGATTTTCAGCGACGCTCCCGGCCGCTACGCCGGCGGCGCTGGCGGGAACGACGATCACAACCAACGTCTCCTGGAACGCCCCCGGCCGCACCTGCCGCCAGGTTTCGCGGACCAGCACCAAATGGTTGCTGCTCACTTCCTCATATTGAGATATCAACATTGCCGGACGAATGCGTCGCGCGCCGGGCGTGGGAGAGAACGCAGCCGTCATCATCCCCACCCTGTTGCGGGCCGGCGGCGCCAGCTTTGCCAGATGGCTTTCGCCGGTCTGGCGGGATTTCCGCGCGCGGGCAGGCGCGGGGGCTGGAACTTTCCGCGCCACCGCTTCCGGATGGACTTCGATCTGCCTGGCCAGGCGCGGCACGGCGTTTTGGGCCGATAGCGCCGGCCGCGCCGGGCCTGGCTGCGGCCAAATCCTCTGCGCAACCGTTGCCAGGCCGCCCAGCATCATCGTGTTGGCCAGAATGCCCAGCGCCAGGGCCAGGGCGGAGGCCGTTGCCAGCGCCGGGTGGCGGGATGCGCGGCGCAGCCCGCAGCGGACCCCGGCAGCCAGCTCATAGGCAAGCTGCACGCCCCAGCTCCGGCGGCATTCCTCTTTCACCTGTTCCAGGTCGCCAAATTCAAATCGCGCCAGCCTTTCCGCCGCTTCAGGGGAGAGGCCTGCGCGGATGTGCTTCTCCACCTGGTGTTCCAGATGGGCGAGGAGCTCCTCGTCGAGCTCGGCTTCCATGGCGCTTCGCCGCAACAGCGCCCGCACACGAAATAGGAGATCATGAAGCATGCCGCACCCCGCTACGCCGTTTCAAGAATCTGGCTGACGGCGGCGGTGAGTTGCCGCCAGGCGCTTTCTTCATCCTCGAGCTGCTTCCGGCCGCTCCGGGTGAGCTCGTAGTACTTGGCGCGCCTGTTATTTTTAGATGCGCCCCAGGCGGCTTTAATCCACCCGCGACGCTCGAGCCGGTGAAGCGCCGGATAGAGAGATCCCTGCTTGACGCTCAGAACTTCTTTTGAAACCTGCCCGATGCGGTCGGAAACGGCCCAGCCGTGTTGGGGCCCCGGCGCGAGCGTCTTGAGGATCAGCAGGTCAAGAGTTCCTTGCGGCAGATCGATGGTTCGGTTGGCCATATCTTCCCCCTTTGACTTCTACAAGAGTAATAGTACACGCTTCGTTGTAGAAGCGCAAGGGGGAAAATGTTGCCCCCAAAAAGAGGGGCAGTAGGCAGAAAGCAGAAGGCAGCAGGCAGAGGGAAGTAGGGAGTCGGGAGTAGGCGTCGGAGCTAAAGCTCCGACCTCCTAAAGAGGAGGCCAGACCCTAAATATTGGGCCTTTGGTTAGGGGGTCGGACCTTCAGGTCCGACAGAAAACCTGCCAAGTGGTCCGCGCGCAAATCACGCTGCCCTACATGTGCGGTTCGTGGGCGGGGGACGAGACTTGAGCCACAACCTCGACCAGGCCCGCCACGTCGCCCAGACTGTCGTAAACCGGCCCCAGGACGGAGATCATTCCAGGGCGCTGCTTCACGGTGAGGCGCTTGGCGGTTTCAAGCACTTCGCGCATGGGCGGAAACACCTCCTGATCGATAACGCCGAACACCCAGAACTGGCCGAGCTCATGCGCGTTGCGGATCACCACCTGGATTTTGTCCGGGTGGCCGGGGATGGGCATCCAGAGATTCACATCGCAGGCAAAGGGCGCGAGGCGCGACAGGCGGATCAGCGTTTTCTTGGCAGCGTTGAATTCGGCGTCGTTCACGTCGTAGTTGTCGCCGGCCAGAAAGCGGTCATGCGGGTCGGACTTGAACATGTATTCGAGCGCGCGCGGCGTGACAATGCGCCGGCAGAGGTCGCCATCGACCATCGCGGCGGCAACGCGGGCGATGTGGTCGAGCTCCTGCTCGATCTGCTCTGGCGTGTTGGCCATACTCTCTGTCATGTGTTTTCCCGTGCGAGCTGCATAATGGATTGCCGGACGCGCTCCCAGGCATCGGCGTCGAGCTTCGAGAAAAGTTTGCGCGTGTGTTCTCCCGCAGCAGTCATCTCGGGATCGGTCCACTCGTAAGTGGGCTGGTCAGCGAACGCCGGGCGCGGGTCCCACCACTCGGCTGGCGTCGAGCCATTGAACTGCTTTGTGGCTTCCGCCTTCAAGGCCTCGAGGCCGTGCCGCGCTTTGAAGCTGTCGAGCAGTGTGAGTTCCTGCACGGCGTTGCGCTGGATTTTGAGCCGCACGCTGGGGATGGGATCGCGGAGTCCGAACCGATCGCCGGAATAAACCAGCGTGGTGCGGCCGCCCGTGAAGTTGAACCAGGGATCGTTGCCCGGGCTCACCGCCAGCCAGTGCACAAAGCCCATGGTGTCCCACACCCAGGCGCGCAGGACGAATTCCGTGATGGCGGAGGCCGGCTCGGTGACGCTGGGCGGCCCGCCATAATACAAGACGATGTCGCCGCGCTCACGCAGCATTTTGGGCGCGCCCTGGTACCAACTGAGGATGCCGCCGCCGCACGTCCACATGTTGACCACGCCGTCGAGTTCGCGGAACTGCTGCTCCATGTCCCAACTGACGTCCGCGCGGAAGACAAAGCGCACGGGCGTATCGGCGGGCAGCG
>DASSJE010000499.1:0-2912 GCA_035691365.1 Terriglobia bacterium
AGCGGCGGCTTCATGAAGGATGGCCCCAAAAACCGTCTTCGCGCCCAGGACATCCACAAGATTGTGGACGCCTTCACCAGGCGGCTGGAAATCCCCAAGTATTCCCGCATGGTGAGCGTTGACGAAATCGAGAAGAACGAGTTCAACCTCAACCTGCCGCGCTATATCGACAGCTCAACGCCTGAGGACCTGCAGGATATCGAAGGCCACCTGAAAGGCGGCATCCCCGTGCGGGACGTTGACGCCCTCCAGCGCTACTGGACCGTCTGCCCAAAGCTCCGGCAGGCTTTGTTCAAGCCGAACCGCCCTGGTTATGTCGATCTTGCCGTGGACAAAGCAGCCATCAAATCGACCATCTATGATCATCCCGAGTTCTCCGCTTTCGTTCGGGACATGAACGCCCACTTTGCCGCGTGGCGTGACAGGAGCGCTAAAATGCTCAAGGCACTGCAGCCCGGCTGTCACCCGAAGGAGGTCATCGCCCGCCTGTCTGAGGATTTGCTCGCCCACTATTCCGACAAGCCGCTAATCGATAAGTACGACATCTACCAGCACCTGATGGATTACTGGGCAGAGACCGTGCAGGACGATTGCTACCTGATCGCTGCCGACGGCTGGAAGGCTGAAACCTATCGCATCATCGAAACCGATAAGAAGGGCAAGGAAAAAGACAAGGGCTGGGCCTGCGACCTGATCCCCAAACCTTTCATCGTCGCCCGGTACTACACGAAGGAACAGGCGGCCATTGACCAGATCGCCGCCGCGCAGGAGGATGCTACTGCCAAGCTTGCTGAACTGGAGGAAGAGCACGGCGGCGAAGACGGCGCTTTCTCCCGGTTTGACAAGGTCAACAAGGCCAGCGTCACGGATCGCCTCAAGGAAATTAAAGGGGATAAGGATGCTGCGGACGAAGCTGTTGTACTGAAGGGATGGCTTGAACTGAACGCTGCTGAAGCTGCCCGCAAGAAGTCACTCAAGAACGCGGAAGCAGCCCTTGACGCAAAAGTGTACGCCCATTACCCCAAGTTGACTGAGGCCGAGATCAAGACGCTGGTGGTGGACGACAAATGGCTCGCCGCGCTCGATGCCGCAATCCACGGCGGAATGGACCGAATCAGCCAGGCATTGACCCAGCGCATGAAGGAACTAGCTGAACGCTATGAAATGCCACTGCCCCAGATGGTCGGCCGTCTCTCTGGCCTGGAGGACAAGGTAAACGAACATCTCAAACGCATGGGATTCGCATGGTGACCCCACAGATGGCAACCGTTGCTGAAAAAAAGCCCGATCCAGTCCAGGGTCATCTGGCGAATGGCTACAAGCAAACGGACATCGGCATATTCCCATGGGAGTGGGAAATCATAGAGATCGGCGACCTCAATCCGTATGTCACAAGCGGGTCTCGCGGCTGGGCCAAATACTATTCTGGGATCGGCTCACCGTTTATCCGGATTACGAATCTGTCGCGGGCGTCGATCTACTTAAACTTCGGAGACTTGAAGCAGGTAGCCCTTCCTCCTGGCGAAAGCGAAGGAACACGAACACAACTTAAGGACGGCGATGTTTTAATTTCGATTACGGCAGACATCGGGATTATTGGATATGTCACTGCCCGCATGGAGAAGCCTGCGTATATTAACCAGCACATTGCGCTGGTTAGATTGGACTCCAGTAGGTCCGACAGCCGATTCATAAGTTATTTCCTAGCGAGTGAAAACTCGCAAAAACTCTTCCGTGGTTGGACCGATCAAGGGGCTAAAGCAGGGATGAGTCTAGAGACGGTCCGCAAGGTGCGGTTGGCCCGTCCATCACTCACTGAACAGCACGCTATTGCGGAGGCACTTTCCGATGCGGATGCGCTGATCGAGTCGTTGGAACAGCTCATTGCAAAGAAGCGCCAGATCAAACAAGGCGCGATGCAGGAATTACTCACCGGCAAGAAACGCCTTCCGAGCTTCAGCACACTTCGATGGGTCACATGCGAACTCGGTGACCTCCCGGCCGACTGGCGAATTGAGGAGATTGGGTCTATCGCGCAAGTCAAGACAGGGCCGTTTGGGTCATCGCTTCACGAAAGAGACTATGTCGATGACGGCATTCCCATTATCACAGTGGAGCATCTGGACGAGAGCGGGATTATCCACATGAAATGGCCCATGGTGTCTGAAGGAGATCGTAGGCGCTTGAGCGCGTACTCTCTTGAGGAAGGTGACATAGTCTTTAGTCGCGTTGGTTCTGTTGACAGAAATGCGCGTGTGACCACGGAAGAATCGGGCTGGCTGTTCTCTGGCCGCTTATTACGGTTGCGTGCTTCTCCAACCACAGTTGATACGAGATATCTCAGTTATCAGTTTCACTCCGCGCCATTCAAACAACGGGTCCGAAAGGTGGCCGTTGGACAGACAATGGCGTCGCTCAATACACAGATACTAAGTAACGTCCTGATTGTATTGCCGCCTCTTTCCGAACAAACGGCCATCGCCGCTATCCTCTCTGACATGGACGCAGAAATAGCCGTACTGGAGGCAAAACATGCCAAAGCCCGCATGATCAGACAGGGCATGATGCAGGAGTTGCTCACCGGCAGGATTCGCTTTCCTTTGCACTTCGCGAAGAGCGATTCAGCCTTGCCGAAACAACAACGGGCTGACAAGCATAGCACGCACTTCAACGAGGCAGTTGTCCTTGCTCTTGTGGTTCATTGTTTCGGGTCAGAGGAACATCCGCTCGGACGCTTCCGCCGCACAAAGTTCTCGTATTTGTTGCATCGCCACGTTGAGCACGAAGCTCCAGGATTTTTAAAGAAGGCAGCAAGACCATACAATCCGACCGTCCGGTATGGCGGGGCTGAAAAAATTGCGCTAAACCGTGGTTACGTTTGTGAACGCAAAAGCGAAAGAGCAAACGGATTT
>DASSJE010000500.1:0-3794 GCA_035691365.1 Terriglobia bacterium
CCCGAGTTCTGGGTTGCCGTTGTGAAACCTGGGAGGATCCTGTTTGAAATGGAAGGTGTGACGGAGGAGGAAGCTCGGCGTGCTTTTCGGCTGGCGGGCGACAAGCTTCCCCTGCCAACCCGGTTTGTCACCCGGTTGGAAACCACCCATTGATCGGATGAAGGAGTGCAGGGCGTGAAACTCGAAAAGGATAAGAAATGGAAGTGGCCCGCCGAAAACATGCGGGAGTGGACGGACGAGGAGCTTGAAACTAACCGCCTCCAGTTCGGCCAACAACTTCTAAAGCTCCGCTTTCAGCTTTTGGGTGGCCAAGGGGATGTTCTGCCGGTGATGCGCCAGCTTCGGAAAGGAATTGCCCGGGTCCATACGGTGCAGCGGGAAAGGGATCTGAAATTAAGCGCTCAGAAAAAGTCCTGAGGCCGTAGGGAAAGAGCAAAGAGATAAGGACGATGGGGAATGCTGAATAAGACGCGACAGCAAAAAATTGGAATGGTCAGTAGCAATAAAATGCAGAAGACCATCGTGGTAACAGTGGATCGAAAAATCATGCATCCTCTGTACAAAAAGGTCACCCGGAAATCGAAGCGGTTTCTGGTTCACGACGAGAGAGGTGAATGTCAACCCGGTGACATGGTGCGCATTGAGGAAACTCGCCCGCTGAGTCGCCGGAAACGTTGGAGGGTCGTGCAGGTCATTTCAAAGGCCATACAGGTCGACCAGGTGCCGGAGGATAACGCATGATTGGGATGCGCACGATTCTGCAGGTGGCTGATAACTCGGGCGCCCGAAAGCTGTCCTGTATCCTGCCTCTCGGTGGAAGCGTAGGTTTGCAGGCTGGGCTGGGAGATGTGATTACGGCTGCCGTGAAAGAAGCCGCTCCGGAAAGTCCTGTGCCGAAAGGCAAGGTTGTGAAAGCTGTGATTGTTCGAATGAGGAAAGAGCAGAGACGCCGGGATGGCAGCTACATTCGGTTTGACGAAAACGCGGCGGTCTTGATCAATGACCAGGGAGAGCCGGTGGGAACGCGTGTTTTCGGGCCGGTTGCCCGGGAGCTCCGTGAGAAAAAGTTTCTGAAGATCGTTTCCCTCGCACCGGAGGTTTTGTAATGGGAGCAACGCTGGATATTCGGAAAGATGATCAGGTCCAGGTGATTGCCGGGCGCGATAAAGGTAAGACGGGCCGTGTGCTGAGCGTATTGCCCCGTAAGGGGCAAGTGTTTGTGGAACACGCCAACATGATCAAGCGCCATACCCGGCCCAATCCCTCCAAGCAGATTCGGGGAGGCATCCTGGAAAAAGAAGGCCCGATTCACATTTCGAATGTCGCCCTCCTGTGCACAGAGTGCGGCCCCACCAGGGTTCGCCACCAGCGGATGGCGGGAGGCGAGAAGGGTAAAAAGGTTCGTCAATGCACGAAGTGTGGAAAGGTGCTTGACAGCTAAAGACTGAGGAAGACCAGGCGATTATGGTAGCGCGATTAAGAGAGAGATATCAATCAGAAGTGCTTCCCGCTCTGATGGAAGAATTTAGGTACACCAACCGCATGGCAGCGCCCCGGCTGAGTAAGATTGTCGTCAATATGGGGCTGGGTGAGGCCATCCAGAACGTGAAGCTTCTGGATGCCGCCACGCGGGAGCTCGGCCAAGTAACCGGCCAGAAGCCGGTGGTGACGCGGGCAAGGAAGTCCATCGCAAATTTCAAACTGCGCAAGAACATGCCGATTGGAGTGATGGTGACGCTGCGCGGTGACCGGATGTACGAATTTTTTGATCGGCTGGTTAACGTGGCCCTGCCTCGTGTGCGTGACTTCCGCGGCCTTTCGACCAAATCGTTTGATGGCCGGGGAAGTTACACACTCGGATTGCGCGACCAGCTGGTTTTCCCTGAAGTGGAATACGGAAAGATCGAGAAGGTCAAGGGAATGAACATCTCTATCGTGACGGACGCCCGGAGCGATGCGGAGGCCCTAGCGTTGTTGAAGCACCTCGGGTTGCCGTTCCGAGCTGAAGCTCAGCGCCGCCAAGCTGCGCAGGAAGATTCCAAAGAGCAGGCAGGAGGATAAACAGTGGCTCGTACCAGCCAGATGGCAAAATTAGTCCGGAAACCGAAATTCAAGATTCGTCACAGAAACCGGTGTCGTATCTGCGGACGGCCGCGTGGCTATCTTCGAAAGTTCGAAATGTGCCGCCTCTGTTTCCGCAAGCTTGCTCTGCAGGGTGATATCCCAGGCGTCGTAAAATCAAGTTGGTAACGGGTAAGCCGATCGCAGCAGGAAGGAACCAAGCTGCGACAACCCTTTTGAATTGGGAGCCATATGTCTGCTGTTTCTGATCCGGTCGCTGACATGCTGACGCGAATCCGCAACGGTCTTCGCGCAAGGCATCAACGCGTGGATATGCCGTCCTCAAAATTAAAAGTTGAGATTGCCCGGGTGCTGAAGGAAGAAGGCTACATCAGCAACTTCAAGGTCTCGGAAGAGAAGAAGAAGCAGACTTTGCGGGTCTTCCTTCGATACGCGCCAGACGGCTCCAGCGTCATCTCGAAAATTGGTCGGGTTTCCAAGCCCGGCCGGCGGGTTTATGCTGGTTCCAGTGAGGTGCCGAAGGTCCTCGGCGGGCTGGGGATCAATATTTTAACGACGCCCCAAGGTGTGATGACGGGCAAATCGGCTCGCCGAACAAAAGTGGGCGGCGAAATTCTCTGCAACGTGGAGTAGGCTCGAACTTCGGGCAAGGCTGTGGTTTATGTCAAGAATTGGTCGGAAACCGATTGAAATTCCCTCAGGCGTCACCCTGGCGGCGGACGCGTCGGCGGTTACGGTGAAGGGGCCGAAAGGAACACTGCAGGTCCCACTACCTCGAGGAATTCGTCTTGAGAAGCAGGACGGAACCTACCTGGCGCAGATGGAAAACGAAGAACAGATGGCTCTGCGTGGAATGGTTCGCGCTGAGGTTGCGAACGCCATTGAAGGCGTCAGCAAAGGGTTTGAGAAGCACCTGGATATTGTTGGAATTGGTTACCGGGCGGAAGTCAGTGGTAAGTCAGTTGTGCTGACGCTTGGTTACTCGCACCCTGTGGACTTTCCTATCCCGGAAGGGATCTCTGTCAGCGTTGAAAAGCAGACGCACCTGGTGATCAAAGGTATTAGCGCCCGCCTGGTGGGGCAGACGGCAGCTAGGATTCGCGGGTTGCGTCCCCCGGACCCATACAAGAACAAAGGTGTCCGATACACGGGTGAGAGGTTGAAGAAGAAAGTTGGGAAGGCGGCTGCGGGAGCCGCCAAGTAGGCTTCAGGAAGGAATACCAGAGGCATGTTGACGCAGGTTTCAAAAAATTATCGCCGCCAGAGGATCCACCGGCGCATCCGCCATCGGTTGCAGGGAGTGACGTCCGCCCCGAGGCTGAACGTATTTCGCTCGCTCAAACACATCCATGCTCAAATTGTGGACGACGCGCGTGGCGCCACTCTGGTTTCTGCTTCGTCGTGTGACGCAGAAATCCGAAAAACCTTAAAGAGTGGTGGCAACATCGCGGCCGCAAAAGTTGTCGGGAAGGCGCTGGCGGAGCGAGCTAAGAATGCAGGAATTTCCCGGGTCGTTTTTGACCGCGGGGGTTATACCTATCACGGGCGCGTGAAAGCGCTGGCCGACGAAGCCAGGCAGAACGGTCTGACGTTTTAACGCGAAGGAGAGCGCAATTTGGCTGTTGGGATTGACCCAAGTACATTAGCATTGAAGGATCAGGTCGTAGCCATCAATCGCGTGACCAAGGTTGTGAAAGGCGGAAAAAACCTCA
>DASSJE010000501.1:0-8184 GCA_035691365.1 Terriglobia bacterium
CGTTGTGCGAACCAGGCCGACTCGCAGCCGTGGAGGCGCGCTGTATAGCACGTTCAATTACGCTGAGGCTGAGGCGCAGCACCTGCCCCGGACGCCGGCGGGCGACGTGAGCGCCCAAGAAATGTGGGAACGGATAACCTATTTCCTCAAGCGCGTCGTGCCCGTCGCGAACGAATACAAAATCAGGATTGCCTGCCATCCGCACGATCCCGGCATGCCGGTGGAGTCCGGTTTCCGCGGCGTCCATCGCGTGCTGGGCAACTTGGACGGCCTCAAAAAATTCGTCTCTATCTGCGAGGGTCCTTACCACGGCCTGAATTTCTGCCAGGGCACGGTTTCTGAAATGCTGCCCAATCCTGCCGAACAGATCTACGATGTCATCCGCTATTTCGGCGAGCGCAAGAAGATCTTCAACGTCCACTTCCGCAACATCCGCGGACGCTTCCTCAATTTTCAGGAGACGTTTCCAGACAACGGCAGCGTCGACATGTTGCGTGCCATGCGCACTTACAAAAAAGTTGGTTATGAGTACATGGTTATGCCCGATCACGCGCCGACGATCGAGGGTGACATCGGCCATAAGCAGGCCTTCGCGTTCGAGTATGGCTACATCGCCGCCGCGCTCCAGACCGTTCAAGGTGCAGGCTGAAATCCCAAGCGCCGTGGTGGACGCGAAGATCCTGGGAGGGGCGTGACCGCGTTTAACGAGGGCTTTATCGACCTGCGCGTGCGCCCAATTATTGGGTGTTTCGGACGATAGTGTAATTCTTACCCGCTGTGTCATAATCAGACATATTTCCCAAAGCTCGTGCTCTTGGAGACTTCTAAATTCGCGTAACTTATTTATTCTAATAGGCTTATAAAATTTAGTCTCAAATGTCTCAAATGTCCCACGCGTCTCATTTTGAGGGGCAGAAACAGATGCTAGCCTACATATCAAGGCTAACCCCGGGAAAGGCTGGCGCGCGGCCCGGCGCCGGCAGGGTAGGCTCCCTGCGTGCGGTTCGCCCTTTCATGGCGCGGCCGGGCACGCTCCGCCAGCGGTAACTGCTTTTTTCGACGCGCGAAACAAATGCCACTGGCGCGCCTTTACGCAAACTCCGCGCGCCAACTCTCCCCTTGCAACCAGCCACCGCCCCTGTTCGATTCGCCGTGCGCCATTCAGAGTTCATTGTTCTCGCTGGCCCGACACGGGCTTTATCGATTTGCCGCTCGCAGGATGATACGCGCCCGGTGGGAAACGCTCTTGACAGTGCGAGGCGCGCGGAGTATAGTCCTAATCATCTTAGGTGCTCGCGTGGACACTCCAACCCGAGTCCTTTCCAGCGCGCATGATCTTCTGATCTTCAAGGCGGTTTCGCTGGGGCGGCCTCGCGCCACGATTGGTGATTGAGCAATTGGTGATTTGTGATTGGTGAATGGCGATTCAAAAAGCAATTATGAATTGTGCATTATGAATTATGAAATGCGGCCTCCCGCTGTGTGCCTCAGCGGCTGAAGCCGGCTTTCAGTTGAGGCGCGATTTGACACGGCTGAAGCCGTGTCCCCCTAAAGTTTATGCCCATGCCCTTTTGCTGACTGAGGAACCGAGTCCGATTTGTGATGTGGAGCGAATGCGGCGGGAGCCCGAAGGGCTCCCCTACGGAGCCTGGGCTTCGTAGCGGCGCGTTTACCGCGCCACATCTGGAATTGGGGGCGTTAAGCCGCTGCTAAAGACGCGGGCGGAGGATGAGGACGCATGAGCTTCTTTTCAACACTTCGCGCTTTAATGCATTTTGTCTTCCATCGCCGCCGCATGGAGAGCGAGATGGATGAGGAGTTCCGCTCGCACCTTGCCCTGCGCGCGGCAGAGCTGGAGCGGCAGGGAGTCCCGAAAGCCGAAGCCGAGCGGCGGGCGCGCATCGAATTTGGTGCCTACGAAAACTATAAGGAAGAGTGCCGTGAAACTCTGGGCACGCGCCTGCTGCAGGAACTTTTCGTCGACGTTCGCTACGGCCTGCGCCAGCTCCGCCGCAATCCCGGATTCGCCGCAGTCGCTATTCTCACACTGGCTCTTGGCATTGGCGCCAACACGGCGATCTTTAGCGCGGTGGACGCTGTGTTGTTGCGCCCGTTGCCTTTTTCCCGGCCGGATCGGCTGGCAAGTGTCTTATCCGTGCAAATACCCCGCGGGAACGGCCGCGAAGCCTCCTACCCGGATTTTCTCGATTGGCGGACCCGCAACCACGTCTTCGTTCAGATGGCGGTTTATAGAAATGAAAACTTCACGCTCAAGAGCGGCGGTGAGCCCCTACACATTTCAGGAGCGGTGGTATCGGCGGACTTGTTTTCTTTATTAGGTGTGACTCCCCGCCTGGGCCGGACGTTCCTGCCCGGGGACGATGCGCCGGGATCTGTGAATGGGACCGACGCCGTGATTTTGAGCTACGGCTTCTGGCAGGCGCGGTTTGGGTCTGATTCGCAGGTTGTCGGCCGCGCCCTCAATCTGGATGGCAGGGCATTCACGGTTGTTGGCGTGGCTCCTCCCGGCTTCCAGTTTCCAATCCAGGGCGAGCCCATCGATCTTTGGGCGACCATCGCGGTGGACATGCCATCAGGCGGCAACGGGATGGGCGCCCAGCGAGGGGCGCACTATCTCGACGTCATTGCACGGCTCAAACCCAGTGTTACGTTCGCCCAGGCGCAGGCCGAAATGAATTCCATTGTCGGCACATTGAACAGACAGTTTCCCAACATCCATCCGCGGGCTGCGCGCGTCGTGCCGGAACTCGATGGTTTGGCCGGACCTGCCCGGCCGGGACTGCTGATCCTGCTGGCGGCCGTGGGGTGTTTGCTGCTGATCGCATGCGCCAACGTTGCCAACCTGCTGCTCGCGCGCGCTTCGGCCCGGCAGCGGGAAATGTTTATTCGCGCCGCGCTGGGCGCAGGCCGCGGCCGGGTGATCAGGCAGGTCCTGACGGAGAGCATCCTGCTTTCGCTTCTGGGAGGTTTGATGGGGTTGCTCCTGGGGCTGCGGGGCGTGGATGTTCTCGTTCGCCTTGTCCCCGTGGATATTCCCCGGCTGTCGCAGGCGGGGCTGGACGGCCGGGTCCTGGTTTTCGTTACTGCCGTTTCGGCGCTTACCGCCTTTTTGTTCGGCCTTGCCCCGGCATTGGCGGGCTCAAAGTTCGACCTGATTGAACCCCTGAAGGAATCCGGGCAGGGATTTTCTTTGCACCTGCGTCGAACGCGCACCAACGGCGCCCTGGTGATTGGAGAGGTGGCGATGGCGCTCGTGCTGCTGGCCAGCGCCGGCCTGCTGATCAGAAGTTTCATCAGCCTGGAGAGCGCGGATCCGGGGTTCGATCCCGGCCACGTTCTGACGTTGCGTCTGGACTCGCCCCCAAACTATTTCCAGGCACAGCAGCCGCAATTCTTCAGCGAGGTCCTCGACCGTGTGCGCGCCTTGCCCGGCGTTCGCTCTGTGAGCGGCGTTTTCGGACTGCCCTTCAGTGAAGTGGATGCGCGAACCGGGTTTGCGATTGAGGGACAATCCATCGAGAAAGCGAACCGGCCTGAGACGGCCTATCTGGCAGTGGCCCCCCACTACTTTCAGACTTTGGGAATACCGCTCGAGGAAGGGCGTGATTTTACCGCGCGCGACGACCTGGGCTCGCCTCCGCTGGCGATCATTAATGAGACCCTTGCCCGGCAATACTTCCCGCATCAGGACCCGATTGGCCGGCGCATCCAGCCGGGGATCAGCAATGGTTACGGCAACACGGAACCTCTGCGGGAGATTGTGGGTGTGGTGGGAGACGTGAAGTTGCACGATCTTGCTGCTAGCGCCGGTTCCCAATGCTACGTGCCTCTGGCGCAAAGTCCTCTCGGCTTGATGACCCTGGTGGTGCGCACGGATGGCGACCCGCTGAGCCTGGCGCCTGCCGTGAAGAGCGTGATCGCCTCGGTGAACAAAGATATTGTCGTCTACAACCTCGCGACGCTCCAGCAGTTGATCATGCGGTCGGTGGCGGGGCCCCGTTTCCTTACGCTGTTCCTCGGGATGTTTGCGTCGCTGGCGGTTCTGTTGGCAGCCGTGGGACTCTACGGGCTGGTTTCTTATTCGGTCGCATTGCGCACGCACGAAATCGGCATACGAATGGCTCTAGGGGCTGGAGAGCATGATGTGCTGAAGATGATTGTTGGCCAGGGGCTCAGGCTGGCGCTGATTGGGGTGGCGATTGGCATTGCCGGGGCGCTCGCGCTGACGCGATTTCTCGCCAGCCTGCTTTATGGCGTGAAGCCCACTGATCCACTCACGTTCATCGCCGTCTCGCTGATTCTGATTGCCGTGGCTCTGTTGGCGTGCTACATCCCCGCGCGCCGCGCTGCCAAAGTCGATCCGATGGTGGCGCTGCGGTTCGAGTAGCGGCGGCTTTACGCCGCCATTGGATCATTGAGCGATTGAGTGATCGGGTGATTGAGCGATTGAAAGTAATTACCAATTACCAATTACCCGACCACTTTTGCGAAGGGCGCGAGTTAATTCCCGCCGTGCTAGGGCCTCCTTTGCGCGGGGGTTTTGAGGATTGCCTGAAAAAGCCCTCACGTGTCATTCTGAGGCCAATTTTTGGCCGAAGAATCTGCTTTTCGTTTTTGGCGGCAAGAGCAGATTCCTCGTCGCCATTGGGCTCCTCGGAATGACAGGCATGAGGGGCTTTGCGACAAGGGCGCGACTTCAGTCGTGTCACGCTTCTGATGCGTTATCTGGCTTCGGCGGAGCCGGTGAAGGGATTAACGATTTTCAGTCCGGGGAAGCGGCTAAAGTCGCGGTCAGCGGTGATGAATTCTGAGACGCCGTGCTCGATGCAGAGCGCGACAATGTGAGCGTCGTGAATCAGATTGCCCGTAACGCCCGCCTGGCGGATGGTCCGGTCAAGCGCCGAGGCGTGCCGCGCCGTTTCCGCCAGCAGGACGAGCGAAGGCGAAGCCAGCACCTGGCGCAAATCTTCCAGCGCAACGTCGAGCGGCACAGGCGGATGGAAAACCCGGGGATGCGTGGCCACGCGAAGGAATTCATAGACGCAAGGCCAGGGGATCGCCCAGGGAAGCGTTCCTTCGGCAAGAGTTTTCAGGATCTTCAGGGCGGGCGCGTGATGCCGGCTCGATTCAACCTCAGCATAGATCAGAATGTTGGTGTCGATCGCCTGCACGGGTCAGCGCCCATCCATCAGATCGAAAAGCGCGTCGCGGTCCACCAGATTGACGCCGGGAAGTTCCGCCGCCTTCCAGCCCCGCAGATGCAGCCGGTAGGGCCTGCGCGGAGGAGCAACCAAAGAGTGGCGAAGCAGATCGTTCGCCACCGCCTGGAGAGTGCGGCCCTCTTCAGCGGCCTTTTTCTTCAGTTCGCGCAGCAGGCGGTCTTCAATCGTCAAAGTGGTTCGCTTCATGCATAAAAATGTAACAGACAGGCATCAAGATGTCAACACCATTGAAAGCAATTACGAATTACCAATTACGAATTACCCAGCCACCTTTTGTGAAGATTTTTGCGAAAGTGCGATTTCAGTGAATTCAGGCACCTTCTCAGGAGGCGCGGACGCCACGGGAATTCAAAATTCAAAATTCCAGATTCAAAAGATTTGCAACGAATGTACCGGGAGCCCGAAGGGTTCCACAATGGGATGGGCCGCGAGCGCCACGGGGATTCCAAATTCAAAAATTCAGATTCAAAAGACTTGCAACGGATGCATCGGGAGCATGAAGCGCGCCACTACGAAAATGATAAAGATAGCGGCGCGTTTACCGCGTCCCGTACCATAAGGTACAGGACCTCGCCATTGGTGATTGAAAGAGAATTACGAATTGTGAAATGCGGTCCTCGCTGCGCGCCCCAGCGGCTAAATCCGTCTTGGAGTTGAGGTGCTTTTTGACACGGCTGAAGCCGTGTCCCCCTAACAGGGGTATACTGTTTCGGGTGTTGAGGCGCGGCTGCTGCTGCGCTGAACGCGAGATTGCCTTGGAGGTTTGTTCCATGGAGCGCCGTACATTTCTGAAGAATTCAGTTCTGGCCGCGGGAGCGGCCATTTGCGCAGGCGGACCGCAGGCGTGGGCGTTGCCCGCCAGGCCATTCGGCCCGTTCAAGCTGGGGGCCATCAGCGACGGCTTTTCGGATGATCTCGAGCAGGCGCTGAAAATCATGAAGGGCTACGGGCTCGAGTGGGTGGAGCTTCGCGCCCTCTGGGGGAAGTACAACACCGAGGCGACGCCGGAAGAGATCAGGCGCGTGAAGGGCCTGCTGGAGCGCTACCACTTTAAATGCTCGGTGGTGGACTCGGCGCTTTACAAGTGCGCGCTGCCGGGAACGAAACCCGTGAGCCACGAGAGCAATCCCTATCCCTTCGAGCAGCAGATGGACCTGCTGAAGCGCGCCGCGGCGCGCTGCCACGCCTGGGGAACGGACAAGGTGCGCGGCTTCACTTTCTTCCGCGTGACCGAGCCGGAAAAAATCTATCCCAGAATTTCCGAAGAGCTGTCCAAGGCCGCGGAAGTGGCGCGGCAGGAAGGCGTGCGGCTGGTGATTGAGAATGAGGAATCGTGCAACGGCGCCACGGGGCACGAAACGGCCGCCATCCTGAAGATGACGCCGGCGCGCAATCTGGGCTTCAACTGGGACGTGGGCAACGGCTACACGCGCGGCGAGGTGTCCTACCCCGACGGCTGGAACGCGCTCGACAAGAGCCGCGTGTGGCACCTGCACCTGAAAGGCATGCAGTGCGGCCCCGGCATGAGGAAATGCCACGAAACTTTTCCCGATGAGGGCGTGATCAATCTTGCCGGGCAGTTCAAGGCGCTCGAGCGCGACCACTACCAGGGCAGCATGTCGCTCGAATGCGAGTTCAAAGCCCCCGGAATGACCCATCAGCAGACTACCGAGCGCGCCATGCAGGGCCTGATTCGCGTGGTGAAAAAAGCGCTGGCGTAAGGGCGACTGCAGCGGCGAGCTGGACAATCGCCCTTGGAAGGCCGGTCAGACCTGTCCCATCCCGCCGTCCACGTTGAGCTCGACGCCGGTGATGTAGGAGGCGTCCTGCGAGGCCAGGAAGGCCACAGCGCCGGCCACTTCGTCAGGCTGGCCAAACCGTTTCATTGGAACTTTTGCGACGATGTCCTTTGCGAACTGATCGACCTGTTCCCTGGTCAGGCCGGCCCGGGCGAGAACGGGAGTTTCGATGGGGCCCGGCGCAACGGCGTTCACGCGGATGCCGCGCCCGGCCAGTTCCGCCGCCGCCGTTCTGGCGAAAGAACGCATGGCCGCTTTGGTGGCCGAATAAGCGCTGGCTCCCACCGTGCCGGTGCTGCCCGCCACGCTGGTGTTCAGAATAATCGATGCGCCGTCATTCAGCAGCGGCAGCGCCTTCTGGATGGTGAAGTACGCGCCCTTCACGTTGATGTCGAACTGCTCGTTGTAGGCGGCTTCCGAGGTTTCGGCCAAAGCCACAAATTTGCCGATTCCGGCATTCACGAACAACACGTCAATCTTGCCCAGCTTCTGCTCCACCTGCTTGTAAAGCCGGTCGAGGTCCTCCAGCCGGGAGACGTCCGCCTGGACGGCCACAACGCCGTTTCCGATTGTTTTTACGGCCGCATCCAGCGTCTTGCGGTTCCGTCCCGAAATCGCCACGCGGGCGCCTTCTTCCTGCAAACGCTTGGCCGCTGCCAGGCCGATACCGCTGTTGCCGCCGGTTACCACTGCTACCTTTCCTTCGAGTCGTTTCATCGTGAATCTCCTTTTTCCCGAAAATCCCCGCGGCCCTTCAGGCCGTCATCCAGCCGCCCCTCCCGTCCGCGAGCAGTTAGATACTTCGATGACTATCGAAATGATTGGTTACGGGATTTCCGCATTCCGGCAAAAAAATCCCCGCCCGGCGCTTTCGGTGTGGCGTTAAGGCCTTCGCTTCGCTACACTTTCAAGTAGAACCATGGATTGTGCTGAGATTGAAAAAATTTCGAAAGCGCTGGCAGATGAGACGCGCCTGAGGATCTTTCAGGCCATCTCGAAGTCGAACCACATGAGCTGCGGCGAGATTGTTTCCATGAGGAATGTGTCCGCCGCCACCGTTTCCCACCATCTCAGGATTCTCAGCGAGGCCGGGCTGATCACCTGCTGCCGCAACGGCCAGTTTGTTTACAGCAAGGCGGTAC
>DASSJE010000502.1:0-3260 GCA_035691365.1 Terriglobia bacterium
GGCGAATACATCACCGCGCCCACCGCGAGTCTAAGCGGGGCCAGCGCCACTTGCCCGGGTTGCGTCGGCACAAACCCAGCCCTGAATGTTGGCTGGACGGCGGGAGCTAGCAACGGACAAGTCACGGGAATCAAAATCACCAATGGCGGAAGTGGATACGCCGCGTCCGCCTCTGGCTATTACCAGCTTGCCTTCAGCGGAGGCGGGGGTAGCGGAGCTCAGGGCAATGCCAGCTCGAGCGGAAGCACGACATACGTGAGTGGGATAACCCTGACCAACGGCGGGTCGGGGTATATTTCACCTCCGCTCGTGACCATCAGTGGGACACCGGGGTCGGGAGCCACTGCCACAGCGGCGCTGACCGGCGGACAGCAGCTCTATCTTGGACCGGTGTACATGCTGACATCGCTGGCGGTGACCAAGACCGGAGCCCGCGCTATGGCGCAGATGGAGGTCGGAGTTACGCCTCCGACAAAGTTCCAACTGGGCGGGGCGCTGACCCTGGCGGGAGCTAACCCGAATTTCTCCACGCCGAACTCGGCTGGCTTTGTTGTTAATGGAAATGACGCGGCCGCAGCTGCAAGCGCTACGAACCCTGAACCCAGTACCTGCAACGGTAAGGCCGGAGTTGCTCTTCCGTCCATCGGGGTCGCGGACAGCATTGCGCAAAGCTGCGTAGCCAATGGCACGTTCGTCAACAAGTGCGGGCAGACGGTGCAGTGCAACGGTAGTATCGATCCGTGTACTGGACTGCCCACCCCGAATAGCAGCGGATTAGGGAAACCTGACAACTACATTGGCGTCTCGGGGACTGCCCCTGACGTGCAGGTCGTTCCCGGAGCCAACCCAGATCCCTCGCAACTTACGCAGACCGTGAACGACATCTACAACCAGCCCGGCACGAACCTGGTTGGGCCGACTTTTGCCACGTGCACCAATTCGGCTTCCAATACCTGTGGAAGTTTCACCAACGCGAATCTTCCCGCGAGTTCGGCAACGAACCTGCAGACCACCGTGGTAAACGGGAATCTGACGATCAGTGGATCCACGAGCGGTTACGGCGTTCTGGTTGTCACTGGCAACCTCATTTTGAACGGTGACTTCACCTGGCACGGACTGGTTCTGGTGATTGGTGCCGCCCTCACCACCGAGAATGGCGGCGGTCAGGGGCAAATCACCGGCTCCATGTACGTGGGCAATACCAGCGGGGCTGCTTCCACCTTTACCTGGAACGGCGGTGGCGGAAACGGTATTCAGTATGACCACTGCTGGGCTGACGATCTGCTCAGCAAGTTCCCACCGAATGCAAGTGATCAACCGCTCCAAGTATTGAGCACCCGAATGTTGGAATACTGAGCACTCTCTTGTCCTCCACTAGGCGGGGCCACCGGCTCCGCCTTAGTTTTTTTGTTGCTAAGTCTGAGAACGCTTCAACTTAGCAGACAGTACCTCGTTACTCCTCTCGGCGGCTTCCTTCACCAGAAAGCCCATCTTTGGATGGGAAGGCTCGAGGTCGACCATCACACCGTTTTGCCGAAGGGCCGCGGATGCTACCGGACCGATCGAGGCAACCACTGCACGCTTCAGGCCGGCAATGAATTCCCGCTCCAGGTTTATTTCTGCGGCAATCTTCAATGCGTGGGCGAGTTGAACCGAAGACGTGAACATCACAACATCGACCTTGCTAGCACACACCGAGCGAACGGCGTCCTGTAACGGGCCAGTGTCTTCCGGCAGTTCCCAGCGATAGACATGCGCCGCGAAGACGAGAGCTCCACGCCCCCGCAGCGCTTCGTACATTTCCGAACTGGGGGCACCGTGTTCCTGCACGCCAATTCTCAACCCCCGCAATGGCACGGTCGCCGAATTCTCGTCGAGAACCTGGACGATTTCTCGCCAGGTGTTGGGCTCCGGAGCATTCAGCCAAATGGGGATGTCGAACTCGCGCATGACCCCTGCAGGCTTCATTCCGCGAACGATCACGCGGGTTTTGCGCAATGCGGAAAGAAATTCTTCGCGTGGTACCTCCGTTGCCGCAGCATCGATGAATGCACGTGCTCCCACGCCGGTCATGAAGATGATGAGGTCGTAGTCACCGGCAACGATTCCGCGGACGAGCTGCAGTTCATCGTCATGCGGAGCATCGGCGACCTCACGCGTAGACGGCGCAACGATCGGCACCCCACCGTTGCTCGCAATCAATTGGGCGATTTCTTTGGCCCGACGACTCTCGAAGGAGAGGACGCGCAGGCCGTTAAATCCGGACACGGGAAGCTCCTCTGACGAGCATAGCAAAGACGCTGTTGCTGGTTTGGCTTTACAGCAAGTTGTCCTGGACGTGAGCTACCGATTGCGGTTTGCAGAACGGAAGTGCGGCACTGGGGCTACCCCTCAACAGATCTTTCTTCCATGAACTCAAATCCGAACCAGCGGCTCCAGAGCTCTACAACGAGGCAGTCTGGACTTTCCCAATGCTGGTTTTTGGACCAGCTCTGGTGAATCCACAACCATAAGCTTGGGCAGCGAGATGGCGGTACCCAGGGGCCGACACGTACTTTCATATCTGCTTCAATCCTGCGACAGCCCCCTGAGCAGGTGAGTTACGATAATGCCGATTTCCTTAAGTGTTTACAACGCCACGAAAGTTGTAGTTACTCCGGATATGGGTAGGTCCCTTATCCTACACCGTCACTGACTTGTTTATCTGAACTTACTCGGTAAGCCGAATGAAACACAGCAGAATGTGGCGGCCGCAAAGAGCGCGACCTTTGTATACAAAGGCATGAGAGGTCTTTATCGAAGCGCGTCGGCGGAACGCCGCCGTAGAAACTTACTGAAAGTGCGACGAAGGCACTACGTTCGCGGCGCGGAAAAGAGCCATTTAGGCCGGAGTGTATGCGCAGCGCGGCTCTTCGGCCAGGGGATCGTTCGTCATAGCGTAGGCGCGGGCTCTCGACCCGCCACATACGTCTTTGAATTCGCAGCGTCCACACTTGCCCTTGAGCTGGGAACTGTCGCGCAGCGAGCGGAACACCGGCGAGTACTGATAGATTTCCGCCAACGGTTCCCACAGAATGTTCCCCGCCGGGAGCGGAAGGAAACCGCCGGGGTAGACCTCCCCGGTGTGGCTTACAAATACCAGCCCTTTTGAATCGCAGACATCCTTGCCCGCGCCCTTCGCGGTACCCTTTGCCTTCTGCTGGGTAACAAAGCGCACGTAATGTTGCCCTTCGGTGGTCTTGATATCAAAATTTACGCGT
>DASSJE010000503.1:0-8897 GCA_035691365.1 Terriglobia bacterium
GAACGCGCCTTCCACGGCTTCGAGGTAGGGCCGGAAACCATCTGATGTGAGTTGGACACGACTAGCAAGACGCGACGCGAGATCATCAATGAAATATCGGGCGGATTTTGCATCACGGTTTCCCAGCATGAAACTGGGAACTAATTTCGTTTCAGCATCGATGGCCGTCCAGAGCCAAACGTCGCCAGCGGCGGCATTTCTAGAGGCTATCTCACCTGTCACATTCTTCTCTTTGCAGTAGATAAATCCCCAAAGTTCATCAACCTGGATGCGCCGACACTTTAGATTCCGAAATATTTTATCTTGGTATTCCGCGGCTACGGTTCCGGCTTCTACCATAAGACGCATGACAGCTTTCTTTGATACGCCAGTCATGCGGACTGTGGCACGGATAGAGCATCCCTCAAGGATGCAGCTAAGTACCTGTGTGCGCGTCTTAGAATCTAATCTGTTCATGTGTATACTATGCAATACCGCTTTAGCATTGTCAAGAGAAATATTCATCCGACCGAATAGATTTTTAAGAAGGTGTGAGGGAGTGTATAATTTAACGGCTGTCGGATGGCAACGGCGGAGGGCCTTATTCACTGGTCTTCTTCCTAGTTCACCGCGCTAGCGATCTCCCCCCTGAGCGGAGCTTCAAAACTCCATTCAGGGGGGAGCAACTCGCAGCAGAGTGAACCCCAGGAAGGAGAAACCAGTGAAAAAAGAACCCAAACCTGGTTATCGGGAAGTGTTCTGCCGTTACATAATATGCCAATCATCGACACAATGCAATGTCCAATATGTCACGGCAAAGGAACCAGGCCAGACGGTTCTATTTGCGATCTCTGCGGAGGAATCGGAAAAATCCCAGTTCACGACAAGCCGGAAGATTCAAAGTAGCCCACTACCGAGAGTTGGGAGTGGTTATTCGATTCGCACGAGAATGAACCAACGGCCCATCATGTCCTGGCGGGTTGCCATCCCGAACTGCTGGAAGGTTCCGTTGTTGCACCAGTTCAGAATCGCCTGGCGGCTGCGTCCCCAAATCTTCTCCGCCTGTTTCGTGTTGATCCACTCGTAACCGGGAGGGGTCTTTACGGAGAGAACGCGTACGGCGCGGCTACCGTTTTCGTAGTGCGGCGAGGGCTGCAAGTTTTTCCTCCTGTTCCAGTTCTTCGGCGGCGTCCTTTGCGTGAGGATACCGCAAATCTTCAAGCGTTCTTTCCTTGCCGATCAAGCCAAGTTGACGGGCCTGCAGCGTCAGCCGGCGCGCGGCGGTTTCGGAGACAACTTCCACGGACCCCGGATGCAAGCGGCAGCTTCCATCATCTCCACCGGGCTTCCACCTGGACTCGTCGGCTTCATCGGAATTGAAGCTCGGGAAGCTCACGCTGTTCCGGTAGAACCTGCACATGCCGCCGTAGATCAGCTTGGTCAAAAGGTTTAACGATGGGTAAAGCAGCAGAGAGCGCATCCGCGTCAATTTCCGTCCTTCGCCGATTGTCGCGTCAAACAGATCAGCCCCAACGTTTCCCGCCGATGCTTCGCCCATCCGGGGCGGGTTGTAACCCTGAAGCTCCCTTGCGCGGTCAAGAAGGTACTGAGGCTGCTGGAATACCCACTGCGGCATAGCATTGGCCCAGACATGAACGGGCGGCCGCTGTCCTGAAATAGTCGCAATCTCTCCCGGCAAGTTTCCAAAATCATCCCCGAGAGCGTTGTCCTGCCAAACGTAGGTGACGGCTTTGTTGCACCGGACGATGTTCTCATACATCTGCGAAAGTATCTGCCCGGCAAGCTCCTGAAGTCCGCCGCTGAACCTGTAAGGCGGAGGAGCCCATATGCTCGTCATCGGCGGAACCGCGTAGGTTGGGATCACCGGAAACAGGGTCTCACCGTTAATTCCTCCCCAGGGGTTCACGCCATCGTAGAGGATGGCTCCGCCGGCCTCAATCAACATGCGGCCGTAGGGATACCGGAACCTGCCGCCCGGAATCTCGATTCCCGTTTTGCCGATCTCGGTTGATCTTGCGCTGGATGGACGATATTCGGAAAAGTCTCGTACAAAGCAGACATGCCCCGGAACGACGCCGCGGCGCGTCTCCGCGCGCGCGTCCCTTGCTGGAGAAACGTCGGGAGAACCAGGACCCCAAAGGGTCTTGATTGGAGGCGCAACGTCCTCTCCGGATCGAGGCAGTGTGCCAAAAGCCGGGGCCTCCGATTGCTTATTTCCGACCAGCGCACCGGGGCCTTTGCCCCAAGCCGAAAACCGTGATTCAATGTCATCGAGAGACATCATCCGCTCAATAACCACGTACGACCAGTTGAGGGAGGCCGGGTTCTGCCACCGGGCGAAGGGATCAGGATAAACGTCTCCGGGATCGAGCCATGATAGAGAAATCTGCCCGTTACCCTGATTACCCATCGGGTCGGCCCCGACTTCGAGCCATCCCGTGCCCGCATACATCGACCATAATGTCGAGAAGAACAGGGCCGTCCCGGCCTGTATCCAATTCCAATGATCTTCGAAAGCCTTCTCCCGTTCCCGATCTCTTTCCGGTTCGGATTCTGAGATCTCTTCCCGCGTTCTCTGGATGACCACTCGAGGGATGATGGAAGCAAGGTCAGTAGCCTCCATCAGCGCAAGCTCCTGAAATTGAGGGATGGTTACAACCGGGTGAAGGCTACCGCCATAGGCGGAGGAATGCATGGGAAGTTCAAACAACTGACGGGCAGTTTCAAGCCAGGAAGGACCAAGGAAGCTGTCACGGTACTGTCTCGACAACGCCTTCAAATTGTAAATTTGCGTGACGCGCGGATCGGAGTTCTCTGTTTTGTCAGCCATCAGGGAGCTTCTCCCCCGCCATCATCCATGTCTTTAGGATTTTTGTCAACTGTCAGGAATTCCTGAGCGGCTTCCAGCTTTTCCTCACGCGTCAGGGTCCTTCCCTTACGCTCCTGTGCGCCCTTAATGAATTCTTCGATCTTCATCCCCCTCTCGATGATGTTCTCTATCGAGATGGCCTCCCGGAGCGTCGACTGGTAGTGGAACATGGATTCCAGATAAAACCGCCAGGCCTGCTGAATCGAGTCCTTCCGCAGGCGCACAAATTCTTGCCCCATGTACTCGAGGATTTCGTTGACCGTTTCTTTCTCTGGAAACTTTTCGCTCATGCTGTCCTGTAAGGCGCGATAATCGGCGATTGCGAAAAGTCAACCTTATCCTGCTGCGACTTGATCTTTTTCTGGATCAGTTCAAGCTCTTCTTCGGGCGTACGCCGGATGACCTTTCGCGGCGCATCCGTAGTGGAAACTTGATCGTCCACTACAGGAAATAGCGGCAGCAGCGGCGCTTCCTGAACCCCGCCGCGGATCACGGAAACCGTGACTTCGTTCTCCGACTCGTTCGGCTCGAAGGAAAGCCGGGCATTCGATTCCATACGCTTTAATCGGGCGATATTGAAAGTGATCTTCCCGCCTGTCTGCTCTACTAGAGACGCAACAATGCGCGCAAGGAGCGACGTGTAATCCATTTCCAATACACGGATTTCCATAAAGGGACCTCTCAGTACAGTCTCGACATCCTCGTGTGGTGCTGGGCCTTCCGTTCGAGTTCCCGGAGGTGCTTGCTGGTCATCGCCAGAAACCCGAAACCGTTCTCTTCGCTTTCAATCGCTCTGACCAGGCGGGATTCAGAACCATCGTTCAATTCCGGCTTGCGGGTTGGTTGGAGCATCGCCGGGGCCGGAAAGTCCGAAGCGCAAATCCACGCCAACAGCGTTGACGTGAACAGATCATCGTGCCCTTCTTCGATCTGCCAGTCATACGTTCCCCCGCCGCCCCTCTGAGCGACTTCCATCTGTTCCAGGCACTCCGGGTCCCGAATGAATATTCGGGTGGCGGAGAGATCGGTGCGAAACTGTTCCAGTGCCCGCTTCCTCGACCGTTCCGTCATCTCCCATCCGAGCGAGGAAAGACCGTATTTACCAGATGGCCGGTCGTTTCTAGCGCCTTTCCAATAATAGAAATTCGGGTAACGGTAGGTATCCCGAAGGACGGACTGCGTGATTCCTCCGGTCGTGCCGGTGATTTCCAGAAGCAGCTTGCCGGGCTGGTTGCCATGAGGGTAGAAATACCCTGCTGAATTCAACTCAAAAGCAAACTCATTCGGCCTGGGCCGGCCAAGAAACGTTGCCACCTGTTCTCCGGTTATCCCGTCAAAAACGCATCCCGAAGCGTAATCCTTTCCCGCATCCCCGCGCGCGCTGTCTCCGGCAAGGTAATAGAAATGGCCTCGCTCAGGCATCTGGAATACGCGCCATGGACCTTCCTTGTCAGGAATGGGCTCGTAGGCCCCCGTAGCACCGAACAGGCGTCCTTTGAACAGGCAGCGGCCCTCATCAACCGACCTTGCGGCAATTCTCAGTTCCTTGCGCGTGAAAGCCGGATTGCCCGTTGACAGGAATGCAACGTCTGCCGTCCACGGGTACTGCTCGCTGAAAACATCCTCCAGGCCGTTGCAGTAAGTGATCATCGTGTCCCTCATCCAGGCGACCTGAGCTTTGGTGGCCTTGAAGTCCCGCATAAGCTCGCGCTCCAGATCGCTCGCGGGAGCGTCTTTGGCTTCTTTGGGATCTCGTACGCATCCGGGATCTTCCAGCCATCCCAGGAATATGGGAACAAACGATGTGAACTTTCGACGTTTTGTGGCGCTCCACGCCTCATCCCACAGGCGAAAGAACGCCTCTCCTGTCCCCACCTTGCCGTTAGCGGTCGATTCCACCTGAATGATCGTGTTCCGGTCGGTCTTGGAAACCATCGACATCAGGGCGGAAAAAGCCGCTATTTCGATGTAGGCGGCTTCCGACACCATCAGCCAGCTTCGCGTACCGCCGCGGCCTCCCACAGCATTTTTGGCCGTTCCCCAAACAAGCGTGGACTTCCCGGTCTTGTGCGGGAACGTCAGGTACTTCTTTGTGGGCTTCCCCAACTCCGCGGGAAATCCTTTGTACCATTCCTCGACCTGGCTGAAAAGTTCTTCGGCCGTGGATGACAGGTGAGCCGCAATGGTTCCATAAGCCCCCGGTGTCGAAAGCAGATGGGCGTAACCTACGGAAAGGCAATCCCTGCTGATTCCCGTGCGCCGGGCCTTCACGCTGATGATGCGGAGAGGCAATCCTTCGTTAACCTGCCGGCGGTAGGCATCGTGAAGTTTTTGCTGGTTGGGATTCGCTACGAAGGGAACCATCGTACCTTCATGGTCACGATGGCGTATCTTGAGCGTAGGCTGAAAACGCTCAAAATTGTCGATGTTGAGCACCCGCGATTACCTCTGGGCCAGGTTGAAAAACTGGCGGGAGGGGTCCGAATCGGCTCCCTGGGCCTGAAGCTTCGATTGTATATCGCAGGGCTGGGAGCACCACACCTTGTCCCACTTCAGGTTGCCATTCGGGTCAATAGGACAATCCCTCGAGTACCACCGTCCGTCCTGAATCGGACGACGGCACCACTCGCAACGCCTGTCGCGGGACGACTGCGCCAGCTTTTGCGCCTCTTTGGCATAAGCGTCAATCTGTCGTCTCCCGTTGATAATCGCCGCCTCGACTTCCGCCATGTTGTCCATCGTGATCTCAGGAAGCTCGACGTAGAGGCAGTCTGTGGGACGAGAGGACAACTCAGGAGGCGACGGCTTGACGACCGTCGGAGATGAGACAGACGAACTCCGTTGCACGCTGGCCTGGAACGAAGCGCCCTCATCATAGAGCGCCTCACCCGTCGCCATCTGTGCCGCGGCCCTTGCCGCTTTGGCTTCCCTGCCCTTACGAAGATTTTCACGCCGAACCTTGGCAAGCTGCTCCTTCGTCAGCTTCTTCTTCGGGACAGCAGAGTTCTGGGCCTTCAACTCCGCCTTCGCCTTCGGACTGTCCGCAATGTTGAATACTCCCGGAATCGAAAGAGCTCCCGGATCGTTAGATGGGGTGACTGAACCCGTACCTCCAAACACCCCCAATGAGTCAGGAGATTCTTCCCGCTTGTCCGCCCTGAGTCTTGATGGATCACCTGGAATGAATTGGTCATCCCCCATGCGTTAAACCTCCTTGTGAATCAGGAACATCTTTCTCTGTTCCTTGTTCGCTTCCATGAACTTCACACGCTCTCCCTCTTCCCGACAGTGCCGGTTAAAAGGTTCCTTCGTCACAATCGTCACGTACTTGCACGCCATACACCCAAACGCATAATGGGTTGGCAGGTCGTCCAGCAACACAAGCTGGGTACGAGGGCACTTTCCCTGAGCAAAGCGCGTACAAACAGGTTTCGGGTCCTTCACGATGCTTTCCTTGGCATGGATTCCTTCACGGGCTCTGCCTCGTGATACTCTACATCCTTCTCCCGGGCGCGCATGACGGGAATAGAGGCCACTGCCAGGTTCGGATTGAAATAAAACTGCACCGGAACCATCACCGTGACCACCCCAAGAGCCTGTCCGTTCGTCTCCGGCGTCATCACCGATTGCTTCACGTCAATGACACGACCCGCCATCACCCCAACCGGAGCCACCACAGCCACAAGATCGCCATTCGCTATCACGTTTCCCAACCTGTCTCGAACTTCCGTCACGCTACTTCCTCCGGGCCTTCAGGCTCTTCCTCTTGCTCAAAGGACACTTCGACGCCCTCAACCGAAGCGGTGTCTTCAACGATCGGCTCAGGATCGGACCCGCCGTAAATTTCCTTACGCTGCTCTGGTGTCATAAAAACCTCAATGTGTTGTTGTCAGATTTGGGAACCATCGCAGATGTTGTACCAGCCTCTCAACCCGCAGTCAAGAAAAATGTTCCACGGGAAACTTTTTATTTTTTATTTTTTGCGAGGTCGCCAAGCTATTGCATCGGCGCGTAACCGAGAATTCATCCGGGGGCTCGACATGGCCGTTGGGTCCCATCCGGCGGGAGGCTCAATCCCTGAAGGCGAATATAAAGCGAAATGGGTCTGATAACTAGTATTGTGTTAACTTGCGGCAACGTGTTTTCAACAACTTGCAGACTACAGATTAAACCAATTCTGGAAACCACAACAGGTTGTGGTAGTCAGCTTCCGATGTTGATCGACCTGGGAGATTCCAGAACCCGCTTCGCCGTTGCCGACGACTCACGATCTGCAGCTTCCGCAGCGTTACGCTTAGCCCAATATTCGCGGCGCCGCTGTCGCCAAGCTTCGCCCTGTATTTCATGCTGCGTCGGCGTAAAGTCAATCAAATTACCAGGTTGGCCAGCTTTACGGTCCTTTCGTCGCCACGGAATGCCGGCAAGCTTCATTTTTTCAATCGCGCGGCGAAGTCTCTTTCTTCGCTTGGCCGGACTACCTTTGTATGACTGCCTTTGAAGGTGGCCGTTTACGATCTGGATTGCGGCGAGTGTAAGGACGGCCCGCACCCAAGGCATGTGAGCGCGATCCGCGTGACGTTGCAGCAGACGTTCGTAATGGGCCTGGGCTTGGCTGCGCAGCGGCTCAGGCAGTGAAGCAATTGCGCGGCAACGAGGCGACTTGCGTTTGAATCGCATACGGGGCATTTTAGCACGGTTGGTCAAGCGGGCGGGCGAGCTACCGCCCTTGCAGACACTAAGGAAGGTTTTCGAAGACACCAACCCCCCTACCCCCCTTCCTCGTGATGGTGTGGGAATCTGACCCGGAACCTTCGCCCGCTCCTGGCAACTGGCACGTGCTCACGCCGCTACGTCCTGGCGTGATTACCGCGTCCGGGGCCGGCCGTTTCGGGGCCATGAAAGGCGATCCCTACGTGCGGCCACCCACAATACCATCATAAACCGCCTGTCAAGTTTACCATTGACGTGTAAATATATAAGGTGTATCTTTCGTCCATGAAAGCCCGCAATCAAGAGCGTCTTGACATGATCCGCAAGCTGATTAAGGCAGGCATGAGCGCCGCCGACATCGGGCGGAAGCTGGGCATCAGTCGCGCGCGGGCGTCCCAGTTGATCCACCAGGCGGGCTACCACTCGGTCACCATCATAAAAAAAGATTATTCGATTTAGCAACCTACCTGTTATCACACCATTGCAGAGCGTATAGGCTATTAGAATAGTCTTTACACGTCAATAGATAGCCTTTAAGATGGAACCATGATGAAAGGCAAACCAAGCCGACAGGAGATGAACATGATGACCGAGCAAGAATTCGACTACGCCATTGAGGAGGTAAACGAGATGACACTTACAGAGATTAGGCGGGCACTATTTGATCTCGAAATCGCGTACCAATATGCGGACGAATACTCGAAGCCTCTAATCGATCGTGGGATTCACGCTCTCCGCCACTACGCCATGGAAGCCGCTCGGAGGTGAAACATGGCAATTCAGATTGAAGTTGCGGACAAGATAGACGATTCCGGCGCCCTCACCCTTCCATACGCGCTTCTTGTTATCGCCGGGTACATGGTCTACTGGATGGTCGCTCACGGCGTATTTCAGGCGTTAACCGTATTAGGAAAATAGCCCAGCTCGAACCAAGGGCATGAACAGGAGGAAAGTACAATGAAAAACAGGTTCAGCAAGCAACAAATGAATTACGCGGCAGCAAAGGCCATCTTCGATGTGGCATACGAAGAGAGCCGCAAGTACGACCGTCTCATGGACGCAGAATGCGAAAAACTAGGCATTCCTACCCCTTACGGGATTTTGCCGGAAGGTCATCCAATGCGGCAGCACGCGCAGGAGCTTCTAGACAAAGAGAACGCGGCCAAGGAATTGATGTATACCGCCGCGCGTGATCTGTTCGACTGGGCCACAAGCGAGACATTCAAACATTGCGGCACTCCAGCGCAGCAGGCCGAAATCAATAGCGCCGTCGCCAAAGTCAAGAAAATGGCATGGGTAGAACAGCCCTTCGAGCAGC
>DASSJE010000504.1:0-46082 GCA_035691365.1 Terriglobia bacterium
GCCGCACCGTGAATCAGCACCCGCTCGCCGGGCTTGACCTTTGCTGAACCGTGCAGCATCTGGTACGCCGTGATGTAGTTCAGGATAAGGCTGACGGCTTCGGCAGGGTCCAGGCCAGGCGGCACCGGAACCAGTTCACGGTGCGGCAGGCAGATGAACTCCGCATACGCGCCGTGGATTGGCATCGCGGCAACTGTCTGCCCCGGTTCGAATCCGGACACGCCGTCGCCCAATCGGTCCACCACGCCAACCAGGTCCCAACCTGGCGTGAAAGGCACCGGAGGCGTTTCAGGATGAATACCTTCGCGAGCCATGATGTCCGGCAACGAAACGCCGGCGACCAGCACTCGCACGCGGACTTCACCAGCCTTCGGCTCCGGACACTCTTCTTGTACCGCCTGCAGTGCGTCGGGCCCGCCGTAATGCGTGACAAGAATGCGGGTGTGTCTCATGGACAGCTAGCCTTGAAAGGCGCCGTGCAAAAACCTGATAAGAATGAAATCAAAGGGTTGAACCTGGCTCGCACCCACTGGGATTCTCCTTCCTGAACGCCGGATTGGGGCCCAAACCAGTAGGGGAATGACGCTGGAAGCCAGTATACGGCCATCCCCGGAAATTGGAAACGGAAATGGGAGCGAAGCGCCCAGGACGCCTCGAACCTGGCAAATATGGACCGCCTGGGACGGAATTTGCTTGACTTCCGTGGCCTAGCATGGTAGTCTTATTTTGCCCGTTGGAGGGACGGGTTGCGGGCGAGAAATAAAAAAAAGATATCTTATTTCGGAAAACGAAGCCAAGAAGTTGTTGAAAACAAAGGGGAAGACTACATATGTTAGTCGAAACGAACCCAAAACGAACCCAAGAAGTCCTTTAGATTTGAACCTATGGAAAAAACGAACCCAAAAACGAACCCAAGAAGTCCTTTAGAATCAGAGTCGGCTAAAAACGAACCCAAGGAAAATCCAGTTTGGGCGTAGCCCGTTTCAGCAATTTTGCCACACTGCACGCCGGAACACCTCCCGCCCGGCAGCCCTGAAGTCCTGCTGCACCGTTGACACCGCGCCTGCCATTGGGCACTCTGGAACATCGTGCCGTTAACTTCAGAACCTGAACCAATAAGCCGCTCCACCCGGCAATGAAGGGGCGTTCCTGGCGAAAATGAACACTCGACCGCATTTCGAAATCAGGGTGATGGGCCGGAAGGTGCAACTCGGCGAGCACACGCTCATCATGGGCGTGCTGAACGCCACGCCGGACTCTTTTTCCGACGGCGGGCTCTATCTCGACCCTGCTGCGGCCATCCGCCGCGGCGTGGAGATGGCGCAGCACGGCGCCGACTGGATTGACGTGGGCGGCGAATCGACTCGCCCGGGCTCGCGGCCCGTCAGCGCTGAAGAAGAGCTGGCGCGAGTGCTGCCGGTCATCAAGGGCCTGCGCCGCAGGCTGCCTTCCGTTCCCGTTTCGATTGACACCACCAAGGCCGCAGTAGCCGAGCGAGCTGTGGAAGCTGGCGCCGCCATTTTGAACGACATCAGTGGCCTGCGGTTTGAGCCCCGCCTGGCGGAGGTGGCGCGGGCCAGCGGCTGCCCGCTCATCCTGATGCACATTCGCGGAAGGCCGCGCGACATGCAGCAAAGACCCTTCGCAAAATCGATCTGGCGTTCGCTGGAAGAAGGCCTGGCGGGTTCCATCCGGCGCGCGCTGGCGCACGGTGTCAACCGCCGGCAACTGGTTCTCGACCCCGGCCTGGGCTTTGGAAAGACACGCCGGCAAAACTTCGAGATCCTGGCCCGCCTCGACCGGCTTCAACATTTCGGGCTGCCTCTGCTGGTGGGCAGTTCGCGTAAATCGTTTATGCAGGCCGTTGTGAGCGGTGAAGGGCTCGTGCCGCGCCCATCCGCCAAAGGCCGCCGCGCCCGCAAGGCCGCGTTCGCAGACAAGAATCTGCTCTCCTCCCTGCCCTTTGGCGACGCGGCCGCCGTGACTGCCGCCATCCTGAACGGTGCGCACATTGTGCGGGTGCACGACGTGGAGCGGATGGCGCCTGCTGTGCGGATTGCCGACGCCATAGTGCAATCCATCAGCCGCGGCGATCCACGAGGCGCATGATTGCGAAGAAGAAGAAAATGACCGGGGTCATCTTGAAAAACTACATGCGGGGGAATGCCGCGTCAGCGTCCTGGCGGAGGCTGGAATTCCAGGCCGAAGGGTTCCTGCAAACCTTTTTGGACCGCGCTCATGGCTTCCGGGTACCGGCCGGCGGTGAGAGACGCGGCGCGATACTGAGCGAGGGCCTTGTTGCGGCTGCCGTTGACGTCATCCAGGCGGCCGAGGTAGATGTGAGACCAGGTCACAATGCGCAGGTCATTGGCGACGCTCAAGGTTTCTTCAAAGTATTTCCGGGCGATATCCGGCTTGCCGGTGCTGCTGGCCACCACAGCCAGGCCAAACAGGGCGCGCTCGCTTTTCGGGTCGCTGCCGAGGACCTGCTGGAACGTTGCCTTCGCCGCATCGTAGTTCCCGGAATAGATGTCGTTGTCGCCGGCATCGAGTTGCCGCTCTTTTGCCGTGAGGTCGGAAGCCGCCGAAGTCGCGGCCGGTTTCGGGGGCTCTGTAAATTTCACCTTGCCGAGGCGCAGCGCCTCCTCGGCCGGATTGATGCCCTTGATCATCTGCTCGTAGTAGCTGAGCATCGAGGCGTCCTGCTTTTCAAACTGCTGCAGGGCGTCATAAAAATAAGGCGCCAGGATAAACCCTGCGGAGGTCATCTGCTGGATCTGCCTGGCCGCATCCGGCGCAGGCACGTTATCCATCTGCAATTCAACCGCACCAATGAGGCATTCGGTCACCAGCAGCGAGAAGTCCGCCTTGTAGTCGCTTCGCAGCGCCGGCGCTTTCCTTGCCAGCGCCTCGAGCGCAGAGGCCTGGTGGATGTCCGGGCCGTATTTCACCGCCAGAGGGTCCAGCAGGAAGTGGAGATACTGGTGGCGGATGTCGTGGATGCGGAGCTTGTCCGACGGCGTGATCACCAGGTAATAGTTCGGGCCGTAGATGCGGGCCTGGACCTGGTTCGGCGCGCCCAGAAGGTTCAGATAAATCGTGTAGGTCCGGCCGAGGTAGGAACCGGCGGGAAAACGAAGATAGGCATCGGTCAGCTCGATGCTCCGGCGCACCGGAGAGCTGTAGCGTTCGATGTCGGTGTTGAAATCAATCTTGGCGCGGGCCCAAAGGTCGATCATGTCCGCCTGGTTGTAAAACAGCTTGAGCAGGGGAACCAGGCCGGCAACGTTCTTGGCGTCGGGCGGAAGGTCAGCCTGGGCCACCGTGAACTTGAAATCGGGGGGAGGTCCCAGCAGCAGGGCAAGGGAGATGTATTGCCCCAGGTTCCGCCCCGGGTCACTGACGCGGTGGCCCTCATAGAACTTCCGGATGTCGGAAATGACGGGAATGTTCTTGCCCGCCAGGTCCGCGCGGACAGTTTCGCGGGCGTTGCCGGCGGGGCCCGTTCCCAGGCCCGCGTTGTAACCTGCCTCGTTGAGCGCCGCAAGCACGCAAAAAAGCTGCTCGCTCGGTTGAATCAGGACCTTTCCCTGTTGCGCCCCGGAAGACAAGGGCAGCAACAGCACGATGAGCAGGAGAATCGCCATGCTGCGGCAGGCACGAGGAAGTGGATTTTTCTGCCTGAGAGTTCCTGGACTTTGCAGGAGGTAGAGGAAAGGATTCCAGCGTCTTAAATGCAAGCAGCCTAACCTCGGACCGTAATTGTTCGGGCCGGGAGTGAAAGGATCACCTGGCCGCTGGTAGGCCGCCCGAAGGAGGTGGCGGGTTCAAACAGAGTGTAATACATCATCTGGTCAAGGCGCTGAATCAGCCCTGGAGACTCCTGCCCGGAAATGATCTCCCACGACGTGACCCTGCCCTCCGCGTTGACGTTGGTCATCAGAAGCACCGGCTGCGCTCCGACGTCAAATTTCATCGGGGCCATCTCCTGAATACGTGGCGGCGTGATCAGTGGGACATCAGGGATATTGCTGGTCTGGGGTGCTCCCGTCCCCAGCATCACGACAAT
The DNA here is from genome assembly GCA_035691365.1 of Terriglobia bacterium. Lineage (GTDB taxonomy): Bacteria > Acidobacteriota > Terriglobia > UBA7540 > UBA7540 > SCRD01. The sequence goes on from DASSJE010000504.1 coordinate 4,070, forward strand.
GCAGATCAGCGCGACCAGGGCGCCGGCAACGGAGGGGAACCAGACCGGCCGGAACACATTTTCCAGGCGGACGATAAGCCGCTGGAGAAGGTCGCGGTGCAACTCCTGGGACATCTGCACCCGCAAACGCAATGCAAGTTCCGGCGACACGCGCTGCCGCAGCAACCGGTGGAGCTCGGAATGAAGGCTTTCGTACCGGTCCAGTTCTGCGGCACAGGGAGCGCAATGCGCCAGATGATAACGGACCGAGTGGATGGTTTCGACCGGGCAAACGCCGTCCATGTAGTCCGAAAAGTGGCCGCGAATTTCCGTGCAAGTTTCGAAGATCATAATGCCCCGCTCAATCGGGGGGCTAGTTTGCGCTTCAGCGTCTCGCGCCCTCGCCGCAAACGGGACTTGACAGTCCCTTCGGCTATCCCCAGCACCTCGGCAATTTCTTCGTAAGCGAGCCCTTCAATTTCTCTCAGCACCACGACTGTGCGGTAAGGTTCAGCGAGGGCCGCGAGAGCACGTTTGACCTCAGCCTGGCACTCTGCCTGTTCGTATACGCTGAAGGGTGTCTCGCGCCCGCTCCGATAAATCGACGCCTGCACGTTTAAATGCAGGGTCTCGTCATCGGTCGAATAAGCCTCGTGGAAAAGACGGCGACGCCAGCTCCGGCGATGGTTGGACGCCTCATGAACGGCAATGCGGTAAATCCAGGTTTTCAGGCTGCTGTGGCCATTGAACTGCCGGATGCCGCGCAGAATCTTGAGCAGCACGTTCTGGAGAACATCGGAAGCCTCACCCTGCTCAGCCACCATGTGGGAAATCAGGTTAAACAGCGGGTTTTGATAGACGGCCAGAAGATAGGCAAACGCCTCCTCCGAACCCGCCTTCAACTCCGCCACCAATGCGGCTTCGTCGCTGACTACGGGAGCCGTTTGATCGAGAGCGACACCTATTGATCGTATCGTGTCCACTACACCCCCAAGATAGCAGTTTCGGACCTGCAGAGCAAGGCGAAGTAGGATTTCACTTGGAGGGATTTTTTGCGCGGTCTGCGTGGCGGTTTTTGCAAGGCGAGCGGCCGAGGACAAGGCCTCAATGCCGGGCACACAAAAGTCCTGCGCACAGAGATGCCTTTTCGGCGCTGCTGATTCAGGTGATACCCAGTTCACGCATCAGCCGGGAGGGATCAAACGGAGAACAGTTAAAAGTTCGGCCCCCGATTTCAAACGTTGGCACCCGCCGCTTACCTTCATTGACGCTCATGATGAATTCCGCGGCGTGGGGAACATCTTCAATGTTGATTTCTTCAACTTCCAGCCCTTGCCGCTTGAGAAACTGCTTGGCACGCCAGCAGTCAGGGCACCAGGAAGTTGTGTACATCCGGATTTTTCGGTCCACAGTTCACCCAACCTTACTCATTCACCAAAGTAACAACATGCAAAAATATCAAATCCCATCGCCGGCTGCCGCAAACAGGCGCCATTCTGCAATCGGCGATGGAAGCAGGCCAATCCGAACAAGAAGTGAAGGGACAATTCATGACCGTGCATGGTGGGCGGTTTCCAGGCGACAGATGGCACGGCGCAAATCATCGCGGGCTTTCTCAATTTCAGGGTCTGTCGCGGGGTGTGATTTCAGATATTCTTCCACGCGCTTCCGCTTGCTCTCCGCCCGCTCGACGTCGATATCCTCCGCGCGCTCGGCAATTTCCGCCAGCACAATCACGCGGTCCGGCAGGACCTCGGCGAACCCCCAATGGATGGCCACGTAGCGTCTTTTACTGTCTTGCCGGTACTCGAGTGTTCCAGCCTGAAGTTCCGTCAGAAGAGGGGCGTGGCCTGGAAGGGCGCCCAGATAGCCATCTTTGCCGGGGATGGAAACCTCGTCCACTTCTTCTTCGGTGATCTCGCGGTCCGGAGTGACAATCTGCAGCCGGATTTTTGTGGGAAGCATATCAGCCATAATATTATCGCGCGAGAACCCCGGACCTTGAGGGCCCGGCGGGACCCTTACTCCGCCTTCAACCTCTCGGCCTTTTCAAGCACCTCTTCCAGAGTCCCTACCATGTAGAAAGCCTGCTCAGGTATCTCGTCGTGTTTGCCTTCAACAATCTCCTTGAATCCGCGGATGGTGTCCTCCAGCTTGACGTAGCGTCCCTCCAGCCCGGTAAATTGCTGGGCCACAAAGAAGGGTTGTGAAAGGAACCGCTGGATCTTGCGGGCGCGCGCCACGGTCAGTTTATCTTCTTCCGAAAGTTCATCCATGCCCAGAATGGCAATGATGTCCTGAAGGTCTTTGTATTTTTGAAGAACCGCCTGCACAGCGCGCGCAACATCGTAGTGTTCCTGGCCCAGAATGCGGGGATCAAGGATCCGCGACGTGGAATCCAGCGGATCCACCGCAGGGTAAATTCCGATTTCAGCCAACTGGCGCGAAAGCACGGTGGTTGCATCCAGGTGTGAAAAGGCCGTTGCCGGGGCGGGATCCGTCAAGTCGTCCGCGGGAACATAGATGGCCTGTACAGAAGTGATGGAGCCTTTCTTGGTTGAAGTAATCCGCTCCTGGAGCTCGCCCATTTCCGTGGACAGGTTCGGCTGATAGCCGACAGCAGAAGGCATTCGGCCCAGCAGAGCGGAAACCTCAGACCCGGCCTGAGTGAAGCGGAAAATGTTGTCGATAAAGAGAAGCACGTCCTGCCCGGCAACGTCGCGGAAATACTCGGCCACGGTCAACCCGGTGAGCCCCACACGGAGGCGGGCGCCGGGAGGTTCAGTCATCTGGCCGTAAATCAGCGCCGCCTTCGACTTTGAAGAATCTCCGGGATGGATGACGCCTGATTCCGTCATTTCCAGCAACAGGTCGTTCCCTTCACGGGTGCGTTCTCCGACACCGGCGAATACGGAAACTCCGCCGTGCTTCATGGCAACGTTGTTGATCAGTTCCATGATGATGACGGTCTTGCCCACGCCTGCGCCGCCGAAAAGTCCGGTTTTGCCGCCTTTCAAATAAGGCTCAAGCAGGTCGACGACTTTCAGCCCCGTCTCGAACATTTCAAAGTCGGTGTTCTGGTCCTCCAGAGCGGGCGCATGCCGATGAATGGGCGAAGTCGTCTCAGCGTTGATCGGTCCCAGGTTGTCCACCGGCTCTCCAATAACGTTCATCACGCGCCCCAGCGTGGCCTTTCCGACGGGAGTGACGATCGGCTGTCCGGTGTTAACAACCTTCATCCCCCGCACCATGCCGTCCGTTGGCGCCATGGCAACACACTTGACCCGGCCCTCGCCCAGGTGCTGTTCAACCTCGACGACAACGTCGATGGGCTGGGGAACATCAAAACCGTCCGACACAACCCGGAGGGCGTTGTAAATAGGAGGAAGTTCGGCTTCTTCAAATGCCGCCACAACAACGGGCCCGATGACCTCCACAACTTTCCCAGTCTTTTCCTGCGTCATGATTCTCCCTTGGGTGCTCTGCCGTTGCTCAATGGAAACTCCCATTCGGCAGGGTGCACCTGTGTACCTTAATACTCCAAGGCCTGCGCCCCGCTTACGACCTCGATAATCTCCTTGGTAATTCCGGCCTGGCGCGCGCGGTTCAGCTTCAGCCTTAACGTTTCAATCAGATCATCCGCGTTATTGGTGGCAGAGTCCATCGCCGTCATGCGGGCCGCATACTCGGCAGCCTGCGATTCCAGCAGGGCGCGGAAAACCTCCACTTCAACATAACGTGGCAGGAGCGCCTTCAGAATTTCCGCGGGCGGCTGTTCATAGATGTAGTCCGCCTGGAATTCACCTTCAGCCGCAACGCGCGGCTCAATCGGAAGGTAACGGTCCACCTTCACGTCCTGCACCATCGTGGATTTGAACTCGTTATAGACCAGATCAACTGCATCGACTTCTTCACTGGTATAAAGCCCGATGATTTTCTCCGCCAGCTCTTTCGCGTGCGAGTACTCCAGTTGCTTGAAAATGTTTATATACTCGGCCGTAACATTCACCGACCGCCTGCGGAAGAAGTCCCTTCCCTTGCGTCCCACGATCACCAGCGAGACCTCATCCTCGCCACGCTCACGAATGTAATTCTGCGCAGTGCGCAGCACGTTGGCATTGAAAGCGCCGCACAATCCGCGATCTGCCGTCACCACCACCAGCAGGATCTTCCGCTCCGGCCGGCGCGCCAGCAGAGGGTGTTGCTGCTGTTCGAGCCGGGCGGCCACACTTTCCAGCACCGCCAGCATCTGGTCGGCGTAGGGGCGCGCGTTAAAGATGCGTTCCTGCGACTTGCGCAATCTGGAGGCCGCCACCACTTTCATGGCACGGGTAATCTGCTTCGTATTCCGAACCGAGCCGATGCGGCGCCGGATGTCACGTAAGGTTGCCAATTTTCTCCCGCCTCACACTTACACTTTTGCGGCTTCGCGCTTTGCCTGGAACTGCTGCTTGTATTTCTCAAGCATGCTCTTGATTTCGGAGCGCAGTTGATCATCAAGCTGCTTCTTCTCGATAATCTTCCTTCCAATTTCCGGGGAAGACGAATCCATGAACTCGTAGAGCCCGTTTTCAAAAGGGCGGCACTCTTCAACTTCCAGATCGTCAAGAAAACCCATGGTGCCGGCGAGTATTGTCACAATCTGTTTCTCTACCGGCAAGGGCTTGTACTGGTCCTGCTTCAGAACTTCCGTCAGACGCTGACCGCGCCGCAACTGCGCCTGCGAGGCCCGGTCCAGGTCACTCGCGAATTGCGCGAAAGCCGCCAGGGCGCGATATTGGGCAAGGTCCAGGCGCAACGTCCCGGCCACCTGCTTCATCGCCTTGATCTGGGCGTTGCCACCTACACGCGAAACAGAAAGCCCCACGTTAATGGCGGGACGGATGCCGCTGTTGAACAGGTCCGTCTCAAGGTAGATCTGGCCATCAGTGATGGAGATAACATTGGTTGGAATGTAGGCGGAGATATCACCCGCCTGCGTTTCGATGATCGGGAGGGCCGTCAGAGAACCCGCGCCCAGTTTCTGATTCAGCTTTGCGGCCCGCTCCAGAAGCCGGGAATGCAGGTAAAAAACATCGCCGGGGTACGCCTCGCGCCCCGGCGGACGCCTCAACAGCAGGGAGATTTCACGGTAAGCGACGGCATGCTTTGAAAGATCGTCGTAAATCAGGAGCGCGTGCCCACCCTTGTCACGGAAATACTCGCCGATCGCGCACCCTGCGTACGGCGCTAGGTATTGCAGCGGGGCAGGGTCCGTGGAACTGGCCTCGACGACAATGGAATACTCCATGGCGCCGTTTTGATCGAGTGTCTTGATCACCTGGGCGACCGTTGAGCGCTTCTGCCCGATTGCAACGTAGATGCAGATAACATCGCCGCCACGCTGGTTGAGGATGGTGTCAATCGCAACCGCCGTCTTGCCAGTCTGGCGGTCGCCAATAATCAATTCGCGCTGGCCGCGGCCGATTGGAATCATCGTATCGATGCCCTTCAGGCCCGTTTGCAGCGGCTCGCGAACAGGCTGCCGGTCAACTACGCCGGGGGCAATCGTCTCAAGAGGGTTAAACGCCTTCGTAGCAATGGGGCCCTTGCCGTCAGTAGGCCGCCCCAGAGGGTTCACAACGCGGCCCACCAGTGCCTCGCCCACCGGGACCGATATGATGCGCCCGGTCCGCTTGACCACGTCTCCTTCTTCAATTTTGGTGTAATCCCCCAGCAGCACCGCGCTGACCTGATCTTCTTCCAGGTTGAGGGCAAGGCCCGACACGCCGTGGGGAAGTTCCAGCAGCTCGGTCGCCATCACGTTCTCGAGCCCGTGAATGCGCGCCACTCCGTCGCCCACGGACATCACCGTACCGACCTCGCTTACGCTGACCGTACGGTCAAAATTTTCGATCTGCTCCCGGATAATTCCGGTAATTTCATCTGGTCTGATTTTTGCCATATTTATATGCTTTCGCGCGCTTCAAAATTTGCCGGTCCCTCCGCTGCGAATCTGGCAGCGCCTGCGGCCAGTCCACTCAAATTTTAAGTTCTATCCTGAAGCAGGCCACGGAAGATGTGTGCCGTGCCAAAACTGAAGGAGAAGAAAAGTCTTCTTCAGGAGGTGGTTCTCCTTCCAACGCCGTGCGCCACTCCGCCGTGAGCTTTGAAATCGCCAAAAACTTTTTCTTGGTCCGGTTATGCAGATGTCAACCGCCCCCGAAGACGCTCCAGGTACCCCTGGGCGGAGCCATCATAAATCGTGCTGCCAACCCGGGCCTGGATTCCGCCCAGCAATTTCTCCTCACGACGGAATTTCATTTCCACTTTTTTGCCTGTCAACTCTGCGAACTTCCTCCGAAGCGTCTCCTGCTCATCTGGGGTCAGGTCCTGCGCATATGAAACCTGGACTTCAATAATTCCCAGCCGCTCGTTAGCGGCCTTCTGAAAGGCCTCCAGGACTTCTTCCAGCAGGGAGATCCGGTAGTTCACCAGCAGGACCCGAAGAAAGTTTCCCGCTGTAACTGAAACCTCCAGCTTTTGGATGACGGCGTCCAGCACGGCGCGTTTCTGCTCGACCGGAATCGTCGGGCTGGTCAAAACCTGCCGCAGGTCATCGCTCTCCCGCCAGACACCGGCAAAATCTTCCAGTTCCCGCTGCATGGCGCCAACGTCGCCCTGCGCGCCCAGCACTTCCGCAAGCGCTCGCGCATAACGACTGGCAATGGCCATTGACATAATTCTTTATCCCTTCGCCCTTCCTTGCATACCAGGGGGAATGACGTTTCCAGGTTTAACTCTGACGCCTAGTTACTCTTCGCTTTTGAACTCAGGTCTTCAAGGAAATAGCCAACCAACCGTTCCCGATTCGTTTCATCCATTCGCTGCCGGATCGTGTTTCGAGCCTGTTCGAGGGCTCGCCCCACAACATAATCTTTTAACTCCAGCTTGGCTGCGTTTGTGGCAGCCTGAATTCGGGTTTTAGCGAATTCGTCAATCCTGCGGGCTTCGTCTTCCGCCGCGTGCCGAATCCTGACTTGTTCGTTTTCAATATCAGCTTCAGCCTGCTTCCTGAAAGCCTTGATTTCATCCTCGAGGCCGGCCAGCTTCTTTTCAGCTTCAGCAAGTCTGGCCTGCGATTCTTCAAGTGCTCGACGGCCTTCTTCCAAGCTCCTGCGAATCGTTTCCGAGCGTTCGTTGAAAAACGCCCGGCCTCGTTTGCAGTAGAGATAGGCCAGGAAACCGGCAAGCAAGGCAAAATTAATGATTTCCAAGAGAAGTTCGTGGTTTGATCCGCTCTCTTCCGCTTTCCCGGCTTGAGGAGCGGCCGCCAACATCGGCACGCTGAAAACCTGCACCGAACCCAGAAGACACACTGCCAACAGACCTGCCCGCAACACCCGCCTCATGCCCGCAAGCCTCCTGCTCCCGGCCCGGCGACATGAGGAGAAAAGAGAGCTACCGTCACCTCGTTGGCCAGTGCTTCGACTGCGGTTTTCAGTTCACTCTTCGCCTGGGCTGTTTGTTTGTCAAGGTCTGCCTGGGCATCGTTCACAGTCCCGTCAGCGCGTGCGCGCGCGGCCTGAACCATGTTGTCCCGCTCACCCAGGAACTTCCGGCGGGCTTCTTCCCGATGGCGATAGATCTCCTGACGCGCGGACTGGATGTGCTGGTCATACTCATTCAGCTTCGCGTCCGCCTGATCAATCTGCTCCTGGGCTTTAGCAAGAGCACCGCTTGTGGCATTGGCGCGGGCGTCCAGCGTCCGGGAAAGTGGCTTGAAAAACAGCCGGTTGAGGAAGGCCACCAGAAAAATGACAAAGACTATTGTCGGAATCGACTGGACAAGGAGTTGTTCAAGCTGGCCTGCTATTACGCCCATAAGTGTCAGTCAGTTATACGGATTGGAAATTCCGTGATTACAAAAGGTTTAAATTTAGCACGGGGCCCTTCCGCATGTCAAGAAAAGCGATGCTCAGCAGCCCCAAATTGAGGCACTCTATTCGTATCGGACGAAGCCGGAATTGATGACCCCGTGCGGGTCGAATTTTTTCTTGCACTGCACGACATCGGCCCACTTGTCGCCGTAATGGGCCTTCCATTGCGCGGCATTGAAGGCAATCCATCCGGAAAGGTAACGTTTCCCTCCCATCATGGAGGCGGCCTGGCTGGCCATATTCAAACGCGGAAGAACTTCCTCAATGAAGCGATGAGGAACGGCAGGAAGAATACCGAAGCCCATCAGAAATTGCCCGGACGGACGCATAAACAAAGGAACCGACGAAGAATTGCCACGGGCCGGCCACAGCAAAATATGCCCTCCGGCAATCGCCTGCGGAGGCAGATTCCCGAGCACCTGCCCGATGTAGAGCGGGGTTGTCTGCCACGGCAAAACGCATTCCATCCACGGATGAGCATATTCCCAAAATCCGGCGCGCTTCCAGATGGCGAAAAGGGCGTCAAGGCGCGCGTAGAAATCGATAAGATCGCCGTCTTCCGTGTGGACATGCTTATAGAACTTGAGCCCGGCCAGCTTTTCGTCGCTCGCGACGTCGGATTTACCGTCAAGTTCGATTGTCGCGTGCAGCGGATAGAACCACTCAGCGAATGCCTGCCGCGTGTCGCCCACCTGCTTAAAACCTTGCGGGCAGGGGGTACACCAGGATTCGAGAAAATCAAACCTTTCGTCATCCATCACCGTTTCCAGGTCCTTCATCAGGACGGCCAGGTTGTCATAAAGAAGATAATAGGAGCGGATGCGCGGCAGATGAGGACGAATCCGGAGCTTGGCCCTGGTGATGGCCCCAAACTGGCCCATGCCCGCCCTGACGGCGTCAAACAGGTCCTTGTTTTGCTGTTCTGAGCAGGTGACGATTTCTCCTTCGCCCGTCACCACTTCAAGTTCCAGGCAATTATCGGCCTGGGTCCCGTGCCGCCAGGAAGCAACACCCAACCCTCCAGTGGAGAGCGTTCCGCCGATCGTCACGTCCAGATTGTTGGTCAGCACGGGAGGCGACAGCCGCTGGGGGGCAAGATGCTGCACCAGATCCCGCCACTTCAGGCCCGCCTGGCAGGTAACACTTCCTTTCCCGGGATTGACCTCGGCGATGTCCTTTAGCGAAGACATATCCAGCACAATCTGGTCGGAAAGCGACTGCCCGGTCTGGGAATGGCCGCCGCCGCGGGTCGAAACCGAAAGTCCGTTGCGGACCGCAAATTTGACGACGCTCGCCACATCCTGACTCGACGCCGGCCTCACCACTGCAGCAGGCTTCCGCACGATAACGCGGCCAAAATCCGTTGACACCGCATCGCGTGACGCATCATCCACAAGCACCTGCCCGGTAATTTCCCGGGAGAGATCGGCAGTCCAATTCATCACTTAGCCTCCAAAATGGATTTCAAGGATTTGATCAGCCCAGCGCGGCGCAGCCCAATTCTTGAAACTATCACAGACTCTGCAAAAGCCACAATCCCGGTCCGGTCGGGGAACGGCCCACCACCGTCGGACCTCCGGCGTCCGTCCTGATTTGGCCCTCGAAACACTTGCCGTTCCATGACGCCGGCAGCCGGAGTAAAGCCGCCCTATGATAAAGTAAAGATTTGGCATTTATTATTGCGCGAGGTCTTACCTGGCTCGATGTGAGCAATGAGATAGGAACGGTGACTTGTTTGCTCGCTTGCCCTCATGTAAGATTTTGCGTTATGACAAATTGTCGGCTGTGATGAGAGTGAAATGACCTGCGGGGAGGTGTGATTTTGGCTGAAACGCCGAAGTACGATATTGCAGTGATTGGCAGCGGTCCGGGCGGATATGTTGGAGCGATTCGGGCCGGCCAATTGGGATTGAAAACGGTCCTGATCGAAAAGGACAACAAATTCGGCGGAACATGCCTCCACGTTGGGTGCATCCCGACCAAGGACCTGTTGCTGAACGCTGACGTTTATGATTACTTCAAGCAGGCAAAAGAATATGGCATCGAGTGTAAGGGCTATTCTATCGATTGGGCCGCCATCCAGGCCCGTCAGAACAAGGTAGTCACCAAGCTGGCCAAGGGAGTTGAATTCCTGCTGAAGAAAAACAAGGTTGAAATTGTGCAGGGCTATGCCCAGCTTTCCGCACCGGGCCGGATCACCGTGACCGATTCCGCCAAAAAAACGCGCGAAATCCAGGCAAAAAACAGTGTCCTGGCAACGGGTTCCGAAGCCAGGATGCTGCCGGGGCTTGAGCCGGACGCCAAAACCATCCTGACGAATAAAGAAATTCTAAATCTCAAGAAGCTGCCCAAGTCCCTGGTTGTCATCGGCTCTGGGGCTGTCGGCGTGGAGTTTGGCTCGATCTTCAAGCGGTTTGGGACCGATGTGACCATCATCGAGATGTTGCCTCGCATCGTTCCTCTGGAAGACGAGGAAGTTTCGGCTACGCTCGAGAAATCGTTCAAAAAACAAGGTATTGCCGTTCATACGCAGGCGAAAGTTGATAAAGTTTCAAAAACATCCAAAGGCGTGACGGTTGATTTCAAAGACGCTGAGGGCAGAGTCCAGAAGCTTGAGGCAGAGACCTGTCTGGTGGCTGTGGGACGTGCCCCGAACACGCAGAACATCGGTCTGGAAAAAACCCGCGTGAGACTTGAACGTGGGTTCGTGAAAGTCGATCCTTACATGCGCACGGACGAGCCCGGGGTTTATGCAATTGGCGACATTGTGGCCGGGAGTCCGCTGTTAGCTCACGTAGGTTCCATGGAGGGGATCGTCGCCGTGACGCACGCTGCAGGCAAACCGGCGGAACCGATCAACTACCGCCAGATTCCGAATTGCACCTATTGCGAGCCGGAAATCGCCAGCACCGGGCTCACCGAACTCCAGGCGCGCGAGGCCGGGCACAAAGTGAAAGTAGGCAAGTTCCCCTTTGTGGGAAACAGCAAGGCCACCATCCTGGGTATGACGGAAGGTTTTATCAAGATTGTCAGCGACGATCGTTACGGCGAGATCCTCGGCGTCCATATGATCGGGCCTCGCGTGACCGAAATGATCGCTGAGGCGGTGGTTGTGATGCGCCTGGAAGGAACGGTTGAAGATCTGGAGCGCACCATCCATCCGCATCCGACTCTCACAGAAGCTTTTCCTGAAGCCGCCCACGCGGTCCATGGGATGGCCATCCATATTTAGCTGGATGCGTCATCTTGCCGGCCGGCACATGGCCTCGGACTTTTTCCGGCAGGGGGACGCGCACCAAGCCAGATGATCTGCCAGGTCGAATTGCCGGGAGTTGTGGGTTATGAAGAGAGCCTGCGCCTCCAGCGCGAAAGGGTTGCGGCGCGCAAGGCCGGCGACATCCCCGACACGCTCATTCTGCTGGAACATCCTCCGGTTTACACGCTGGGACGCAACGCCAATCGCGAAAATATTCTCATCTCTGCAGAGCGCCTGCATCGACTGGGCGCCGAGGTGTTTGAAACCGACCGCGGGGGTGATGTCACCTTCCACGGACCGGGCCAGATTGTCGGCTACCCCATCCTCGACCTCAGCCGGCACCGGCGCGATCTTGCCTGGTACATGCATTCACTCGAGGAAGTTTTCATTCGCGTGGCCGGCGAGTATGGGATTCAGGCAGGAAGGATTGCCGGCGCGCGCGGCGTTTGGGTTGGTGATAACAAGCTTGTTGCCATGGGCGTGCATGTGTCGCGGTGGGTCACGTCCCATGGATTCGCTTTCAACGTAAACACGGACCTGCGCTTCTTCGACTGGATTGTGCCTTGCGGCCTTCACGGCAAAGGAGTGACGTCGATCGAGAAGATCCTGGGCAGGCCCGTTCCCATGGGGGATGCAACGGATTGCGTCGTCAGCAACTTTGGTGCAGTTTTTGACACAGAGATGAAGATGCCCGAACAGCAGGCAGCAACGGCAGGTCCGAAGGCAAGCCCTGTTCATCCGTAAAGCTCAAAATCCTTCAACTGACGAGATATGGCTCAAGCGCGGCCCACGAAAGGCAGAAAGAAGACCACGTCCCCCGACGCTCAAACTCTGGAGCGCATGCTCTATTACCTGAAACTCACTCGCGAGGCCGAGACGCGAATTGAACAGGTCCTCTACCGCCAGGGGAAAATTGTTGGCGGCGTTTATGTCGGCCGGGGCCAGGAAGCCATCGGTGTGGGATCGGCCGTTCAACTTGTGGACGGCGACGTGGTCCTGCCCAGCCACCGGGATTTTTCCTCCTTCCTCATCCGCGGCTTTTCTCTCCGGGAGATTTTCTGCAACTGGATGGCTCGCAGCAATGGACCTTCCCGCGGCCGGGAAAACACGCTCCACATTGGCGATATGGAGAGAAAGGTCATTCCGATAATCTCACACCTCGGCGATACGGGCCCCGTGGCGTGCGGGGTGGGAATGGTCTTAAAGTGGCGCAAAAACGGAAATGTTGCCCTCGTCCACTTTGGTGAAGGGACCACCAGCCGGGGCGATGTTCACGAAGCAATGAACATGGCCGCCGTGATGAAGCTTCCGGTGATTTTTATCTGCAATAACAACGCCTATGCCTATTCGACGCCAACCGATAAACAGTACGCCATCAAGGACCTTGCTTCGCGCGGGGCGGCTTATGGCATGCCGGGCGTGAAAGTTGACGGCAACGACGTGCTGGCGGTCTATTCCTCGGTGGAGAACGCCATCCTTCAGGCGCGGGCCGGACGCGGCCCCAGCTTTATCGAATGCAAGACTTTCCGGATGACCGGCCATTCCGCACATGACGCCGCGGAATACGTTCCCGAAAAGCTTTTTGCCCAATGGAAGAAAAAAGACCCCATCGCGCGATTGAAAAAATTTGTGCTGGCAAAGAAGATTCTCAGCAGGAAGCAGATTGACCATCTGGATGAAGAGGTCAGGAAGCACGTCGATGACGCTGTGGCCCATGCCGAAGCCAGCCCTTTTCCCGAAGGCTCAGACGCCCGTGAAGGCGTTTACTGTGATGATAACTGCTGGTGGAGAACCACGCCTCAAGTGAATGAATAATTCCATGCCGCAATTGACTTATCTTGAAGCCATTCGACAAGGGATTTGGGAAGAGATGGAGCGCGACCCCTCCGTATTCCTCCTCGGTGAGGATATCGGATCTTATGGCGGAGCGTTTAAAGTAACCGCCGGCATGCTGGAGAAGTTCGGTGAAGACCGCGTGATCGATACTCCCATTTCCGAATCGGCCATAGTGGGCGCAGCGGTCGGCGCGGCTCTGATGGGCATGCGGCCGGTGGCGGAAATGCAGTTTATGGATTTCATCTCCTGCGGGCTCGACCAGATTGTCAATATGGCTGCGAAAATTCACTACCGCTGGGGCGCGGCCGTGCCCATCGTGATCCGGGGGCCCTCCGGCGCGGGTGTGCACGGCGGTCCTTTCCACTCGCAGTCGAACGAAATGTGGTTTGTGCACACGCCGGGACTGAAGGTGGTGGCTCCTGCGACGGCCTATGATGCCAAGGGCCTGATCAAGGCGTCGATTCGCGACAATAACCCCGTGATTTTTTATGAGCACAAATATCTTTACCGGCGTGTGCGGGAGGAAGTGCCCGATGAGGATTTTATCGTCCCCCTCGGTAAAGCGGCTGTTCGCAGGGAGGGCAGCAATATTGCGGTCATTACCTACGGGGCCATGGTCTGGACGGCGCTGGAGGCAGCGGAGTTGCTTGCCGCGGAAGGCATCTCGCTCGAGGTCGTTGACCTCCGAACACTGTTGCCGTACGATGAGCAGTGTGTGCTCTCCAGCGTGCGCAAATGCAGCAAGGTGATTTTGCTGCATGAAGATACGCGAGTTGGCGGCCTGGCAGGAGAACTTGCGGCAATGATCGCCGAAAAGGCCTTTGAGGACCTGGATGGCCCGGTCGTGCGGGTCACAGCGCCGGACACGCCTGTTCCCTTCTCGCCTCCGCTGGAAGATTACTTTCTGCCCAACGTTCAAAAAATTGCAGATGCAGCACGGCAGCTTGCAGGCTATTAGGATTAGCGAAGTAGCTGCCTGTACCGGAATTTACCCCGAGGATCGTGATGCCGACCAATGTTGTCATGCCCCAGATGGGAGAAAGCGTCGCCGAAGGGACCATCACCAAATGGCTGAAAAGGCCGGGTGATCACGTAGAGCGTGACGAGCCTCTTTTTGAGATCACGACAGACAAGGTGGATGCTGAGATTCCCTCCCCTGCTGCGGGGGTCCTTGCAAAAATTCTGGCCGCAGAAAATGAAACCGTGGCCGTCAATACAGTGGTTGCGATAATTGATGGACAAATGCCGGCCGAGGCGGCAGATACTGCGCGGGGAAGCTCAGTCGGTCCTACCCCAAAGGCGGAAATCACTACGCAGGCCCATCCAGCGCCGGAGGTCGCACAGGTGCCACCCATTCCGGCGAACGGAGCGGCGGGACAGGTTCGACCGGGTGTAAAGCTCCGCTCCTCACCTCTTGTCCGGCGGATCGCTCGCGAGCACAACGTGGACCTCTCACGTGTAAAAGGAACGGGACTGGGAGGCCGGATCAGCAAGAAAGATATCTTGAATTTTCTTGAGCACCGGACGCCGGCCACGGCTGAAACCCCTGCCGCGAGGCCGCCTGCTCCCGGCAAATCCGCTGTCTATGGACAAACTGTTACGTTCAGCGGGCCTACGCATGTGACCGCCATGACTCCTCAACGGCGGCTGATTGCCGAACACATGATCGCCAGCAAGAAAACCTCAGCGCATGTGACCACCATTTTCGAAGCCGATATGACCAGTATCGTCCAAACCCGGGAACGGATGGCCAAAGAGTTTGAGCGCAGCCAGGGCCTGAAACTTACGTACACACCATTCATCGCGCGCGCCGCGGTGGAAACCATCAAGCAATTCCCGATTTTCAATTCTTCGGTCGAGGGGACCAACATTATCTACAAGCAGGCGATCAACCTCGGGATCGCTGTGGCGATCGAGACAGGATTGATTGTCCCGGTCATCAAGCATGCAGAAGAAAAGGACTTTCTGGGAATGGCCCGTGCTGTTCAGGACCTTGCCAGCCGCGCGCGCTCGAAGCAACTGAACGTGGAAGAGGTGCAGGAAGGCACATTTACATTGACGAATCCCGGCATTTTCGGGAGCCTTTTTGGAACGCCGATTATCCACCAGCCTCAGGTTGCCATCCTGGGCGTTGGAGTGATTGAAAAACGGCCCGTCATTCGTAACGACGCGATTGCGATCCGCTCGATGGCTTACCTGATGCTGACATTTGACCACCGGATCATCGACGGCGCCGTCGCGGACCAGTTTATGGCCTGCCTGAAGAGCTGCCTCGAAACCTGGCAGGAGCCGCTCTTCTAGAGATCTCGCACTCAAGCGTCATCGCAAAATGCACTCATTGGGGTTGGGGATTCGCCAGCCGGTCAACCAGGCTATTCACATCATCCTGGCAAGCAGGGCCGTCAAACCCTTGTTGCTTCATTTGAGGAAGGAACCGGGCGAGGTTCTGCCCGAAGAAGGCCTTGCCGCGATCGGGTTGGCCCAGCACGGCATACTGTGCGGCAAGCGTCTGCAGTAGACTGAGCGAGGGGTCCTTTTCGCGGGACCACCTGGCCAGGTTCTCTCGAAGGGCTCCTTGCAGGAAATCGCTGAATTTCCCGGTCTCGTCCACATACTGGCCACCGGAAAAGGAATAAATGGAAATAACGTCAGCAGCGTCCTCCCTCGGCCCGCATGCCGTCACCTGGGGCCGGTGCACTACAAGCACCCGGATAGAGCCGCGGCCAATCCTTCGAATTTCCAGGCCTTCGAAAGGCCATCCCTGAAGCCCGTCGATATGGCCAATAACCTTCAGAGAATTCTTTTCGACCTCCACAACGTTCACAGTAGTGCAGCAACGGTTGCCGCCTGAATAAAGTCCAACCGCCAGGTCGGGCTTATGGTCGCCGGAGAGGTCGCGAAGATAGACTGGCCGTGGCCTGCCATTCTGGGCCGGCAATCCTCGCCGGCCGGCAAAATCATAAAGAGCAGTCCATGCTTCCCGCGCGCCCTCCAGCGTATCCACCTGGTAAGCAATCTGGTTTTCGTCGTTGTAGATGACCAGACGCCCCGGAGCAAAACCCAGGCTGACGGAATTGGATCGATAGAGAGCTGCGCGGTACTGCCGGTCAAGAGTGAAAGTGTTGATTCGTTCGAAACCTGGAATATCCGGGTACGCTCCGTGAGACCCTCCTGTCCCCAGCACGTACTGCTCTGCGGAGCTTGCCGCATCCTTCAGGCTGGAGGGCTTCCAGTCACGCTGAAGCCCCAGAACAAAAAAGAACACAAGGATCGCCAGCAGAGTCGAAATGATGAATTCACCCTTGCGCATCAGAGGGAGAATCTCCGGAAAGTTTCTGGCTCGCTCTGAAGCCTCATAACTCACTATTTAATCATGGGCAGCAAAGATTGTCATAAAACAGGAAGGCTTGCAATTATCGGGCGGTGTGGCGGAATGAATCCAGGCGCCATTCATCTTCCTTTTCGCTATGGCGAAGAATATAAGTGTTTCCGTCATCGGCCAGCACTTTGAAACAACGGTAATCTATGCCATACCACTGGTCGAGGACCTCCACCACCTCAAAAGTCCGCGAATCCCTTTCGCCGGGGCGGAACCGCAGGGGCCGTTCGTCCGCCTTGTAGCCTGCATAACATTCAACCTGAAGAGTCATCGCGCCCCCGGCTTTAGATGCCCAGTTCGCTGCATATCGACCGGGCGTACTGGTCGGCAAGAGCAATCGGCTGGATAGAAATTCCGGCTTCCACCAAAATGCTTTGTGAAAGCGTGGCCGCTTCGTCCTCCTTACTTGCCTCCCCCTCGACTACGGCCGTCAACTCGGCCGGCCCATGGCGGCGGACGCGGTCCATGGTATAAACCAGAACCTTTGCCAGCTCAACGTCGCGCTTGAGCGATAGTGAGTGGATAAACTTCATGTGGCCGTTCGGCCTGCCCGCAATCTCACGCGGGCGGTACCCAAAATCAAAGGTCAAGGTGTCGTTGGGTTGCGTCCAGCGCGCGGCCGGAATATTCCGTTCAAGCTGCGGCTGGTCCCACAGCCCGGCTCTCACAAAAGATAACCGCAGCCGCTGTTTGATCCGCATTCGCGTGTCGACCGGGAGCGGTCCATCCACCCGGGCCCCCACGTACCGGTTGAAAACATCCTGTATTTCAGCGGCAGGGTCACGAAGCAGGCATGCCCTGACTGGAGCAATCTGCACCAGGTTTGAAAAGGATCGCCCCATCCAGCTCAGATAGTTTTCCAATTCGTCACTGTGTTCGTCAATCTGCTGCTCGAAGTCCTGCTGAAGCTCGCGCAGGAATTCGAGATCAGCCTGGGGATGGAACCGCTTGATGCGGCGAAAGTCATCTGTAAACAGGCAGCCCAGATAGTTCTCCTGGGGACTGAACAAGAACACTCCGATGTTGACGAACTCACCCCGCACAACGTCCGGCACATATTGCACGACATAGAGCGAGCACGCCTTGTATTGTTCAGCATCAGCCATACCATCACCTGGACCTGCAGGCCACTATCACGATCTAGTCCCAATTCGGAAAAGGTCGCAATGAACTCCCTTTTGCTTCGATAATCAATTGCCGCAACCGCCGGCGCCGCTTATAAAGTTCTTCCGTAAGGCGCGAAATCTGGTCAGGATCTTCCCCGCACCACTCTCGCGGCACTTCGCGAAGGCATTCTTCCAGCTCGGATGCCGCGATGTTTTCGATTCGGGAAAGGTAGGGTTCAAACGATTTCAACCCACGCACGCTCTCATACACCAGCCGGCGCGGATATAGGCTCCGAATAGGGCTGTCCGGGAAGTTCCATTCCCCATCGTTAAAGCAGAAACCGTGGTCAATGAGCGTGGCGGAGTACCGGTTGCCGCTCTGGTCGATGGTCCGGTAAAAAATCGCCTGGCGGCCGTCACAGTTGCAGGTCCACTTGTCCAGCACGAATGCCCCCAGAAAAATCGGGGCCAGATTGGAGACTTGCCGCAGCAGGCGGTCAGGAAGAAAATCCACCACCAGAGTCCGGCTGGGAGCGCCCGGAAATCTGGAACCGAAATGTAACCCGGAAGCGCACTGCACCTCCTGCCCCACCGTCTCGAACTTCAACAAAGGAGTTCCGGCAATGAGACTCTGCGAAACCTGCACGAACGCCCGCCCGGGAACAGGCAGCCGAATGAGCGCGGCAAGGCGGCTGGCAAGCATCTCGTTGGCCAGAATTCTGACGTGCTGGGGATTATTCCTGAACTTGACAACGTAGGTTTCGCCGTCGTCACAGCCCATCAGGAAAGGTTGCGAGCCGCCCCGCATCCTGCGGATGCATTCAACCGCCACAACCTTTCTGACCGCTGTGAGTTCGCTCTGGTCTTGTTGCAAGATCCTCGACGAGGCAGACGCGCTGCCATCTGGTCTGACTCCAGAACCGAAATTGCCAGGCCCTTCATGCATCCCTGGTAAATATCGCCCAAGCCCCTTCTTCAGCGTCACAAAGGGCCCGGTTGCGCTTATCGGTTTCGCCGGAACTGCCCCCCGTTCTGGCAGCCTGGCCGCGCGCCTCACAAAAGCTTCGATGTCGAAAAACGCTCGAGCAAGGAAAAAAGGATTCTCACGGAAGCCATCTAAATCTTGCCTGCGCCAAGCTTAGCGGCGGCGCTTTGTCTTCTTTCCGGCAGCGGCCCTCTTGCCTTTCCCACCCTTCGGAGCCTTTTTAACCTTTGCGGCTTTCTTCGCGGCCTTCACCGGCCTTTTTGGCTTGGCAGCCTTCTTCGGCTTGGAGGGCTTCCCGGCCTTCTTTGCCTTAGCGGCCCCTTTTTTCAACTTGGCAGGCTTCCGGGCTTTCCCGGCTTTGGCCAATTTGGCAGGTTCCTTCGGCTTGGGGGATTTTTCAGTCTTTGCAGGCTTGCTGGCTTTGATGGGCCTGGCAGGCTTCTCTGGTTTTCCCTTCACCGCCGGTACCTTGGGCTCGGCTGGCTGGGGAGTGCTGACGGGGGCAGGCGGAGGAGGCACTGAAGGCGGCGGACCTTCCAGCTCTGCAGGCCCGACATCTTCCTGCTCGGATTCATAAGAAATCTCCTCATCCAGATCTTCGAGATCCACCCCGAAGCCTTCCTCATCCAATTTCTCTTCGTAGTCAGAAGAGAATTGGTCATCAAATTCGTCAAACTCTTCGCCGGGCTCATGGTTTTCATCATTGAACCGCATGGAATCCTCCTCTTAGGATCATCGTCCCGTCAGATACTGCATCTTTGCTGGCGCAAGTCGTGAACCTTAAATAAAAAGTTCCCTTGCGCCAGATGTATACCACCGGACAACGGCTGTCAAGGGGCATCCTCACCAGCCGAATCCGGCCGTTATTCGGTCACTCCATACAGCGCCAGCATCTGTCCAGGAATGATAAGCGAACCATCCAGATGATTCCATTCGCGGATTTGTGCGACGGTCACGTTGAAGTGGCTGGCAATGGCCCGAAGCGTATCGCCTGGGCGGATTCGGTAGCGGTAGGCGCTGCGATGACTTCCCTGGTCAATCCCGGCGCTAGCATTGGAGGCCACTTTCCTAGTGGAAGACCGCTTGCTGACTCTTAAAGCCTTGCCTTCAGCAATGGTGGATCCGTGCAAATGGTTCCAGCGGCGGAGGTCCGCCACGCTCACATGGAAATGCTGTGCAATTCCCCCCAGCGTATCGCCACGGCGAACGCGATAAAACCGTACGCCCTTGCGCGTCTCCGCATGGTATCCGCTGGACCGGCCGGGAGAGGGCGCTCCGTAAGCACGCACGTGCAGCGTCCTCCCGGCCTCAATTCGTGAACCCCGCAAGTGGTTCCAGCGCCGAAGGCTGGCAACACTCACGTGGTAGCGGCGGGCAATGGCACTAAGTGTATCGCCAGGTCGAACCCGGTAACGGTAAAGCCGGCCTCGCCGGTAGCGGGATTCCCGGCCAGGAGGAATGGGCAAAACCAGGTGTGTGCCTATTTCCGGGTCGTCACTTTGTTCCAGATGGTTAGCCCTGGCAAGCGCCGCTTCCGTAATATGATACCTGTGCGCAATTCCTTCCAGTGTGTCCGCCTGCTCAACTTTCACCGCGCGCCACCAGACACGGTTTTCAGGCGGCACCTCAGCAATTCGTTTTTCGTACAGATCTTTGGTTCCGTGCGGAAGGTTGATTACATACTGGCTTTCATCCATCGGGGTGGCCCACGTCAGAAGACTCGGATTGAGACCTTCGAGTTCTTTGACAGGTCTGTCAATGAGATCAGCCACCAGACGGAGGTCAGTGGGGACTGTGACCGTTACGCGGTCGGGATCCAGTGGGGAGTTCGATTGCACATCAAAACCGTACGCGCGAGGGTCCTTGGCAATCAGAGCCGTGGCAATGAAGATAGGCACATAGTTCTGGGTCTCTACAGGCAGCGCGTGTAGTTCTCGCAGCTTCCAGAAGTTCGCGTATCCGGTCCTCTCAATAGCTTTCTGGATGCCGCCAGGTCCGGCATCATAAGCGGCCATAGCCAGATACCAGTCCCCAAATTCTTTGTAAAGATCGCGCAAGTGGCGGACGGCCGCCTCCGTCGATCTCAAGGGGTCTTCACGCTGGTCCTGATACTGGTCCATCTTGAGCCCATATTCCCTGGCCCGTGCCGCCATGAATTGCCAGAGGCCCGTGGCTCCTTGGCGGGACACGGCCTGGGGATTAAAACCGCTTTCCGCCGCTGCCAGATAGATCAAGTCCTGGGGCATGCCGTATTTGCGGAGCACACTTGAAATCATCGGCTGGTACGTCCCAACACGGGCCAGAATCTTGTTGATATAGTCCTGGCCGCCGTTTTGAAAGTAGGTCAGGAAACCAGCTACGTAATCGTTCATCACCAGCGGAAGATCTGAACGAACTGAAACCAATTCAAGTTCAGCACGCTTCCGGACCCTTGGGTCTACGGGAAATGTAAGATTGGCAAAGGATTCAATGGGAGGAGACTCATTATCACGCTGGCTTAATGCGTCGCTGTTTGCCGAGGTTGAGGCCTCCAACCCATAAGTATTTTCCACCAGCCTGTCGAACTCAGCTTTGAGCCTGGGGTTACGCTTGACGTCCATCCCGGATTCAAGCATCAAGCTCAAGGCCTTGTCAAAATCCAGTCTGGCCCTTTGCAGGTTCCCGGCATGGTATGCCTGCATACCCTCGTCGTAGACGGCGTCCACTTTTGCAACCAGAACGCCTGTGGGATCAAGGGTTTTGGGGTTGACAACCCGGGTGGGGGGCGCTGGGGGCTGGATGGGAGCAGATGCCGGTGGCGGGACTACAAGCGTTGGTGGCGAAGCCGTGACCCTTTTGCCGTGGGAGCTGCACGAGCCGAATGCAACCACGACAGCCGGAATAAGGAAAATGAGTCTACACTTCGCCAACTTGACCTGCCTTTCCGCTTTAGTTTTTCCTGCTTCCGCCCCGCAAGGAAGCACTATAGCCAGATTTTACGTATGCCCTCTTTTAAGGTCAACCAGAAACCGTACATCAAAGAGAAATAAAAGCATGGCCACGATGGGGAGCTATGTCAGCCATGGTCAAGGATGAGTTCACACCAGTTGGCACCGAAGCTGGCAGGCCGCAGCAAGGTTCAGCTATAATCAAGATTTTCCGGGCGATATAGCGCCTGCTGCCTGACTTTTGCCGCCGTAAAGCATAGGTAACCATGCGAAACCCTCTTCGACCCCTCTTCCCATATCTTGCCAAGTACAAAAAGCGCTATATCTTTGGCTTTGCCGCGCTCATTCTCACCCAGGTCGTTGGGGTCACCATACCCCTAGTCATCAAGGAAACCTTTGACGCTCTTATCAGCAGCGTTACGGTACAAAAACTGGCCTTTTTTGCCCTTCTCCTGCTGGGTATTGCTCTGACAAAAGCAGTTTTCCAGTTCTGGATGCGCTGGATTTTAATCGGCATCTCACGTGATGTTGAGTATGATCTCCGCAATGACCTCTTCAGGCATCTGATGCGGCAGGATGCCCGCTATTACAACGAACACCGAACCGGCGACCTTATGGCAAAACTGACCAATGATTTGACCGCCGTCCGCAACATTGTCGGGCCGGGCATCATGTATTCAGCCAACACGGTGGTGACGGGCATCGCCACGATCACGCTGATGGCCCATCTGGACCTTCACCTCACGCTGCTGGCTCTGGCCCCTTTGCCGCTGGCCTCAGTCGCGGTCAAGTTTTTCGGGCAGAGGATCCATGAGCGGTTTGAGAAAATCCAGGCCATGTATTCGGAGCTCACTGAAAAAGTTCGCGAAAACCTTTCCGGGGTCAGGCTGGTCCGTGCTTTTCGCCAGGAAGAGCCTGAAATGCAGCATTTCGACAGCATGAATCGGATCTATGTGGAAAAGAACAAGGGGCTGATCCTCGTCACGAGTTTCTTGTGGCCTGCCCTGGCCCTGCTCTTTGCAGCTTCGTTTTTGCTCATCATGGTGGTCGGCGGAGAGCATGTGCTCTCCGGCAAAATCACCATCGGAACATTCGCCGCATTCAACGTTTATCTGATGTATCTCATTTGGCCCATCATTGCGCTGGGGTGGGTGACCAACATCATTCAGCGAGGTCTCGCCTCCCTGGGCCGGCTGTGGACCATTTTTGCCGCTCAGCCGGCCATCGACGATCGCCTAGTTCCCAGCAACCCCGTCCGCGCTCTGAAAGGTGATATCGAATTCCGTAACCTCACCTTTGCCTACAACGGATATCCGATTCTCAAAAACATCAACCTGCGCATCCCTGCGGGCCGGACCCTCGCCGTGGTAGGCGCAACGGGCTCGGGAAAAACCACTTTGGCCGCTCTGGTTCCCCGGCTGTTTGATGCAGAGGATGGATCGGTGCTGGTGGACGGGATTCCTGTCCGTCAAATCCCGCTCAACACCCTGCGTTCGCACATCGGGTTCGTTCCGCAGGAAACTTTCCTGTTCAGCGAATCGATCCGCGAAAACATCCGGTTCGGAGCTCCCGATTCTTCTGATGACGACGTGGAAGGCGCCGCAGAAATTTCCAACATCCGGCCGGACATTCTGGGCTTCCCGAAGGGCTTCGATTCCATGGTGGGAGAACGTGGCCTGACGCTTTCGGGCGGCCAGAAACAGCGGGTGGCCATCTCGCGCGCCATCATCCGCGATCCACGCATCCTGATTCTCGATGATGCGCTCTCGAGCGTTGACACGTTCACTGAAGAAAAAATATTGCGGCACCTCACCGAGGTTATGGCGGGAAGGACCACTATCCTGATCTCACATCGCATCTCCACCATTCGTAATGCGGATGAGATCGTCGTGCTGCACGACGGCGCTATTGTGGAGCGGGGTTCCCATGAAGAGTTGCTGGCGATGAACGGACATTACACGGAGCTGTACAACAAGCAATTAATCGAAGAATCACTCGAAAAGGAAGTGTAACCGGGCAACCTGATGGCAGATAGTTTCCACGAAGAAGAAATTCTCGGCAAAGCGTACGACGCGCGCCTGATGCGGCGATTGCTCACCTATTTGCGCCCTTACAGGCAGGTGGTTTCCCTGGCCCTGATCGCCATTTTCTTCTATGGCCTTCTCCAGGCCGTGCCTCCCTATCTGATGAAGGTGGAAATCGACCGCTATCTCGACCCCACAAAGCACCACCAGCTTCCCCAGATTCTCGCGCACTTTCTTAGCACGGACTCTTATGTGGGCATCCTCCAGATCGCGCTGGAAATCTTTGTCCCGGCAGTTCTGCTGACGTTTGTTCTGCAATTTGCCCAGACTTTCGCCATGCAACTGGTTGGCCAGAAGGTGATGTACGATCTGCGCAAGCAGGTGTTTGAGCATCTCCAGCGCCTGCAAATGAGCTATTTTGATCGCAATCCCGTGGGGAGGCTGGTCACGCGGGTTACCACGGACATTGACGTTCTGAACGACATGTTTGCCTCCGGCGTGGTGGCCGTTTTCGGTGACTTCTTTACCCTGCTCAGCATTATGGTGGTGATGCTGAAGCTGGACTGGCGGCTTTCGCTGCTCACCTTTGCCGTCCTGCCGCTGATCATTCTGGTCACAGGCCTTTTCCGCAGGTCGGTGAGGGAGTCGTACCGCTGCATCCGGCTCGCCATCGCTCGCATCAATGCCTATCTCCAGGAGCACATCACGGGCATGTCCGTAATGCAGCTTTTCAATCGCGAGGAGAAAAGCTTCGAGGAATTCGAGCAGATTAATGGAGCCTATCTGAAGGCTTACATGGACTCCATCCTGGCCTACGGTCTTTTTTATCCCACAGTTGAATTTCTGGGCGTGCTGGCCATCGTCATCATTCTGTACAAAGGCGGGGGAATGATCCTGGGCGGCTCACTGACCGTGGGAACGGCCATTGCCTTCATTCAGTATTCGCAACGCTTCTTCCGGCCCATTCAGGACCTGAGCGATAAGTACAATATCCTCCAGGCCGCAATGGCCAGTTCAGAGCGCGTTTTCAGACTGCTGGACACGCCGGTGAAGATTTCCGATTCTGCGCAACCAACCAGGGTTGCAGAGGCCCGCGGCCGTGTGGAGTTTCGCAACGTTGGGTTTGCTTACCAGGACGATCATCGCGTGCTGGAAAATGTTTCTTTCACCATCGAGCCGGGCGAGACGGTTGCAGTGGTGGGTCATACGGGCGCAGGCAAGACGACCCTGACCAACCTTCTGCTGCGCTTCTACGACGTCCAGGAGGGAGCCATCTTTTTCGATGGCGTGAACATTCGCGACATCAGCCTGCACGACCTCCGCAGCAATTTCGGAATCGTGCTGCAGGACCCGTTCCTCTTTTCCGGCACTATTGCCAGCAACGTCCGGCTTGGGACTGAAGGCATTTCCGACCAGCAGGTCCGTGAGGCAGTCCGGCGTGTTAACATGCTGGACTTTATTGAGGGCCTTCCAGGCGGGTTTGATGCGCCTGTCAAAGAGCGCGGAGCCACGCTCTCGTCGGGACAGAAGCAACTTCTCTCTTTCGCCCGGGCGCTAGCTCACGACCCCAAAATCCTGATTCTGGACGAGGCCACATCGAGTGTGGACCCGGAAACAGAGCACATGATTCGCGAGGGTCTCCGGCGGCTGCTTGAAAATCGAACTTCTCTGGTGATCGCTCACCGCCTCTCGACCATCCAGAACGCATCCAAGATCATCGTGATGCACAAAGGGCGCGTTCGCGAGGTAGGCACACATCAGGAATTGCTGCGGTTGCAGGGAATCTATTTCAAGCTTTATCAGCTTCAATACAAGGACCAGGAGCTCCTGACCTCCGCTGGGTCGGCCAAAGGACCATGCCCGGAAATTCTTTCTTAATGGTTGCCGGAGAACGCTCCGGCGACGTGTATGGAGCTGCACTGGCTGAGGCGCTGAAAGCCAGAATAGCCGATGCAGAGATTTTTGGCTGCGGCGGCGAAGCCATGCGCGCTGCCGGCGTCGACACCCTTGTCGATATCGACAAAGTGGCGCTGATTGGAATCTCTGAAGTGCTATCCGGCCTCCCCAAGGCCTATCGCGCCCTGCAGGCCCTTGTGGCTGAAGCTGCCCGCCGAAAGCCCGCGGCCGCAATCCTGATTGATTCCCCCTCCCTGAATCTGCGCCTGGCGAAGCGGCTGAAGCAACATAACATTCCCGTCATTTACTTTGTTAGCCCGCAGATTTGGGCCTGGAAAAAATGGAGGATCAGGAAGATCAAAGCCTGCGTCGACCGAATGCTCTGCCTCTTCGACTTTGAGACTGACATCTACGAGAGGGCCGGCGTGCCTGTGGAATGCGTCGGGCATCCTCTGGTTGACCTGGTCGGCCCCCGTATGAGCCGCGAGGAATTTTTCGTCAGGGCAGGCCTCGACCCAGGCATTCCGGTGGTCGCTCTGCTGCCCGGAAGCCGGAAAACGGAAGTAACCTTTAACCTGCCGACCATGCTCGATGCAGCGATGCGATTAGCGCAATCCCGGCAGGTCCAATTCATCGTCGCATCCGCACCCACCATTGATCCCGCGTGGCTGGAATCTCTTGTAACGCGCGGCTACACCAGCAAGGCGCCTCTCCGCACGCTCAGCAATTCAACGCATGAGGCCCTGCACCACGCTGACGCTGCAGTGGTAGCCAGCGGCACCGCTACGATCGAGGCCGCTTTGCGGGATTGCCCCATGGTGGTCGTCTACCGGGTGTCCGCTTTCACCGCCTTGTGCGCCAGGTTCATGATCGATGTTCCTTTCTACAGCATGGTGAACCTGCTGGCCGGCCGTGCCGTGGTTCCGGAACTGATCCAGAGCGACTTCACCCCCGCGCGCGTGGCGGGCGGCATCGAGCGGTTACTGGATGACGGCGAGGCGCGGCGGAGAATGATCGAGGACCTTCAAAAGGTGAGGAACCGTCTGGGCGAAGGGGGTGCAATCGGCCGGGCAGCGGACGCCATCATCCGCCATCTTGAGGGGGCCAAGGCATCCTTGCATGCCTGATGATGCATCCTTTCCATAGGGCACGTTGGCCTGTGGGGCCATTTTCAGTGTAGTTTTTTTATGATTACTCGTTCCGCCGCCCTGCCGGGAATTGTATTATCAATATTGTTGACCTTTTCTGTTGAAAGGCCCAATCCATTTATGAAGCATGCCTTAAGGTTTCGTAAATTCAGGAATGCTCTGGGGCGCCGTGTGGGAGGCTCAGGATATACCAAAACGGCCGTGGTGCTGGCGATGGCGCTGTTTGTCGCTCTCTCAGGCGCGCGGGCCGCGGACACTTCTCAGTTCGTGGTCAAGAAGTACGACATCAAGGTTCAATTGTTCCCCACCACTCACATCCTCGACGCCACCGCCCGGATTGACTTTGTACCCCAGGCCAGCACCAGTCAGCTCAGCTTTGAACTCAACAGCGCCTTGCGTGTCCAGAAGGTGGTGGACTCGACGGGTTCGGACGTCCCTTTCCAGCAAGATGGGCTGACCCTGAAAATCACATTTCCCAGCCCTATCACCGAAGGCCAGGCTTCGTCCCTCACCGTCAGTTATAAAGGTGGGCTTGGAACGGCTGATGGGAGCCCTGTCGAGGGGCTGAAGCTTTCCTATGTGGGCCCGGAAGGATCCTATTTGCTCTACCCAGGCCGCTGGTTTCCGGTGGCCAAATCAGGCCTAAATCGCTTTGCAGCCAGCCTGCACGTCACCGTGCCCACGGGTGAGACCGTGCTTGCCTCGGGGGCGCCTTCGCAGCCCGTGGAGCAGGGCGGCAACACGACCTACTCATTCCAATTCGACCAGTCGTCCTTTCCTGGCACGTTTTACGCAGGCACCTACTCGGTCCAACACGAGACGGCTTTTGGCGCTAATGTTTATCTCTACCTGAAACCTGGCCACGAGAATTTTGCGGCGGACTACGGAGCGACGGCGGC
Source organism: Terriglobia bacterium (assembly GCA_035691365.1). Classification (GTDB taxonomy): domain Bacteria; phylum Acidobacteriota; class Terriglobia; order UBA7540; family UBA7540; genus SCRD01. The sequence goes on from DASSJE010000504.1 coordinate 31,424, forward strand.
AAAAATCATGAGTTTCTTTTCCAGCAAATTCGGGTCGCTGCCGAACGGCAATCTGGCCGTGGTTGAGATCGCCAATGATACTGTGGGCGGTTATTCCTCTCCCGGCATCATCGCTCTGGCCACCCGCGGATTTGCTTCGCCCGTGAACGAACAACTGCTGGCGCATGAGATCTCGCGCCAATGGTGGGGATGTTACGTCAGCCCTGCAACTCCCGATGATGCCTTCCTCGATGATGGCCTTTCGCTTTATTCTTCCGCGCTCTATATCGAGCAGTCACAAGGCGAGGCCGCTTTTGAAAACCTGATGCACTCAACCGCCATTGGGGCCCTCACCCACGAAGAGACCGCCCCCATCAGCCAGGCCGGGTCGCTCCAACCTTATACTCCCCAGTACCAGTCGATTGTGGCCCAAAAAGGCGCCATGGTTTTCCATATGCTGCGTTGGGTCATCGGTGACGAAGCGTTTACGAAAGCTTTGCAGGGACTGGTCAGGCAGTATGCCTGGAAATCCGCTACCACTCAGGACTTTGAGAAAGCCGCGGAGCAGGTCAGCAATCAGAAGCTGACCTACTTTTTTGCCCAGTGGGTCAGTTCCACCGGCGTTCCCCAGTTCAAGGATTCCTGGGCCATTTATCGCGTGGCAAATCATTACCAGGTGGTTGGCAAAATTCAGCAGGACCTGGATATCTTCCGAATGCCTGTGGAGGTGCGTGTCAATTCCGAGGGGCGCCGGCCCGTTGATGATCGCATCGAGATGGTGGGAACCACTTCAGACTTCACGGTCAACACGGTCACCAGGCCAACCCATGTGGAAATCGACCCCGGCAGCCACATCCTTAAAATGACGGACAAGATTCGCACCGAAGTTGAAGTCGCCCGCGGTGACCAGCTTGTTGCTGAACAGGCCTACCTGGAAGCAGTAAAGCAGTATCAGAAGGTGGTCGAGCAGAACAAGAACGATTCACTGGCCCACTTCCGTCTTGGTGAGATCTATTTCCGGCTGCACAATTACAATGCGGCTGCGGAGGAAATGCGTGCCGCTTTGGACGGAAACCTTCAACCCAAATGGGTTGAGGTTTGGGCCCATCTCACCCTGGGCAAAATTTTCGACGCCACCGGCCAACGCGACCGCGCTATTAACGAATACCAGCGGGCGTTGCAAACCAAGGACGATACACAGGGAGCCATTGAACAGGCCAAGGAATATATCCAGAAGCCTTACTCGGACGAGAACCGTGCCATCGGGTAGAAGGCCCGAACATCATGACAGCCGAAGACTTTCGAGGCTTCGGACGTTGCGTCAGGCTGATTCATTTGCAGCAGGGCGGGCTGTGAGCTTCCTGTAGGATTCTTCAAACGTCTTGAGCGCCGCGTCATCGTAGAGCACAAATGCAATCTTTTCCAGGCTGCTGCGGGACTTGAGGTGCTCAAGCACTTCGCTGACCATCACGTTCGCGCATTCTTCCATCGGTAAACCGGCAACGCCCGTTCCGATAGCCGGGAAAGCAATCGTCTTGAAACCCTTTTCTTCTGCGCGGAGCAGGCTGTTCCGCGTGGCGTTCTGCAGGGACTCCGAAGTTGTCTTTCCACCCAGTCGCATGCTGGCCGCATGGATCACGTAATAAGCCTTCAGATTGCCCGCCGTGGTCACCGCAGCTTCGCCCAGGCGGATGCGGCCGATGCGTTCGCACTCCTCCTGAATTCGCGGGCCGCCTTTGCTCCGGATGGCGCCTGCAACTCCCGAGCCCAGGACCAGATCGTTGTTGGCCGCGTTCACAATCGCGTCAACTTCAAGCTCAGTAATGTCACCTTTCAGGAAGTCAATTCGGGCTGTCATGTTTCCTCAGCAAGATCGAGTTTTTGTTACTGAAAGGATAGCTGAGATGGCGGCAGGTGGCCAGAGGTTCGCACCGCTTGCGATCGGACGCGGGCGGTCCTCTATCCCAGCCAGCGTTTTAGCCGGCAAAAATAGCGGAGCTTTTCCGAGCGCGAAAGGCTGCCGTTGCGTCCGCTGGTAGAGGGCAGGACATAGATCCGCGAATTACCCAATCGGCAGTTCTGCGCTCCAAGTCCCGCCTTGCGGCCCTGGAATTTCTCAAATCCTATCTTCCCGTTGAACGCGATTGCTTCCGGTGATGCCTCCAGGAGTTTCGCCTTCAGGACAGGAATGCCCTGCTGAAAGTCTCCCTTACTCAAATCGCTGCTGGAATTTGACCATCGCTTGACGATATCGGTGAGCCCGAACCCGAACTCGAGAATGCGGTGGTCGTCCTCCGGCCTCAGCAGGACCGGCGTCAATGCTGACTCGTACAGGAAGTTCCAGAACTGGTTGCCGCGGCCGGCATAATAGTGCCCGACCCTGGCGGACCGCTCGCCGGGATTAAACCCCACAAACACGAGCCTCAGCCCGGGACGCAAATAGTCTGGCAGGTCGGGATACACTTTGTTTCCTTGTCACAATGGATTCAGGGAAATCCGGCATTGAAGCTAAATTGATGCGGATTTCTTCGCCGCGCATTCCCGGCAACGCGCCACGAAATCCTGAAAAATTCTCAACTGTTCAGGATGGTCGCTGAACATCTCCTCGGGATGCCACTGCACAGCCAGGAAGAAAGGGTAGTCCTCCGCTAGCTCAACTGCTTCAACCAGGCCGTCCTCGGAATGCGCCGTAACCTTCAGGCCCCTGCCCAGGCGTTTGATCGCCTGATGGTGGAGGCTGTTCACAGGGCAACTGCCCGTGACAAACTTGTGCAGGACGGATTCCGGATCGGTCACGGTTATGGAATGCGTGGCGGCGCCGCGGCTTCCCTGCTGCTTGTGGTCGCGTTCCACGGCCGTATCACCTTTTAGGTCCTGGTAAAGTGTTCCTCCGAATCGGATGTTGATGGTTTGAATTCCGCGGCAGATGCCGAGAATCGGAACTCCGTCCTGAAGTCCCCGGTCGATCAGGACCACTTCAAAATCGTCACGCGGGCGGTTGGTTTTAACATTGTCGTACCTTTTCCGCTCGCCATAAAGCTCCGGGTCAACGTCTTCCCCGCCCGCCAGGAGGATTCCGTCAAAGTTGCCCTGTGAGAGCTGCCCGTTCCCGGGAGACACGATCATATCGATTTCTTCGGGTCTCGCCCCCGCGGCCACCAAAGCTTTGAAATAGGATGACTCCCGCCCCTTCATTTTTTCCTTTTCCGAAACCGAAAGCGCAATTTTCATTACCCTGAAATCCACCCCCTTCGGACGCCTTCGTTCGGCGGTTGTTCCATGGCTGTTGCCACTATTTTCTCTTGACAGGGACGGCCGATTCAAGTAGAAACATAATTATGCGTATGCTGCATAAATATTCCTATCGGACAGGGCAGTGAAGGCGATAACCGAGGCCGAAACCTTCAGCACTCCAGGCAAGCACGAAGCTTCATCCGAGGTCGTCCGGGTAGCCGTGGCCGGCGCAACGGGCTACGCGGGGCTGGAACTCCTGCGCCTGCTGGCCCGCCATCCACAGGCCCGGGTGACGCGGCTGATGTCATCAGGCCGGGACGGGAAAAAAGAGTTTCCCATCGAGGATTCGCACCCTTCCCTTCGCGGGAAATTTATGGTTCTCTGCCAGCCTCTCTCCGTGGAAGCGTTGCCACCCTCGGATGTGGATCTGGTTTTTCTGGCGACGCCTCACCACACTGCTCTTGAAGCCGTACGCCGGCTCCTCGAGCGCAACCTTCGCGTGGTGGACTTGAGCGCGGCTTTCCGGCTGAAGGATGCTGCTGCCTATCCACGGTGGTACGGTTTTGAGCACGACGCCCCCGCGGAGCTGGAAGAGGCTGTTTACGGTCTGACAGAACTGAACGGCGAAGCCATCGCCAAGGCTCGCCTGGTGGCTAACCCGGGCTGCTACGCCACCTCAGTAATTCTCGCCCTGGCGCCCGCGCTGCAAAAGGGCTGGATTGACACGAGGGCAGGCATTATCTCCGACTCCAAGTCAGGTGCCAGCGGAGCGGGCCGCGCGCTGAGCGAGAAGCTCCACTTTGTGGAAGTAAATGAGAACTGCCGTGCCTACGGACTTTTCAACCATCGTCACGTCCCGGAGATGCTTCAGGTTCTGGATCTGGCGGAAAAGGATCTGACCTTCACGCCCCACCTGCTGCCGATTACGCGGGGGATTCTGAGCACCATTTATGTCCGCCTGTCGAAGCCTCGCACGCATGAGGAAGTCGTCGCACTTTATCGCAACACATACGCCGGGGCGCCTTTTGTCCGCGTGCTGGACTCCGGCGTTCCGGAAATTCAATCCGTCGCTCAGACCAATTTTACTGATCTTGGTTTCTCGCTCGACTCTGCCGGCACGCGCATGATCATCGTGTCCGCGCTCGACAACCTGATTAAGGGCGCGGCGGGGCAGGCTATCCAGAACATGAATCTGATGTATGGCCTGGCCGAGGGAACGGCACTGGCGTGAAAGTGGTTGTAAAGGTCGGAGGGCAATCGGCGGACGAACAGTTCCGGCGGCAGCACCTGGCCCGGCAGATCGCCGGATTGGCCGCGGCCGGCCATCGCGTGGTTGTGGTGCACGGTGGCGGCAAAGCGCTGACTCAGACGCTCAAGCGCCTGGGAATTGAGACGGAGTTTCATAACGGCTTGCGCGTGACCGACGCCGAAACGCGCGATGTGGCCCTGATGGTTCTGGCCGGGATCGTTAACAAGCAGTGGGTGGCTGAATTGGAAGCACAGCGCCAACCTGCTATAGGCATCTGCGGCGGCGACGGCAAGCTGGTGATAGCCCGCCGGCTGGTAAGCACGGCAAACGGAGCAAAAAAAGATTTAGGTTATGTCGGCCGTCCGGCAAAAATCAACACTGCGATCCTGAACCTGGCGTTCTCAAAGGGGTTTGTGCCGGTTGTGGCGAGCCTGGGACTCAGTGCTGCCGGCGAATATCTCAACATCAACGCTGATGACCTTGCGGCGGCACTGGCAACGGCCATCGAAGCCGACCGCCTGCTCTACCTCACTGAATCCGGCGGCGTCTGGGACGCAGAGAAGAATGTGCTGCCCCTGGTACGGCTCAGGGACATCCGGAGCCTGATTCACAAAGGCACCGTGCGTGACGGAATGATTCCCAAGCTGCGATCCTGCGCCCGGACTCTTCAGCACGGCGTCCGCGAAATTGACATTATTTCGCCGGACGAAAAAAACTCTTTGATGCGGACCGTCATCAAACGTGAAAGCGTAGGGACAAGGATCGTAAGGTCATGATGAGCCACGAACAGATTGCAGAACTTGAAGAACGCAGGCTGGTTCCCACCTACAAACGCCTGCCCTTCCTGGCCGTTGATGGTGAAGGTTGCTATCTCATTGACGACCAGGGGAAGAGGTATCTTGATTTCCTGGGTGGCCTGGGAGTGAACGCCCTTGGGCATGCGCACCCGGAAATGATGGCCGTGCTGCGCGATCCGTCCGCGAACCTGCTTCACGTCTCCAATCTCATCTACCACCGCTTTCAAGCCCCGCTGGCCGATCAGATCGCAAAACTCTCCGGCCTCGACCGGGTTTTCTTTGCCAACACGGGCACCGAAGCCGTGGAAGGAGCTCTCAAGCTGGCCCGGGCTTTCGGGCGCCTGCATTCCGAGGAACGGACGGGCATCCTGGCCGTGGAAAACTCCTTTCATGGCCGCACCATGGGCGCGCTGGCCGCCACCTGGCCGGAAAAATATCGCACGCCCTTTGAACCGTTGCCGGCCGGTGTAAAGTTTGTCCGTCAGGATGACATCAGTCATCTCAAGAGGAATTTTTCACCCGACACCGCCGCATTGCTGGTCGAAGTGATTCAGGGCGAGGGCGGTGTGGTGGAACTAGACGAAGAGTTCCTGAAAACCGGCCAGGAGCTGTGCCGCGAGCACGGGGCTCTGTTCATCTGCGATGAAATCCAATGTGGCCTGGGGCGCACGGGAAGCTATTTTGCCTACCAGATGATGGGGCTTAAGCCGGACATCGTTCTGGTGGCTAAACCTCTCGCCGGAGGCTTGCCGCTGGCTGCCATTCTCGCCCGCAATGAGGTTGCACAGGCGTTCCATCCCGGCATGCACGGCACTACGTTCGGCGGCGGCCCGCTTCAGTGCCGCCTGGCCCTCAAATTCCTCGAAATTCTTCAGCGGCCGGAATTCCTGCAGCACGTCCGCCAGGTGGGCTCGCATTTTAAGAACCAGTTGTTCAATCTTCAGAAGGAACTGCCCGTCATTCGTCAGGTCCGCGGCCAGGGATTGATGCTCGCCGCGGAACTCTCAATCCCCGGTAAGGAAATCGTCCAGCAGGGCGTGGAAGCCGGTTTTCTTTTCAACTGCACACAAGAGAACGTTTTACGGTTTCTTCCTCCTCTGGTTATCCAGCGGCAACAAGTCGATGAATTAATCGACGTGTTGCGATCGATCTTAGCATCCGTCTCAAGCATGGAAAAAAAGGGGGTGCGCGCATGACGCCCGTCGTAACTATGGAAAAAAAAGAACTGCTCAGTGTCCATGATTTGGTCGCGGACCAGGACCTTAATACAAATGACGTCCGCCTGATTTTTGATCTCGCCCGGCGCGTGAAGGCGTCGCCCGCGTCTTATTCAAAGGCGCTCGCCGGCAAGCAACTGGCAATGATTTTTGAGAAGCCGTCGCTCCGCACCCGCGTGACCTTTGAAGTCGGCATGACCAGCATGGGCGGGTTTGCCATTTTCATGGACCACTCCAAGCCGCGGCTGGGGGAGCGGGAATCCATCAAGGACGTGGCCCGCAATCTTGACCGCTGGGTGGACGGCATCGTGGCGCGCACTTTCTCCCACCAGTCGGTTGTCGAACTCGCCGAGAATGCCTCCATTCCCGTGCTGAATGCCCTGACGGACCTCCTGCACCCCTGCCAGGCGCTCGGCGACTACTTCACTCTCACGGAAAAGTTCGGCCGCGTGAAAGGCCTGAAGCTGGCTTTCATCGGCGATGGCAACAATGTGTGCCACTCGCTGATGCTGACCGGCGCCAAACTGGGCGCACACATTCGAGTCGCTACACCCTCAGGCTTTGAGCCCAAAACTGAAATGGTGGACCAGGCCAAAGCGCTGGCCCGCACGAGCGGTGGAAAGATCGAACTGTTCCGCAACCCGCTGGAAGCCGTTGCCGGCGCGCAGGCTGTTTACACCGACGTCTGGGCCAGCATGGGCCAGGAATACGCCGCCCACCTTCGCACCCAGGTTTTTGCTCCGTATCAGGTAACGGAAAATCTTCTACAGACAGCAGGCCCTGACGCCGTTTTCCTCCACTGTCTTCCGGCGCATCGGGGACAGGAAGTCACCGATGCTGTGATTGATTCGCCCCAGTCGCTCGTTTATGATCAGGCCGAAAACCGCCTGCACGTTCAGAAGGCGCTCCTCCTGCTGCTGATGCAGTCGCATTGAGCATGGCAATGGACCTTATCACGCAGATTCCACCGGAGGCGTTAGCGACGGTGGTCGAGTCGAGAGAGAACTCCAAGTTGCCGGTCCTCCGCAAGGCCCGCCCCGCTGATGTTCCCACGCTCTTCAAGCTGATCCACCAGTACGCGAACGAGGAAGTGATGCTTCCCCGCGCGCTCCCGGAACTTTATGAGAAAGTCTGGGAATTTACCGTGGCGGAAAAGGAAGGCCGGCTTGCCGCCTGCGGAGCACTCCGCTTGTACAACGAAGAAATCGCTGAGATCCGCTCTCTGTGCGTGGATCCTCAGCAGAAGACCGCAGGATTGGGCCGGGCGGTAACCCAGCAGTTGATGCGCGAGGCGAAGGAACTAGGATTGAGAAGGGTCTTCGCACTCACGGTGGTCTCTGAATTTTTTGCCAAGATGGGTTTCTATCCCGTCGAGCGTGGCGCGCTGCCCCAGAAAGTCTGGCGTGACTGCCTGCAGTGTGAAAAGTACTTCCGCTGTGACGAAGTTGCCGTTGTGTTTGACCTTGCCAAACTTCCCGGCACAAGCGCCGAAGCCGGGTAGGCGCCTCAGGACGGCGAGAGTTTGTCCTCTCCAGCCGCTGCCGGCTGCACGTTTGCTTGCGTTCCGGCGCGGCCCCGCCCGGCAAAATAAACAATCAACATTCCCAGTGTCGCCCCGATGGTGTCAATGCCGGAATCCACAATTGACGGGCCGCGGCCGGGGACAAACCTCTGATGAAACTCGTCGGTCAGAGAGTAAAGCCCTGCCAGCAGAATGCAGGCCAGGGCCTTGCGCGGGTTCCAGAAACTGCTATGCTCATCGCCCAGCGCATGATAAAGGAAAATGGCAAAGATGGAATACTCGGTCAAGTGGCCGAGCTTCCTGAACCCAAAGGCAAGAAGAGGGAACGTGTGGCGTGAAACTTCCAGGTGAAGGAAGGCCAGGATGTCGCGCAGCAGGTGGTTGGTGAACGACGAGCCGAATGTCCTGGTGGACATATAGAAAATGACGCCGGCCCAGACGATGACCGGTATCCACCATAGAAAGGCCTGGAATCGCGTTTCGTTTCCGGCTCCGGGAGATGCGTTACTCGAGGCGATAGTTGGGGGCCTCCTTCGTGATGATGACGTCGTGCACATGGCTCTCACGCAATCCGGCGGACGAAATCCGGATGAACCGGCCTCGCTGCTGAAGTTCGGTAATAGTGGCGCAGCCGGAATAGCCCATGCCGGACCGCAATCCTCCCACGAGTTGCTGCACCATATCGGCCAGCATGCCCTTGTAAGGCACGCGACCCTCGATGCCCTCCGGAACCAGCTTTGAGGTGGAGTCTTCCTGGCCGTATCGGTCCCTGGAGCCCTCCTGCATCGCACCAAGCGACCCCATCCCCCGGTAAGACTTGAAGGTTCGCCCCTGGTACAAGATCGTCTCCCCGGGACTTTCCTCCGTGCCGGCAAAAAGGCTGCCGATCATCACCACGCTGGCCCCGGCAACAATGGCCTTGGTGATATCGCCTGAGAATTTGACGCCGCCATCGGCAATCAGCGGGATGCCGGCCTCGCGCGCCGCGCGCGCGCATTCCGCAATGGCCGTGATCTGGGGCACGCCGGCGCCTGAAACCACCCTTGTGGTGCAGATGGAACCCGGCCCGATCCCAACCTTCACAGCCGCAACACCCAGGTGGATCAGATCGCGGGCGCCCTCAAAGCTGGCCACATTGCCAGCAATCACTTCGGAATCAGGCAGTTTTTTCTTGATGGTTTTCACGGCTTCCAGCACCCGCTCGGAGTGGCCGTGGGCAGTGTCGACTACAATGACGTCGGCCTGGGCACGGGCGAGTTCCTGCGCCCGCTCCAGGTAATCTCCCGTAACGCCCACGGCCGCGCCCACTCTCAGACGGCCATGCGAGTCTTTCGCCGCATGCGGATACTGGATCTTTTTCTGAATGTCCTTGACCGTGATCAGCCCCTTCAGCATGTAGTTCTCATCGACCACGGGGAGCTTTTCAATCCGGTGCTGATGGAGAATCCGCTCCGCCTCATCCAGTGTGGTTCCCACAGGAACCGTAACCAGGTTCTCCCGGGTCATTCGATCTTCCACTTTCAGATCAGTGCGGGTTTCAAAACGCAGGTCGCGGTTGGTGAGGATGCCCACCAATTTGCCATTCTCGGTGACGGGCACACCGGAGATTTTGTACCGGGCCATGATCTCAAGCGCTTCGGCAATCTTTTGCCGTGGACCGATGGTAACAGGGTCCACGATCATGCCGCTCTCAGAGCGCTTCACTTTGTCCACCTCAGTCGCCTGCTGTTCAACCGGCAAGGTGCGGTGGATGATTCCCATTCCGCCCTGCTGCGCAAGCGCAATGGCCAGGCGTGATTCCGTCACCGTGTCCATGGCGGCGCTGACGACGGGAATGTTAAGGGTGATGCGCGCGGTCAGTTGCGTGCGGGTATCAGCCGTGGCCGGCAGCACGCCCGAACGGGCAGGCAAAAGAAGAACGTCGTCAAATGTAACTCCTTCGGGGATGGGACCATCAAGCATGGCGCCTCTTGATCAAATCCGTTCTGAGGGGTAAAGGTTCAATTCTAGTTGCCTTCCACGGGAGCGTCAAGGAAAGGCTCGGCAGTTTCACGGCATGTCGAACTTCTGAATGGAAATCGTGAAGATTAGCGCTGGATATCAGGAGCGGACCCTGAAGGCAATACTTGCGCTGGCTGAGCCCCCGCCAGAATGTACGATAACGGAATGCCCCCTGTATTCATCTGTTACTGGTTAACCCGGTACTTTGCTAAGACCTCTTTCCGTGGTAAAAGCAATTTGTGGGGAACCTTGGGGATGCTCAACCACATGTCCCTCTCATCAACCACATCCTGACCCCGAGGGCAATTCCGGAAGGGGTTTTAAATGTTCGTTTGGACCCATTGGCTGTTGCCTTTTGCTGTGGGCACTGTTTCAGGATCGGTTCTCGTCTTCATGTATTTCAGGTCGCGGCTCAGAATTTACAGGTACCTCATTGAGGAACGCCTTTCCGAGGCGAATCAGCAGATACGTTATGCTCACGCCTCGGCCCGCGAGCGAGCCGACGTGGCATGAAGTAAGACCAAGGGCTTGTCGATGTCTGAATCTACAGGCCCCCTCGCGCGCCCGCGTGAGGAAATCCCGAATTCTTCCGCCCCTGGGCACTCCCGCGCTACCGTAAATCGCCTGGCGGTAATCTGGTTCGTTGTGAAGGTGTAATGCCTGCGCTATCCCGCTATTGGAGTGGCTGCGCTTCGCTCAATCAGTCGCTCAAGCAGTTCTACGCGGTGGGGAGGCGTGGCGCCTGCAACACGGCGTGCCTGCCGAAAAAGCATTCTGTCGGGAATGGCCGCCATCCCGTCAAGGGTATCGGCAGCAAACATCTGGGCCAGCCAGTCCCAGGCTTTGGCAAAGCCTGCCGCGTCCATACATTCCGCGAAGTCGCCGTTTGAGACGGCAAGAATCTCTTGCCACCGGCCAAGCACCTGCCGGTGCGCCTCCGCCGGATTCTCGGAATAACCGGTTTTGTCCAATGTGGCGGGGGCAGAGCGGTTCAGTCGATGGTTCACGTCTGCCAGCACAAAACTTCCCCAGACTTCCGGCAGGTGGACAACCACCTCACGAGGCAGCTTCAGCCCCGGATCAAACGCCGGGCAAGTGCACGACCAGAGCAACGCCATCAGCGCCTCGTCCACAAGGTTAGTCCGCACGGCAAGCGTCAATCCGATGCTCACCTGCGCCGGATCGCGGTGTTCCCTGAGGCAGGATTCCACGGGGCCAAGCAGTTTCTTCTCCGCCTGCCGGCGAAGGAAGTCGTAGGCGCAAATGGTAGTAGCCACCGTCCGGCGCCGGCGCTTGTCGAGCCTCGAAACCTTATACCAGAGCGGGTTTGAAAACTTGTCCAGCAGCCACATCGTTTTGCGCTTTTTACCCCCTCCTTTTTATGTGATGTTGGATCATTGGGCAACGGTTCCGATTCCAACCAGGCCCTGAAGAACGTTTTCAGAAATGGCGACAGGCGCGCAAGTGACGCGCCGTTAATTGCAAACAAATACCCGGGCCGCCCGTAGGATACTGTTCATCCCGCATCGCCGCAAGTGGACAACCTGGAATAGACAACGTAAAGTGTCCACGTGACCAGCCACGCGAACCAGCTTCCTCTGATTGCACGGGCCCTGCAGCATGCCGGCCGCGTGGCCGTGGTGGATGCGCAGGGTTCCTACACTTACAACGAACTTCTCGACGCTTCATCTCGAGTGGCGGCAGCGCTGCTGGCCGGGCACCGGGACCTGCAGGAAGAGCGCGTGGCGTTTTCGGTGACTCCTGGGTTCCGCTGGGTAGCGGCGCAGTGGGGAATCTGGCGGGCGGGCGGCATCGCGGTCCCGCTTCCGTTGGATTCGCCAAAGCCTGAACTCGATTACATCCTCGCCGACACCGGCGCCTTGACGTTGCTGTTCGGTGCCGAAGCGGAATCCCTGCTGGCCGCGATTGCCGCCGCACGCGGCATCCGCGCCTTGCCGTGTGACCGTGTTTTCACCTGCCAGCCGGCGGAATTGCCGGCCGTCAGCAGCGGCCGGCGCGCCATGATTCTCTACACCAGCGGCACCACGAACCGGCCCAAGGGCGTGGTGACCACTCATAACATCATCGCGGCACAAATCACGACCTTGGTGGAGGCGTGGGAATGGCAGGCGGACGATCGAATACTTCTCTGCCTGCCGCTGCACCACGTTCACGGAATTATCAACATTGTTTCCTGCGCGTTGTGGTCAGGCGCGGCCTGCGAGATGCTGCCGCGCTTCGATGCGAACGCGGCGTGGGAGCGCATTCACGACGGCGGGTTAACTCTCTTCATGGCGGTGCCCACCATTTATATGAAGCTCATCGCCGCATGGGAAGCGGCCCAACCTGAACGCCGCGATGCCCTCAGCCAGGCGTGCTCCAGATTGCGCCTGATGGTGTCCGGCTCGGCCGCGCTGCCGGCCGGCACGCTCGAACGCTGGAAGAAAATCAGCGGCCACACACTGCTGGAGCGCTACGGCATGACGGAGATTGGCATGGCCCTCTCCAACCCACTGCACGGCAGGCGCACGCCGGGCTCGGTGGGCACGCCGCTGCCGGGCGTCGAGCTGCGACTCGTGGACGAGCGGGGCCGGCCGGTTGCTCCAGGAACGCCGGGCGGAATCGAGGTGCGTGGCCCGAGCGTGTTTGCAGAGTACTGGGACAAGCCCGAGGCAAGCCGCGAAGCCTTCCGTGATGGCTGGTTTTGCACGGGCGACACGGCCGTTGTCGAAAACGGGGTCTATCGCATTCTGGGGCGGACGAGCATTGAAATTCTCAAGACGGGAGGACACAAAGTCTCTGCGCTGGAGATTGAGGAAGCGCTGCGCGCGCATCCCGCTATTGCCGAATGCGCGGTTGTAGGCGTGCCCGATGCCGAGTGGGGCGAGCGCGTCGCTGCGGCGCTGGTGCTGAAGGCCGGCGAGGCAATCGATCTGCCTTCGCTGCGCGCCTGGGCGAAAGAATTTCTCGCGCCCGACAAACTGCCGTCACGGTTGCTGGTGCTGGATGCGCTGCCTCGCAATGCGATGGGGAAAGTGACGAAGCCCGCGCTGGCGGCGATGTTTCAAGCCGCAGGCGGCGCGCCGACAGGTCGGAACGCTCCGCAAAGCTGAGCGGAGCAGGAAGAGCGGAAACCTGAAGGCTGATGATTCACGGCTGGCAGTAAAGCGCGGATCCCGCCCCGCAGTGCGAGGTCCGCGCTCTATGCGATCCGCTTAATTTGTGCGGATCAGCCGGATGGGGATGGGCGCCCCTGCCTGGGCAACCGTGGTGTTACTACCAGCCGAGTCGCCGCAGTAGCTCACATTCAGAATCACCGCATCGATCATCTTGTCGCTCCCGTTTTTGTGCATATCCTGAATAAAAATCTGCATGTATCCCTGGATCTGCACGTTCGTTCCTCCGGCCGGCAAAGCGCTCCCGTCATAAACCGGCACGGTAACGACGGAGGTGCTCTGGCTGTAATCGTAAAACACTTTTCCCCTCAGCGCGGGGTTCGGATTGTTGTATCCTCCCGTGATCGCGAAAGGCGGGCCCGTGGTTGTATCGATGGTATCCTGTCCGTGGTTGAGCCCGTCGGCGTCGGCATTGATCAGCATATCGGTCCCCTGCGCAACCCCGCCCACGCTACTTCCGTTGGCGGTGGGCAGATAATCCCCGCAGGCGTAAATCGCGGGCGTGCACATGGCGATGTGGTCCCGAATAGCAGAGGCGCTTGATGCGGCCGCATCCGCAAAGCCCGCCAGATACCACTGGCTGGGACCGCCAGCGCTGTGAAGCGTCCAGGGCATGCCCTGCACTCCGGCTGAATAAAGTCCCGGGTTTAAGAGCTGATTAGATACGCCAGGCTGAAAAAAGTAGCCCTGGCCTGCAGTCGCACAGCTAGTGTTGGGACTGCCCATGTGAACCGGGTCGCAGTTGGGAAGCAGGAAGGGCTTCACGCAAGTCGCGCCCAGTTTTGTGTTGCTGTCGCCCGCCTGGTTGTAAGCTTCAGCCGTTGCTTTGGCGCTGACGTTTACCGTCTGGATGCCAAACACCTTGGCGAAAAATGTTTCCACCGGGCTCCCCGCCGTAACGGTGATTTGCGGCTCCTGGGCGGTGGGGTAGCTGAACACCACATTGCTTGCCGGGTCCACGACGGCGGGCTGCCCCGCAATATAGTTCTGTGCCGCCGCAGCCACGGCCTGTTGCGTCGCTACGGTCTCCTGGATTCCGCCCGGATTACAACCCCCCGTCGTGCATCCGGTGCTGATGAACGCCTGAGCGCCGGCCAGCGCGGCGGCATCTGCGGCCCGCTGGGCCTGCGCCCGCGCCAGGTACAGATTCACCAGGTCAATGGCGATGGCGGATACGGCCAGCATCATCACCAAGGCGGCGCCTGCCATCAACAATATCGAACCCTTCTCCGTCCCCATCCAACGTCGACTTTCCCCCCTCCACATGGATCCCTCCTAATTTGAAGTTACGATGTTTTTCATAACCGCGGTCTCGGTTAAGGTGTTTGGTAAAGCCAGATTGGACCCTGGAACGAGCAGCTTGATCACGTTGTTAAAAGCCCAGGTGTAGGGGTAAGTGAGGATCACCTGGGTCCCTGTCTGGGGATCGCCGGTCGATGTCGTGTAATTGTACTGGTGATTGATCGTCAGGCTGATGCCATTTC
>DASSJE010000505.1:0-8222 GCA_035691365.1 Terriglobia bacterium
GAACCTCGCCTTCGTCCTCCTTCTGGACCCAAATCAGGACGATGTTGACGTTGCCGGATTCGAGCGCTTGCCTGGCCGCCTTCACCACGGGACCGTCCATTCCGTCGCAATGAGCAAAAGCTCCGGAGGGGGCAACAAGCCCCACCAGTATCAAAGCGGTCAACACAACGACGCGCCTGAGAATTTCGTCCGTTTTCATTGCCTTCTCCTGTCTTATCCCGCCTCGGTTGGCCTGTGGATCGCGCGCCATGATCGCGTTGACAAATCAGATGGCTTCTCAGGCGAATTCCTTCTCAGAGGTGTACGGCCAGGACGGGGCTGGTTCCCAGTTGGATGACGCGGTGCGTCGTAGAGCCGAACAAGGCGAGGTCCACCGCATTGCGGCCGCGCACTCCCATGATGACAAGGTCCGACTCATTCTCAATAGTCATCTGAAGGATTTGCTGGTAAGGCCTCCCGATACGGACTGCAGTTTGCACGTTGCACCAGTCGCCTGCTTCCGGGGGCGCCAGTTCTTCAAGCCTTCTCGTAACTTCGCCAAGGCCCGCTTGCAGATCATCCGTGGCGGGCACATCTTCAAGCACGTGGAGCAGAGTGAGGTCCGCGTTATATTCCATGGCCAGTGACAGCGCGTAAGTGAGGGCCCGCGCGGAATGATCGGAAAAATCGGTGCAAAAGAGAATCTTCTTCAGTTGCACCGGCTCCTCGACATCCACCGGATGAATGAAATCATGTGCGGGCTTGCGGACCGCCAGGACGGGACAATGGGATTTTCTCAAAACCTTTTCGGTGACTGAACCCATGGTGAAGTGGTCAAAACCGTGGCGCCCATGCGTTCCCATTACAATCAGATCAGCGCCCTGGCTCATAGCAAAAGCCAGAATGCAATCCGGCGCCGTCCCCTTGTGCACGAAACGTTGAACAGCCCCATTCCTAGGGTCCTCTGAAATCATTTCAGCGAGCTGCTGCTTGGCGCTGGTTTCAAGGTTCGAGAAAACTTCATTTAGGGCGTCAGGAAAAGCGTAGTAGGGGTAAATGGAAGTCAGCGGCTGGACAACGTGCTGCAGCAGAAGCTTGGCACCATAATGCCGGGCCAATGAGCGGGCATAATCGTAAGCTTTGACCGAGTACTCAGAAAAGTCGACCGGGCAGAGGATCTTTTCGATTCTGAGCATGATCGGTTCCTCTCAAGAGCCGCTGGGAGGAGCGAGTCCCCGTCTTGCTGGGGTCGGCTGGCTCGCCTCTCCTGCCCAGAAGCTAACCTGCACTCCTCGCGGCTTTCCTCCCAGCGGGTTTCACTTTAACAAATGTAAATCCAGGCCTCCGTGACCGCGATTACTTGTGATTGTGACGGTGCTCACATTCCAGACGTGCAAATCGCGGGAGAATTAAAAAGGAGGATCAGGCTTGGGGGATATGGGAACCCGGGCAGGGTCCGCCACCGAGAGGGTCCCGCTTGCAGGCTTCCGAACGCGTCCCAGAACCTTCCGTCGCCTGAAGCGGAGAAAGGAGCAAGCCATGGAAAAGCCAAAAGTTATGGTGGCTCTGCGAGATACTGAAACGGCAGGAAGCCTGACCGAGCTTGCCTGCCAGATGGCCAGTCTCGCTGGAACAACCGTGATCGCATTGCACGTGATTGAGGTACCGCCGGGGTTGCCCATCGACGTCGTGGACCCCATCTTCGAACAGCCCGGGCAACAGGTGCTTTCATTGGCCCGGCAGATTGCCTCCAACAATTTTTCTATGCGCATCTCGACCAAGCTGCTGAAGGCGCGCAGCGCAGGCGAAGCCATTGTGGGCGAGGCAACGGAAGAAGGAATTGAGCTGCTTGTCATCGGGTATCACCACAATCATGGCCTGGCTGAAACACTGCTGGGTTCCACGGTGCAGCATATCACCCACCATGCGCCCTGCAGGGTGCTGGTGCAGGTCCCGCTACCGAAATCGAAAGTCAAGCCGGTTGTAGTGAGCGGGAAGGCGGCTGTGGAAAAAATGGAAAGCAAGAAAACGGAAGCAGCCTGAGAGATTGCTGAAAAACCGTTCGTAGCCCGTCATTCCGAGCCCGTTCGCCCTCCACCGGCGAACAGGCCTGAACGAAGTGAAAGGGCCCAGGATAAATTCCGCGAGGAAACTGCCTTTTGACAAGCAATTGAAAACAAAACAGATCCATTGAGCCGACAAAGAACGCCGCCCCGGAATGGCATTTGTGGGCGCTTTTCAATAGCCTCCACCGCGCACGTTTGGTACACCTGTGAAAAGAAGGTTCAAACGCTTCTTTGTCATTACTGCCGGTTGGGGTTTCATTGCCGTCGGCGTGGCAGGCCTTTTGCTGCCATTCCTCCAGGGCGTTCTGTTCCTGCTGGTGGGGCTGGCGATCCTTTCCACGGAATACGTATGGGCGCACAATCTGCTCCAGAAATTGCGAAGGCGTTTCCCTTCTCTCTCCAGATGGCTTGATACAGCCAGACTGCGGGCCAGTGCCTGGCTGAAGCGCGTTCTTTCCAATACTGGAAGCATGGCGCTCTGATGCTGATGATTGATGGCTGCCCACGTGGGGCGCCACCAGCAACGATTAATCCAGCGCTCGTCACAGGGTCTTGTGACCCCACGCACTGTAGAACAGGCGAATCTGGACAATGATACAAGCGGAAGGAGGGTGGGCGCAGGCGAATAGGAAGCACTCTATAAGCGGAGCCCGGCGGCAGCAAAACGGGAGCTCCGCAAGGCCAGCGACTTAACGCGGCCGATTCGTCCCCCACCCTCCTGAGCAGTCCCTCATTGCGGGTTTTTGCGGGTATCTACACACCAGCCCTGCGCGGTTTCCTTCTCTTGAATCCCCATTTAACAAAGATGTAATATTAGCTGGAGATTTTCCTGCCTGGACGTGGGGTAAAAGCATGACCTGGGAAATAGAAGGTGGCCACTCCCTTCCAAACAATGGGTGGACGAATATCCCCCGCGAGCGTTACACTTCACTTATTTCAGGGGCCGTTATACTTCACCCAGCGGGCAGGCTCACCCGGCTTTCCGGACCACATATTCCACGTTTCCGGCCGGGGAAAGAACCGGCCTATTTTGCCAAAAAAGTGTGCACACGAAACCAGAATCCGGCGTGCTTCGTCAATGTTTATAATTCAGAAGGCTCGTTAGAATGCACTTTCCCACTCAGGCCAGTTCCAGATCCTCCAGTCGCCACGAGATTAACCAGCAAGAAGGCTGGTGAGCCTGAGACGACCGCAAGTTTCGGCAGATTTTTGCATTTGAGGTAGCGGTGGCTTTTAACAAAACTCCTGGACACGAAAGCCTCGATCCGCAGCGTGCCAGCCAGGTGGCCTCCAGACGGCCTGAGCTCGGCAATACGGAAACCCATGCCCTTTTCGAACAATTCTTTGAGGCATCGCCTGACGGCGTCCTGGTGGTGAACTCAAAAGGATTGATCACGCGCGTGAACGCCCAGACAGAAAAAATGTTCGGCTACAGCCGCTCGGAGCTGCAAGGCCAGCCCATCGAAATCCTCGTTCCCGACCGTTTCCACCAAGCACATGAAAGGGACCGCGGGAATTATCAGGATGCACCTCACATGCGCGCCATGGGCGCGGGACTGGAGCTTTTTGCCAAACGCGGGGACGGAAGCGAATTCCCTGTGGAAATCATGCTGAGCCCGATCAATTCCAGTGAAGAAACCATGGTGCTGACTGTTGTTCGCGACATCACCCTGCGCAAACGGGCGGAGGATGCGCTCCGCACCAGTGAACAGCAGCTACAAAGCATTCTGGACAATTCCACCGCGGTCATCTACGTCAAAGACCTGGAAAGCTGCTATCTTCGCGTCAACCGGCGTTTTGAGGAAATTTACAACATCGCGAAGGGCCAGGCCAAAGGGAAAACCGATTTCGACCTGTTCCCGAAAGACCTTGCGGAGGCCCTCCGGGCCAATGACCAAAAGGTCCTCGAAGCGGGCAGCCCGATGGAATTTGAAGAAGTAGTGGCGCACTCCGGTGGGATTCATACCTACATCTCCATCAAAGTTCCGTTGTTTGACCCCTGGAGACGGCCTTACGCTGTCGCCGGCATCTCCACCGACATCACCGAGCGGAAGAAGGCCGAAGAAGCACTGCTGATGGAAATCGGAACAGTCCTGCTGCGGAACCTGGATGTTCGACAGCTTTTCACCGCGATCTCAGCAACACTTCGCCGAATCATGCCCCATGAGTACGCCTCACTCGCCCTTTACGGGCCCGAAGGCAAAGACCTGCGGCTGCTTTCGCTGGAACAGCCTGAAACCGAAGCGGCGCTGGGAAGGGAGATGCTGTCGCCGGCCCAGGAAGCGCTGGCGGGCCGGGCGATGAATTCCCGCCAGCCGCTCGTCCTCAATGACTTTGAAAGCATCCCTGCCAGATCCAAAGCCACGGATCGCCTGATGGCTGAGGGCGTGAAGTCCGCCTGTTTCCTGCCCATGATTACGCAGGACCACGTACTCGGCACCTTGAACCTGGTGAGCCGGCAGAAAGGCGCCTTTGACCAGCGGCGCGTCGATCTGCTTCAGCAGGTGACGGGCCACGTTGCCATTGCCCTCGACAACGCCCTCACTTACCGCAAGGTGGCGGAACTGAAGGAGCGGCTGGCTGAAGAGAAACTCTACCTCGAGGAAGAAATCCGCACCGAGTACCACTTTGAGGAGATCATCGGTGAGAGCCCTACCCTCAAACGAATTCTGAAGCAGGTGGAATCCGTGGGCCCCACCAACGCCACCGTTCTGGTCCTCGGTGAAACAGGTACCGGAAAAGAACTGATTGCGCGCGCCATTCACGATTTAAGCCCCCGTCGCAACCGCACGTTCGTCAAGCTGAATTGTGCCGCCATCCCCACAGGACTGCTGGAAAGCGAGCTGTTCGGACACGAGAAGGGAGCGTTTACCGGCGCCATCTCGCAAAAAATCGGCCGGCTGGAGCTGGCGCACGAAGGGACCCTCTTCCTGGACGAAGTCGGTGACATTCCTCTTGAACTTCAGCCCAAGCTGCTACGCGCCCTCCAGGAAAAAGAGTTTGAAAGGCTGGGCAGCACAAAAACAATCCCCGTGGATGTGCGCCTGCTGGCGGCAACCAATCGCGACCTGGCGAAGATGGTCGCGGACCGGCAGTTCAGGAGCGATCTGTACTACCGCCTGCGAGTTTTCCCCATTACCGTTCCTCCTTTGAAGGAGCGCGCCGAAGATATCCCCATCCTGGTACGTTACTTCGCCCAGAAACATGCCGAGAGAATGCACCGGCATATTGAAATTATCCCTCCCGAGGCCATGGAGGCCCTCACCCGGTGGCATTGGCCCGGCAATGTGCGAGAGCTTGAAAATATTATTGAGCGGGCCGTCATCCTTTCTCCCGGCCCGGTCCTGCGCATCCCGCTTGCCGAACTTATGCCGAGTAACGGGGAAGCCGTCGGTGGTGACGGCTCCGGGACCCTCGAAGACGCTGAACGCGATCACATCCTTCGCATACTGAGAGAGACCCGTGGAATCATCGGAGGCCCCGGCGGCGCGGCAGCCCGCCTGGGGCTCAAGCGAACGACACTGAATTCCAAAATGCGGAAGTTGGGAATTTCGAGGGAAGAAATCGGCAAATCACCTTCCTGATGGCGATATTTCGTCACCTGATTATTCACCGTCATCTCCCATCTAATCACCTTTGCTAACTCCCCCGTATGATGCTTCTAAGCAATTGAAAATAATATACTAGCCATAGGTTAAATTATTTGAATCTTTGGAAGGTCGAGTGCTCCCACCGAGCATTGCGGGTCAGGTCCGTCCGCTCGGGATGCAAACAGACGTAACCCATAGGCTGGAGACAAGACACCATGGCGGAACAAATCAACGCATTGCTGGTTCACGCGAACAATGAGTCGTACAACGACTTAACGCGGGTTCTGGGGTTGCTTGGCATCAGGGTGATCCACGCCCAAAGTTGCAAAGAGGCCGCAATTTTTCTGGAGCGGAAAGGCTCAATCGACCTGGTCTTTACGGGGACGAACTTAATGGACGGCGGATGGGCCAACGTCTTGGGGCTGGCGCAGCGGGCAAACGGTTATCTGCCCGTCATTGTGGTCTCCCGAATGGCGGACGTAGCGCTTTACCTGGAGGCGCTCGGGAATGGAGCTTTCGATTTTGTGACCCCTCCATTCGTGAGTTCTGATTTGGCGCACATTGTTCGTTCCGCCATCTATAAAGAGCTTATCAGCGTGAAGCAGGGCCTCGCCGCTCCACCCGCGGCGTGAGTGAGAAGGAGTCTTGCGGTCGCTTGCGCTAGTGCAGTAAGGAAGATGGTAATTCGCGGTTGCAGGTCCGGCACAATGTTGCCGGCAGCATTCTCAAAATGAGGAAGTTATAACGCCATGCTTCGCCTTTTCTTATACCAAAGGACGGTGATAGATGCTTAAAATAACGTTTCAGGACACTCCGGGAAGCACAAAGGTGAAACTGGAAGGGAAGCTCTCAGGACCGTGGGTGGAAGAACTCGAAAGGAGTTGGAGTGAACACTCGCCTCAGGCCTCTGAACATGTCATAATAGATCTATCAGACGTGACCTACATTGACCCCGAAGGGAAACGACTTCTGGCCCGCATGGTAGACCGGGGGGTTTGCTTCGAGGGCACGCACTTGATGACAAAATATGTGATAGAAGAAATCACCCGTGCCGGAATGCGATCTGGAAGGAGCGGAGGGTAAAACGATGCGATCGCCATACGGATTAGAGCTGGTTGAAGACTGCCGCACCTGCTCGAGCAAGGCCGACGGGTTCTTCTGTGACCTTTCTCCCGAAGGGCTGAAAGCATTCGAGGCGATCAAGTACACAACTGCCTACCCGTCGGGCGCGGTACTTTTCGTAGAAGGACAATCCGCCCAGGGGGTCTTTCTGCTCTGCAAGGGCCGGGTGAAGCTCTCGATGACCTCCAGCGAGGGCAAAACGCTGATCTTGAGAATTGTGAAGCCAGGAGAAATCCTGGGCTTGCACGCCACGGTCTCTGACACTGCATTTCAGGCCACCGCTGAAACTCTTGAGCCCTGCCAGGTAAACTTTATCAAGCGGGACGACTTCCTGCGGTTACTCCGTGACCATGGAGACGCCTCCATTCACGCCGCGGAGCAACTGAGTGGCAGCTATCAGACGGCGTGCGAGCAGGTACGGTCATTGGGGCTTTCACAGTCAGCGCCGGAAAAGCTGGCGCGCTTTCTGCTGGAATGGTCGGCGAAAGGGCAGACTTCCAAGCAGGGGATACGGGTGAAGCTCACTCTGACTCACGAGGAGATCGGGCAGATTATTGGCACCTCCCGGGAAACCGTAACGCGCACACTCGGCGAATTCAAGTCCAAGCACCTTGCCGAGCTCAAAGGTTCCACTCTGGTCATCCAGAATAAGGCCGCTCTGGAAGCCTTTCTGGGCGGCTAACCCCCGCAGGCACACCCACATACATCGTGCGGGCGCCAGGGCTGGAACGCCGGCGCCAGCGGTAAACGTCCCAACCTGCGCTTCACGACCCCCAACCACCCGCCGAAGTAGCCAGGCGAAACGGCAGAAGCCAGGCGTGAACCTCGTCACAATCATGAGTGATGTGGCTCACTGCGAGGGTTGAATCCCTTATATAGACTGTACCTAACATACCGCCCGGGAATCCGCCCCAGCGGCCGACGGTTTGCCCCACACGCGCCGTTCGATTCCCGGGCCTACTTTTTTTTATCACCCTTTCAATCCTCAGCGCGGTTCCTTGATGGCTCATGCTGGTCTTGTGGCGCTTGGCCTCAGTCCAGAACGGCTCCAAAATGCCGGCCTGTAGTTAGGCGCTGCGGCAGCTGAGCCGCTGCCCAGCGTTCAAGCTCGACTTCTGTTCAACACCTGCGCACCCATTCACCGGAGGCGCATCTGTCCCGGTTTCGCACTCGATCGTGCGCAGCATGAAAGCCGGCTCCAAAACAGAATTTCGATATCGCGACGTGTACCCGATGCCGGCCCATTCATGCAAGACAAGCAGGGCCATTCCTCCACCATACTGATTCGGCTGGATCGCAATCACAACGGCTTGTGAATAGAGGCACTAGGCAAGGTGACTGTCATCACTGCCTGCACCAGTTGATCCTTATAAACTCACCACAGGTTAAGGGCAGAGCCATGAAAGGAATTCAGCAGCCAGCTATCGGAACTCCCAGGCCAGGCAAGCTCAGGAATCCCCTGCCG
>DASSJE010000506.1:0-9375 GCA_035691365.1 Terriglobia bacterium
AACCAAGGGACAAACGGCCACAAGGCCATTCGATATTGGCCCGGTCAAAATCGGTTCCGGGTCTTGAATGTTTCTATCTGACCGGATATGCAACAGAGCACAATGAGCCCTGCACAAAAAAAACAAAACAGAATTGCAGCCTGAGCATTACGGGTACTTCGTTCTTTTTCGCGCATCAGGTCGGCCAAAGTCTTCCTGACAGCCGCAGCCTGGCGAGGCTGGCCATCCTGGCTGAGGGCCCGCTGGAGGTTCCAAAGGGCGGGTTGGCTCTGCGGATCCAGGCGTGCGGCTTCCTTTAGATGCGGCACAGCCTCATGTGCCTTCCCCTGGTCGAGAAGCTCCGACCCCAGCCGAGTCTGTGCAACAGCGTCCTTGGGGGACAGCCGGACCGCGTGCTGATAGGCCGCCAGCGCGCCCCTGCTGTCGGAGAGAGCTTTTCGCGCCTCTCCAAGGTCGGACCATGCCTCGGCAAAATCAGGCGCCAATGAAACGGCTTGATTCAAATCTTTTTCCGCGTCCTGAAATTGCTTCAGCGCCGTTTCTACTTTGGCGCGCAAATAATGTGGATAGGCTGCTTTCGAGCTCTTTCCAAAGAGGCGGATAGCCTGACTCAAATGCCCCATGGCCGCCGAATTGTCGTCGAATTCCAGAAGCACCAAACCAAGGTTCGACTGAGCGGGAGCGTAATCAGGGTCGATGCTGACGGCTTTCTCCAGTACCGTTCGTGCAGCCTCATGGTCCCCAAAGTAGTTCAGCGCTTTGCCCAACGCGCCTTGCGCTTCAGCAGAATCCGGCCTCAGGTGAACAGCCTCAGCCAACTCCTGGATCGACTCCCATCCTTTTCCCTCATGCATCAGCACTTTTCCCAAAAGCAGATGGGCGTCTGGCGATTGAGGGTTCGTCCGGATGGCCTGCTGCAGTAGACGCGCAGCTTCCTGGTTGTGGCCCTGGGCGGCCAATTCACGAGCGGCTTTCACGGGAGAGCCCTGCGCGAACAGCAGGCAAGTGCCCTCCAGAAAGACCACACTGAATACTGTGATCGAGGCAAGAAGATTTTTCGCGCGATGACGCACGGCATCTCCCCGCCACCGATAGAGCATTTGAACACGGTACGGGATGTATGCTGTCATGGACCCTATTGTATGCCTTCGGTGGACCGGCCTCTATAGTGTTCCGCCGGGCCAGCGAAGGCGCCGCCCCACCAATTCTTTGATCAGCGGTCAGAGAAGAGCATCCGAAGCCCGTGCGCATCGAATGCAAAGTTAGCAAAATGGTGTTTGGAACTGTCCCCTGATACTGCTGGGCTCCAGCGATCGCAAGGGCCAAATCTCCCCGCCACCGCTGAAGCCCAGGTAAATCCAAGCACCGATGCTCATCTAGCGGTTCGCCGCTCTGTACCGGGGTTCAGGTGCCATTCTCAGAGGTTGGCATCCATCCCCACTGCAGAGCGGCGCCGGCAGCAAGCCTACCACAAGATTTTGAGCCCGATTTCCACCTGTCGACCTGAAGAATTGGCCGCAGTAGCCGCCTGAGCCCCAAAATTGCCACCAGGAGAACCCTGGAACAACGCCTGCCCGAATGTTGAAGAATAGACGTCCGTGTCCGGGTCACCAAGATTCAAATGGTTGGTGGCATTGTAAGCCGTCATTTTCAGCTGTGCGTGGAACCTCTCAAAAAGCTGAAAGTCCTTTGTGATGCTGGCATCGATATCAAAGAACGACGGCCCCTTGAGGCATCCGAATTGTGTGGGATTTGTCCGCAGCACATACGTGTTCGCTGGTATTTGCGAGAACGCGCTGGGGTTGAACCAATCGCCGGACGGCACATTTGAACATGGATCGCCATTAACAATCATATTTCCGGAATCCTGATAGTTGCTGACGATCCCGCCGCCGAAACGCGGGTAGTCGCCTCCGACATACGTAACAACCGGGGTTATCTGCCATCCACCCACAAGGGCATTCATGACCCTGCTGGAAGAATTCAGGAACTCGCGGCCCTGACCAAAGGGAAGCTGATAACTCGCGGATCCTACCAACCGCTCCGTCGGCTGATTGCTCTTTTGCCATTGGAATGTGTTGTCGTACAACGTCTGGTCGTTGAAGTAATTGTACTGGTTCGACGCGTTGGTGTACACGTACCCCACCATAAAAGTAAGGCCATTCGCGAAGGGACGCGAAACCTGCAGTTGGAACTGATGATAATGCTCCAGAGCACAGCACTCTCCTATGGTGAAGAGGGGCCCGTATTGGGGATAGGGTACCAGGAGTGAACTCAAAGGAATGGTGGGTTGGTTGAAATAAGGGCCCGGCATCAATGTGGTGTCGAGGTAATGATAGAAGGGGTTGGACACGCTTTGGGAAAGAGCGCTCTGATATTGTTGATTTAAAGCCGGATTGATAGCATTCAACTCCTTCGTGTAATGCTGGTGCCCTAAATTGAGGAAGTACGTGAAGGACACCATCATGCGGCCAGGTAGCTGCCGCTGGAAGTTGACGTTAATCCGGTCGTTCCATGCCTTCTGAAAGTCCTGTGGATACCACAGCAGATTTTCGCCCCCGCGGCCTACATTCGACCCGAACTTTGTGCCCAGCACGGGAACAATCGGGTTGGAATTGGCCGGGAATGGGTTCGCAAACGTCTGCTGGGGTATGCCATTCGCCAATGGAAGAGCAGATTGGAAACCCGTCATCCCGAAATAAGGCGGCTCGAGGAAGTTAATGTCCTCGAATCCACTGATTGGAGCGTTGGTGAAGTTCATCTCTGTGGGGACTACATAACGGGCGTAGCCAGCGCGCAGCACATCCTTATCGTCAATACGATAGGCAATACCCACGCGTGGTGCCAGCGCCAGTTTGGGAGCGTTCCACATGCCCGGGCTTGTGGGGGTAGTCCATTGCCATTGCCCGTTATATTTCCAGAAGTTATTGCCGACAATCGAGGTCGCCGCCGCCGGCATATTGGGGGGATTGGCCACCATTGCCGGGATCGGTTGCGAAAGGTCGAGCCCCTTGGAAAGTGTATGGGCGGCGTCATACCATGCCGTCTCATACTCGTTACGAACACCGAGTTGGAGAGTAATCTTCCGGCTCACGCGCCAGTCGTCCTGAATATACGCTCCCCAGTACTGGTCAATCGGCACGGGGACGGGGCCTGAAATTACTTCAGTATTATCCGTGAGGGTGCCCAGAAGGAAAGTGGCAAATCCGTTTCCGGAGTGCAGAGTGTCAGCGCCTATCGGCGAGTTGGCAGTATCGTTCGTATCGAAATAAAATTGAGAGGTATTCGAGACGTAAACAGGGCCGCCCGTGCGCCGCCATTCCACGCCTGCCTTGATGTAGTGCGATCCCCTCTGGTGTGCAACGTCAGCGCTGAGGGCTTCTCCCTCGGGGCGTTGGTCCCAATAAAATCCTCTGCCTCCAAATTGATTTCCCCCGATATTCAGGTCAGGGTAGTAAACAGGGAATCCCGGCGAGGCCTCCTGGGCCGGCACATACCATGGATTTTTTGGCCAGATATCAGCCCACCCGTTGCCTCCCATAGGGGTTGAGGTGTAGGCATCCACAACGTTATCGTAGTCGGCATGCATGGTGATAACCGTTGTTGGAGTCACCGTCCAGACCGCCTCACCCATAATCTGCTTTGCGGTTCTGAAGGTACCTGTCGGCGTATAGAAGGGGGAATTGTTGGGTGTCACATTCGCCTGGATGTCAGTGGTGTGGTAGTTGCTGATTCGGCCGAATGCTTTCCATTTCGGGTTGATGCTCCAGTCCACGCGGTCGGACCAGTTGTAGTACGTCCACTGATCCAGGTAACTGGTTTGGAAGTTATTGACGCCAGTAATATTGGTTCCCGGGTTGTTCGCAGGCCAGAAATTCTTCATGAGCTGCGACGTGACAGGGTCCCACATGCTTGACGGGACGATATTGCCTGTAAAGGGTGTGCGTGAGTAGGTCTGTGTGTTTGGGTCGTAGATGGTGGAATACGGATTGTAGATAGTTGCCAGAGTGCCATCAATATTGCGCGTTTGTGAAAAATCGCCGTTGGCTTGAAGCGACGTAGGAACTGTTGTTCTGTAATTGGCCGGATTTCCGACCTTCCAGACTTCCACCGATGCAAAGTTGAAGAGTTTATTCTTGATGATCGGGTTGCCTAAGGCGCCTCCGAACATATTCTGGCGCGTGGAAGTAACGCTGGGGGGCGACTGGGTCCTGTCACTAATGGCATTGATCCAGGGATACCGGCCAAGATACATGAGATCGCCATGCCACTGGTTCGTCCCTGACTTCGTGGCAATGTTAATGACGCCGCCGGCGCTGTGGCCGTATTGCGCGTCGACACCATTCTGGGTGATCGAAGTTTCCTGAACGTCGTCCATATTGGGTGGGTAACTGAACTTGTGACCCATCCCCACCGGACTGCCGTCAACCAGAAGGTTATTCTTCAAATTGGTGTCGCCACCCAGGTCAACGCTGTTGGCTGACCAGGAGAGGAACGGAAGAACCTCGCCGCGCGTGTTGATCGCTTCCGGGGCCAGCAGGGTGAGCTTGAAGGGATTGCGGTCAAGCCGGGGAGTGTTGTCCGCAAGGGTCGTGTTGAGCGTAATATCCTGCGAACTGGTATTACTCTGCAAGAGCGGCGGCGCCGAAGTTACAGTTACTTCCTGGCGGACCGTGCCGGTCTTCAAGGTGGCATTCACCGTGATGTCGGAAGCCACTTGAACATTGATATTTTCCTGCGTGAACCCGCTAAAACCAGTCATATCAACCGTCACTGTATATGTCCCCGGAATCAGCGAGCCCACGATGTACACACCGGTTGCATTGGTCTTCACAGTCGTCTGGGACCCGGTGTTGACATTACGAACGGTGACCGTTGCTCCAGGGATTGCGGCTCCCGACTGGTCCGTGACCAAACCAGTAATTCGGCCATGATAAACTTGACCCATACATGGCAAAGAGAAAAAAATGCCCACTACTAGGGCAAGGAAAAGCTTAGATCGCATCGATCCCTCCTGCTTGATTGTTCCGTTCCTCAGCCTCTCACGTTGGCTATGGGTTATGAAGATTGTCCAAAGAGCGACGCTAGATCAGTAGCGAGGGACGCCCAAAGGCGCCCTTTCGCTATGAATCAGGTATTCACCAGCACAGTGTTGGCTGCTTGCCGGAAAGAATGCCCCACTCCTATCGTCTTCATTTAATAGAACGGCCTAAGCACCTCAAGCAAGAAGATTCAATTACGTGAACCAATTTTCGTAAATTGGGGGACAAGCCGCTCGATATCAAGAAAGCTCTGATCGAGGGTGAACGTTTAGAATCTCTGTGGGCTTGGGCCTCCACGCCCCTTAATCAAAGCTCTATCAGGATGTTAGGCCCGTTGCTAGCATTCACAATCGATGGGATAGGGCCCGGACACACAAATGCGCCAGAATTGCCACCACATCAAACTAGATTAAGCGGGCGCGCCTTTATTGGTTAATGACGGTGCCGTCGTAACTCCGGATGATTCCCCATCCGCCATCGAGATGACGACGATCATCGTGGAAGGGATGCCTGGCAGCGAGTTCCTCATCCACTTCGATCCCCCATCCGGGCTTGTCACTGGCATAGAGGTAGCCATCCTTATAAGCCGCGCAACCCTTGAAAATTTCCGCCTCGAGACCCGTAATGATGCCGCCTTCCTGGATTCCAAAATTGCTGCTGGCGAGGTCCAGGTGCAGTTGGGCCGTGTGGCCGACGGGCGAGACGTCGGGCGGGCCGTGCCAGGCTGTCTTGACGCCAAAATTTTCAGCCAGGATGGCGATCTTGCGAGCTGGCGTCAGGCCTCCGGTTTGCGTCACATGGCAGCGGATGTATTCGATCAGTCGTCCCTCGATCAGCGGCTGCCACTCATGCGGGCTGTTAAATAACTCGCCCATGGAAATCGATGTGGCGCACTGCTGCCGGATTTGCCGGAAGTAGTCGAGGTGCTCGGGCGAAAGAGGGTCCTCCAGATAGAACAAGCGAACCGGCTCCAGCTCCTTGGCAAACTGGACCGCCTCGTGCGGGCTCACGCGCTCATGCACATCGTGGATCAATCCCACTTCCTCGCCCAGTTGGTCTCGGCACGCTTCCAACACCTTCTGCGTGAGGCGCATGTAAGGACGGGACTCAAAAACGGGGCCGGAGTGCAATCCTTTCATCGGCGTTCCGCCGCGCGGGCCATACGAGGACATGCCGGGGACACCTACCATGATCTTGATCACCTTGAAACCCTGCTCCATCTTCTGGTGAACCCGGTCAACGGCCCCGGAAGCGTCGGTGGCTCCAACGGTGGCATAGGTCAGGGCTGCTTCCCGCGTCTTCCCGCCCAGCAACTGGTAAACGGGCATGTTGGCCTGGCGGCCCTTAATGTCCCACAGCGCCTGGTCAACCCCGCTGATGGCGTTGTTCAGCACGGGACCGTTCCGCCAATATGAACTGTTGTAGCAGGCCTGCCAGGTGTCTTCGATGCGGTCGGTCGGCATCCCGACCAGCAGCGGCTTGAGGTATTTTTCCACTGCCGGAACCACCAGGTCAGCCCGCTGGGTAAAAGTCGCGCAGCCATAGCCGTAAAGGCCGGGTTGATCAGTGACGATTTTCACCACCACGAGCCGCGCGTGGAGCGGCTGCGTGGCAATCACTTTAATGTCTTTGATAATGGGAGTTGGCAGGCCGCTCGTTGCACGCGCTTCCCGTTCCTGTGCGGCCAGCGGTATTGCTGCCAGGGACGCACCGAGAGTGCCCGCTACGCCCAGTTGAAAAACTTCCCTTCTGTCCATGAGAATCTCCTATGATGTCGGTTTGGTCTTGGCTGGTCCAAAGCAAGGCCTGATTATTAAGCTGATCCGCCCGGAGGGGAGGGATGCCCCGAAAAATCCAACAACGTGCAAAGAATGATCCGAGTCCCGCCAGTGGCGATTCCACGGCAGTTTTCATGATCATTTCAAAGACCGGAACGCTATCAAAGCCCTAACCTGCTGTCAAACGAAAACTGGTTGGCTGTTAACTTGAGTAGTGAGAGAGTCAGCTTCGGACAGTTACTCAGACGCTTCCTTCACGTGGATCACGCGATCACCCGGCACATTATGAAGTCGCTGGATAATTCCCGAGGGCCAGCGGATTTCCACGAGTTGTGCACTGGCCTCTCTGTCGAGGCCGAAATGCACAGGCCCGTGGCTCGAGGAGGCGTAACCGACACTTGAGGTCATGTGATTGTATTGCGCGCCCGCTCTCGTCACTACTTTGACTACCGCGCCGATGCCGTCCCGGTTGCTTTTGGTCCCTTCAAGTGCAACATCGAGCCAGTGTCCATTTCCTTCGCTCCTGTTCATCCAGATTTCTGCCTGCCTTCCAAGCGCTGTTACCACCACATCCACTTTGCCGTCGCCGTCAAAGTCGCCGAAGGCACAGCCTCGGTGCCGCGCGGGGGGCGAGGCGGCCAGGCCCGCTTCTTTTGTCAATGCCTCCCATTTTCCGCTGGGCCCCAGGCTCCGAAATACCGTGTTGTACTGATTGACCTCCACGCCTTTTCGTTGCAACTGGATATGCCCGCGCGTAACGAACAGGTCCTTCCACCCGTCATTGTCAAAGTCATAGAGGCCCGGGCCGTAGCCACCCATGGACTGGCTGAGATTTTGCATCCCGCTTGTATAGGTAATGTCTTCAAAGCTGCTGCCTTTCATATTGCGAAAGACCGGGAAGGTCTGATTGTTGAGCGCTACAAATACGATATCGGGATATCCGTCATTATTAATATCCCGAAAATCCAGACCCATTCCTGAAATAAAGCTTCCGTTTTCAGGCAGAGCAACACCTTCCTGAAGCGCCACCTCCTCGAACGAACCCCCTTTGTTATGGAACAGGAAGTTATAGTAAGTGTCATTGGTTACAAAGAGGTCCGGCCGTCCGTCGAGGTCATAGTCGGCCATGCCAACTCCCATGCCTTTTCCCACATGATTCCGGATTCCCCACGCTGCGGAAACGTCCTCAAATGTTCCGTCACCCTTGTTTAGAAATAGCTGGTTGGGAAGTCCTTTATAAACACTTGGGGTGCAATAGCCATATGTATCGGGACCGAATTTACAAACCGGCTCGCTGCTGTAATTCCACTGCAGGTAGTTGACTACGAACAGGTCAAGGAGTCCGTCATTGTTCACATCCACCCAGACTCCGGTAATAGACCATAAGGGACCGAATTCAGGGTCAGCCCAATGGTTCAGGCCGGCCCTGGCGGTAACATCGGTGAAGGTCCCGTCGCCGTTATTGTGGTAGAGCGTATTGCGGTGCACGCCAGCCACGAAGAGGTCCGGATATCCATCGTTATCGTAGTCACCAACAGCCACACCGGCATCGTACCCGAACCCGCTCAATCCTGCCTTTTCTGTGACGTCGGTAAATACGCCGTGGCCCTCATTCCGAAAAAGCTTGTTTGAGAATTTAGGAGAATCTTTCTTCAGAGTGGCAATGTTCGCCGCATTGGTAAAAAAAATGTCAGGCCGGCCGTCTTTGTTGTAATCAAAGACGGCGACTCCGCCTTCCATGGCGGCGGGAGCGTGCGCGACTGACGGGGTCTCCTCGGTTTCAACCCGGAAGGGAATGGGCTTTAATTCAAAATGGATGGCGGACGCAGAGTGAGGGGCTGCGGACAGCAAACCATGGCCGAGTGCGTCAGGCAAAAACAATGCGCCTAAAAGCTTAAGGAGTTCCCGCCGGCTGAACCGCCAACACCCATTCCCCTTGATTCGATCACCCATCGCCATCTCATGATAGCATTCGACTAGCCAATGTGACCTCGCGCCTTTATTCCCGCCTGAGAGTGAAGCGTGTATTTCTGGGTCGACATAACTTGAGCCATTACGACGGCGGTGATACCTCCAGATAAAGAAACTTCCGTGGCACCGCGAAGAGAATTTAAGGGTAACGAATTTGTGTCCTCAGCCATGAATTCGTTGAACAGCCCAAGCGCCATTTGTGCCCGGAATTTCGAATTCAGGAGACGAGACAAAAGAGCAGGTTTTACCGCCGGCCCTGACTTACTCCAATTTCACAATACAGGGCCCGGCCGGTATTTTTTGTAGAGATGGGATTTAGAAGGGATTAACTTACGGAGGGCGGGAACAGCGGGGTTAACAAGGGGAGGGAGCGGGGTGAGATACGGTTAGGGAGTGCTCTTGACTTCCAGTTGAGAACCAGCGGCACTTCCATCACATCACAGCCTTTGTTTCTGCACTGCAAGGGTCCCCAACAATGTGGGTCCGCTTTGAGACCTGCAGACAACGCCAGGGAAGATACAGAAAACTGATGCGACAAAAACGACTGAGGAGAGCTGACTGCTTGCAGCTTTTTGGGGCGGGAG